>PUMM01000056.1 GCA_003551365.1 Clostridia bacterium
CTGCGGGCCGAACCCTTCTTCGAGCTGAGCGAGGACGAAGAAGAGAGCATCCGGCGCTTCGGCACCCCCAAGGCCGCCTATCCCAATGAGTACGAGGGCAAGGGTAAGTTGGTGCGCTACTTCGAGGAATGGTGCGCAGTGGTGGACAGCCTGAATGTATGCAAAAACACCGCCATCTGCATGGAAGCTATGCCCTTCGAACTGGCGGCAAACTTCCTCAATGCGGTGACCGGATGGGATCTGACCGCAGACGAAGTGCGCCGGGCGGGCGAACGGATCATCAACGTCGAGCGGGCCTTCTGTATGCGGGAAGGAATCACCCGGGCGGATGACCGGCTGCCCGATCGCTTTCTCGAGGAACCGCTGCCGGAAGAATGTGGTCCCTCTGCCGGGCTACTCTTCGAACTGGAACCCATGCTGGACGAATACTACGCGGACCGAAGATGGGATGCCGAACGCGGGTGGCCCACAATAGACCTGTTGGACGACCTGGATCTGCCCGAAGTCAAGCGGGAGCTGCTCGATGCGGGATTCGATCTGCAGCAATCGGGGGGTTGAGTGAGTGCGCATCAACTGCACGGTAACCGGACTGCTCAGACTGCATCTCGGGCAGACCCGTCTGCAGCTGGAGCTGGATGAGGGTGCCACCATCGGCGATGCCCTGCAGACACTCGCGCAGCTGGGCGAGCTGGACGACAGGCAGATGTCCGCCTATATGGTGTTTCTGCAGCGCGATGGCGAGACGCACAGCATGAACCGACTGCAGGGAAGAGAAACACCCCTGCGCGACGGGGACGGGGTAACTCTGGCTTACACCTTCAGCGGCGGCTGAGCAGACGGGGCAGGCCGGGGCAAACACATCGCGCATGCCCAGCCAGTCACCGACACCGGTCCACCCCCCATGCAGGTACGCAGCGAAGCGGGCTGGACCGGTGCTCAGCTGCGCGAGAGGCCGGCAGCTGCCGCGCCTTTTCCGACCGGGTAGGTGTGCATCAATCCCAGACTCCAGCAATCGGGGCGTCGCAGAACTTGCACTTACCGTCCTGCACATTCAGCGCCCGGATGTCGTAGTGGGCTCGCTCTATGAGCACCTCACCGCAGTGGGGGCAGTAGGTGGATTCGTAGGGATGCTCCGGAACATTGCCGATGGTGACGAAGTGCAGACCCTCCGCCAGGGCCACCTGGTGCGCCTCCTCCAGCGTCGACAGAGGAGTCATTGACTCGTCGGTCAGCCGATACGCCGGGGTGAAGCGGTTGAAATGCACCGGGGTTTCCTCCCCCAGCTCGTCGATGATCCATCTGCACATCTCCGCCACTGTGTCCATATCATCATTGTATCCCGGCACCACCAGGTTGACGACCTCCAGCCACACTCCCTCCGCGCGCACAGTCTTCAACGTATCGAGGACCGGCTCGAGGCTTCCTCCGGCCATCTCGCGATAGAAGTCCTCCGTGAATCCCTTCAGGTCGATATTGACTGCATCAATGTAGGGCAGAAGTGCCAACAGCGGCTCGCGCTGCATGGCTCCGTTGGAGTTGAGCAACACCTCCATGCCCTCTTCTCGGGCCAGCCGGGCGATGTCGTACATATACTCGTAAAAGACGGTGGGCTCGTTGTAGGTGAAAGAAATCGATGGTGCATCCCGCTCGGTGGCGCGCTGCACCACATCCTCCGGACTCAGCTTCTGATAATCGCGCACCTCTTCGATGCTGGCCTGTGACAGGTGCCAGTTGTGGCAGTACTTGCAGCGCAGGTTGCAGCTGGCAGTACCGATGTTCAGACGCTCGCTGCCGGGACGGAAGTGTTTGAGGGGGAGCTTCTCCACCGGCTCGACGTGCACCGCCGATGGCCGCCCGTACACCAGGGTATACAGCATCCCCTCCTCATTCTGCCGGTTACGGCAGAAACCCCGTTCACCGGGAGCCAGGGTGCATGCATGGAAACACAAATTGCACCGCACCCGGTCGTCATTCAGCTTCTGGTAGAACATGGCTTCCTCCGTGAGCAGGTTATCCGGTTCCTCGACCGCCTCGGGGGGCGGCTCTTCCTCCGGAGCGACCAGTCGACAGGCTGGAAGCAACATAGACACAGAACCCCAGAAAAGTAAGCGGCAAAAGTGCCTGCGATCCATGGCAACACCCCCTGCGCACTGCCCTCCGCCGTCGACTGCGGGTGCGCGAATGCGACATCGCACCGCCCATCGACCGCAAATCAGCTCTTCCGTACTCCTCTTACTACCAGATCCCACCCTCCCCCGACAAGTCATCCTGAGCACCGCCCGCCCGGAGTGATTTGTCAACGAGGTGGGCGAACCATCCGGACGCAAGTCACAGCCTGTCCACCGCCTCCTGCAGGTCGCGCCCACTCAGGTGCACGTAGACCTCCAGCGTCTGCAGCGAAGAATGACCCAGAAGCGCCTGCAGCTTGCGCAGGTCCACCCCCTTTTTGTACAGCTCGGTGGCAAATGCGTGCCGCAGGCTGTGTGGAGTGAGTGGATCGGTGATTCCCTGCCGATGCCGTTCCCGCTCGATGAGCAGCGATGCCCACCTGGTGGACATGCGGCCGGAGCTGGTGGAAAAGAAACGATCCGAATCCACGTCGGGACGCACCTGCTCCCCGTAATGCCGCAGCACCGGAACCAGCTTCGAATGCAGAGGAATGAATCGTGACTTTCCTCCCTTGCCGCGTCGAACCAGAACGCGCCCCTCCTCCAGGCGCACATCGTCGAGCGCGAGCGAACACAGCTCCCCCACCCGCATACCGGTGTAAAAGAGCGTGGCGATCAGAGCCCTGGTGGTCGGATCGCTGCATGCATGCAGCATACTCTCCACCAGCTCGCCCCCGGGGCAGTAGGGAAGGGGGCGTCGCGACCGCGGAACCGGCACTCTCTCGGCCGGATTTTCGCCACATAATCCCGTTTCACGGGCCCAGCGGAAGAAGCCGCGCAGCACGAATCCCCGCCGCCGCACCGTCGCCCTCCCCACACCGGCGAGCAGCTGCCGATGCAGAAATCCCTCCACGTGTTCCCGCCCCACACACTCCACACCGGGTTTTGCACCGACGTGCTCCCGGCAGTAATCGATGAACTGCCCGAGATCAGTCCCGTAGCATCTTCTGGTGTTGTCCGCCCGACCCTGCAGTACCATCTCGCGATCCAGATAATCCCGCACCGCCGCCTCCAGTTCCACACCCCTCTCTCCTCCCGCGGACAGTTGTCACCAGTCATCCACAGCAGTCGCGACCCGTATCGCCGGAGCGGGATGGCGGGAAAGACCCTCCGTTTCCGGCCCGGCCGCAGACAATAACTGGTAACCATTGTACCGGTTAATGACAGCAAATGCCACCCCCCGCCCGCGGAGCACCGAAGTGGAGCATGCTGCTGCCTCAGCTGCAGCTGCATCGTCCACATGCGAAAGCGCGCCCCGATTCCCCCCCCATTTTCGGGACGCGCTCTTACACCGCACCGACCGCCGATCCGACCCGGCGGCGGCAGCCGGGCTCCACCATCATCTCATCTGTCCAACCACGTGTCGTAGAGCCAGAAGGCCTGGTAGTTGTAGATTTCGTAGTCATGCACCCAGGGCTGCACGGCCATGAAGCCCTTCTCATGCCACATCCAGACCTTGAGCTGGTGCTCGTAGGCCAGTTGCTGAAAATCCCGATAGTGCGCAAATCGCTCATCATCGTCCAGGATAGTGGCTCCCTCGTCGATGATGTCGTCTATGCGTTCCATGATCTCGACCAGCTCGGGCTGATCGGCGATCTGCGAGACATTCCAGTGCGCATCAGAATGAATGTTCGCCGTTCCGGTCCCAGTACGGTGCGCATCTCCCGCCAGACTCCAGTAGGATATGTCGAAGTCACCCGCCCGCATGGCGTCCAGGTATGACCCCCATTCCAGCGAAGCTATCTCCGCGTCAAATCCCACTGCCCGCAGCTGTTCCTGCAGGATCTCGCTGATCAGCACCCTCTCTTCCCGATCGGCGGTCAGAATTGTCAGCTGCAGCGGCTCACCATCCTTCTCGCGCAGCCCGTCATCTCCTTCTATCCATCCCGCCTCATCCAGCAGGGCGGCAGCTTCCTC
Source organism: Clostridia bacterium (assembly GCA_003551365.1). Classification (GTDB taxonomy): domain Bacteria; phylum Bacillota; class Sulfobacillia; order SLMV01; family SLMV01; genus PWGR01. The sequence continues at coordinate 4,086 of PUMM01000056.1, forward strand.
CGGGTCGAACTCGACCATGGGCACGTCCTGGTGATAAAAGGGCGATACACTGGGGACCCCGGCCCGGCTGAGCTCCGCCTGCCCCTCCAGGACTTCATCAATTATGAGGTGGCGATCAATGCTCCGGGCTATGGCCCTGCGGACATTCAGGTCCACGGTGGGGCCATCGGCCAGATTCAGCACCACCATCTGATAACCGGGAACCGTCCGCCCTTCAATTATCACGCCGGCCTCCTCCAGGCGCGGAATATCCTTGGCGTCGATATAGTGGGCAGCGTCCAGTGTACCCGTTTCCAGCTCAATGACCCGGGTGCTGGACTCGGGGATGATCCGCACCTTCAGCCCGTCCATATGGGATGGACCCAGCCAATAGTCATCGAACCGGACCATCTCCACGTGGCTGTCGGGCTCATAATCGGCGAACTTGAACGGACCCGTGCCCACCGGTGCATCCTCGAAATCGTCACCCATTTCCTCTACGGCGGTGGGACTGACCGGCACGCCGGAGGTGGACATGATATTGAGAAAGTCGGCCTCTATATCCTGCAGTATGAACTCGATGGTGTACTCGTCGATGACCTCCATCTCCTCGATCATGTCGGTGAGGTCGGGATGCCGCGGATATTCCGGATCCTCCATCTGTCGCCGCACACTGAACTTCAGAGCCTCGGCATTGAAGTCGGTACCATCGTGAAACTTCACGCCCTCCCGCAGCTCAAACACGTACGACAGCCCATCCTCGGCCATCTCCCACGATTCCACCAGATGAGGGCGCAGGTCCTCATTCTCATCCAGAATGAACAGCTGATCGTACATGAACATGCAGGCGTGACGACTGTGCCAATCTCGCTGCCGGTGATAATCGAGGGACACTGGTCCTCCAGCTATCCCGAGGGTAAATACTCCTCCCTCTTTGGGCTCGTCGGGCTCCTCCGGCTCATCGGGCTCCTCCGGCTCTTCCGGCTCCTCCGGCACGTCAGCCTCTATCTCCTCCTCCGCCGGCGCACAGGCTGTCACGGTGACGCCCAGAGTGAGAAGGAGAACCAGCAACAGAGCAATTGTCAGGTCGGTCAATCTGGCCACGGGACACACTCCTTTCCGGGCAAAACGCAAATGAGAAAACAATACGACTGGAACCGGGGGGCACACACTCATTGGGTTGCGAAATCCGCAGGAGTATCCTCATCAAGTGCGATCGTCCGGGTGCGATTCACAGTATGCCGCCCATGCGGGGCTCGTGCTACGTCAGTAGTGTGGGGCAATTCGCTGAGGGATTTGTCAGATGAGCAACGCTCTCCCCGGTACACAATTATTCGCGGTGCCCTTCCGATTTACCTTTATTTTTGCGGTCCTTCTCAGGTTTTCCCCGCTCCGGACAGTTCAGTACGGTGTTTTCCGTGGACCGCCGCGGTATTGCCCCCATAACATGCCATGACCCCGGCAGCGCTGCTGCCGATGAGGATTCCGGAGGCAGTGCAGTGGTTCGCATGCACCGTTCTCCCGGAGATGCCGCTGCACTCACCTCCAGTGCTGCCGCATTACCGGGTATCCCGCGTGTTGCACCGGCACGAAAGCTCGCGCTAGAGTGATAGCATCAGACGATAATGAGGGATGGTGGAACTCGTGCAAATTGATCAGGACAAGTGCATCTCCTGCCAGCTGTGCATCCCCTACTGTCCCATGGAGGCCATCAATGTCGAGGAGACTTCTGGCGTAACCATCGACCTGTATGAGTGCGTGGAATGCAGCATCTGTCGTCACGCCGGCGTATGCCCCACCGATGCCCTGCAGCAGCAGGAACTACATTGGCCGCGATCCCTGCGCCGGGATTTCAGCGATCCCCTGTTCACGCACAGCGGAACGGGCGTCCCGGGACGGGGGACGGAAGAAATGAAGACCAATGAGGTCACGGGCCGCATCCCCCCGGGGCGGGCGGGCATAGCCGCCGAGATCGGCCGGCCGGGAACCGGCACCAGCTTCGGGGATGTGCAGAAGGTGGCCCGCGCGGTGGCACAGCTGCCGGTCCGGTTCGAACCGGACAACCCCGTCTATCATCTCATGCGCGACCCGGATACCGGCGACCTGCGGGAGGACGTCCTGGACGAGCGGGTGCTGTCAGCCATAGTGGAGTTCTCTGTACCCATCGAAGGAGTGGAGGAGGCGCTGAACAGTCTGCGCCGGGTCAGCGAGGACATAGACACCGTGTTCAGCGTGGCCCTCGCGGCGCGCGCCGGTGAGGACGGAGCTGTGCCCGCGACAGAGGCCGCGCAAAGAGCCGGCATGCAGGTGTCGATCAACGGAAAGGTCAACGTGGGCCTTGGTCGCCCGCGGGCCGGGGAGGTGCAGTCATGACGCACAGTCTGCATCGACAGGGAACGGAGGACAGCCTGCAGGGAGACTATGTGGTCTTCGCCATTTCTGCCCAGGGCATAAACAGTCGGGGCAGTGCGGAAACCTTCAAGTCCTTTGCCCGCATCGCAGAAAGACACGATCCCGTTAACGTGGGCGACATGCGGACGGGCAATATCTTTGCTCTCCCCATGCATGATCTGGTGCAGGGCACCCAGGACAACTCCATATTCCACGCCGTATTCACCGAAGAGGAGAGCGTGACCCGCACCCTGCAGGATCTGAAGGAAGCAGACCTCGGACTGTCCATAGTCGTGTCCGGCCTGTTCGAAGGGATCGGATCCTGCTGTGAAGAGTCGGACCTCAGCGAGCACACCGTCGAATACTCACTGGGGGTCTGGGGGTGCACCGATCTGCTGCCGGATCCCGAGGTGCAGGAAATCTCCACCATGTGCGGACACGGTATGGTGAGCTTTAACCTCATCGAGTACTGCGTTGAGCAGATTTCCGCCGGAGAAATGGATGTCGATGAGGCCTCCGAGGTCATGGCCCGTCAGTGCCAGTGCGGAATATTCAATCCGAACAGAGCTGCCCGCATCCTGCACAAGTATGCCGAACCGGGTGCAGGGGAGAACTGAGCAGTCCGCCCGCACTGCGCCACACGGGCGAAAAACCAACAACCACGAATTGCGGCCCCGGGGACAAACCCGACCCCGGGGCTCACTACTGGGTGGTCCACATGAGAGAATCAACCGCCAGAGCCTCCATCGCCCCGTCTAGACAATGGGGCAGCTAGTGGATGTCCAGCCCTGGATGCCGCCGAGCACCACCACTGCGTTGTCGCGACCGGCGCGCCGCAGCAGGCTAGCGGCAATCATGGAACGCCTTCCGCTCCCACAGAAAATGTACAGATTCCCGTCAGCGGGCACATCCTCCTCGCGCCCGGGCAGCTCCTCCAGCGGTATGTGCTGTGCGCCGAGGATGGCACCCTTCTCTCCCAGCTCCGCAGTTCCGCGGATGTCCAGCAGGTTGTGGCTTTCTGACTCATCCAACCGGCGACAGAGATCCTGCACCGACACCGTGTGCGTCGACCGCACCGCACCGCCGGCATTCTGCCAGCCGAAGAGCCCACCGCGCAGATATCCGACTATGTCATCGAAGCCCGTGCGCCGCAGCCGGACCACCTGCTCCTCCGGATATCCGACGGAATTGACCAGCAGCAACCTCGCATCCTGCGGTATGAACAACCCGCCAAAGTGCTCCAACCCGCCGTCGAACAGAAACAGAGAGTCCGGCAGGTGAGAAGCGGCGAACTCCAGTTCGGGACGCAGATCCACCACCACGGTGTCCTCGCGCTCCGCCTCTGCGGCAAAGTCATCTACCGACAGCCCCCGCACGGGAGGCAGTTCTCCGAGCATCGGCGCCCCTCCCACGTTGTACTCCTCCATGCGCAGGAAGTAGGGGGATTTGGCCAGAGATTTACCCACATCGGCAATGAACGCGGAGCGGTCAGCATGCTGCAGCCGCGGATTCGCCTCCCTCTCCAGGCCGACGGTGGTCATTCGCCTGTCAGCGATGGCTGCCCCGCAGGCGGAGCCGGCACCGTGCGCCGGACAGATGATCACCCCGTCTCCCAGGGGCAGAATCCGCACAAATATCGAATCATACAGAAGACTGGCCATCTCCTCGATCCGGTCCTCCCCCAGGAAATCGACCCGGCCGACATCGCCGGCAAACAGTGCATCACCTGTAAAGACAATCCAGGGTCTCCCCCCTGCATCATGCAGGACGTAGCTGAAAGAGCCAGGGGTATGCCCTGGGGTGTGCATCGCCTCGATCTTCACACTCCCTAGCTGCCAGTTCAACCCATCCCGCACCGGCTGGCCGTAGGAATAGGCCAGCTGCGA
>PUMM01000047.1 GCA_003551365.1 Clostridia bacterium
AGGCGAGTGCGACGCAGACTTAAGGCTGTGCCATCAGCCCTCCTGAGATACGGATATACCGACCCAGGCACCTGCACTGTTTACCGTGCAGGCAGATCGTTTGTTGCTTGTTCACTGTCTGCAATACAGATTATACCTTAACAGCCACAGGCTGCATGTTTGCACAGCAAACAAATACAATCCAATGCAGTATCAGCTACACCCTAAATATTTTACATTGCAGGGAATTAACTGCAACCAAATATTCACATGTGCTTTGATTATGGCACATACGTTTTATGTGTTCAACAGCGATTCATCCCCGCCCGTTTCACGGGCGAGGCTTTCTCGCTAAAAATCGGTAATACTGTCCTCTCTGCAGCATTCCGTTCATCAAATGGTGTCAGCGGCAATTTGGATCTCTGATGCGGGCTGATGTGCGGTCCTTTGTCGGCGGCGGGAGAGAGTGTTGCCGGACCGCGTCTCTTGCTCGCGGGGCGTAGAGCAGCCCCCCGGCGCTCTGTACACCACCGGGGGGCTTCGCCGTGGTTTCCGTGAGAGAGCCGAAAAGCGCGTCAGGTGGGGCATTCCGGTTGCGCAATGGTGGCGGTCTGGCGGTCATATCTCGTAGCAGACGGGGGATCAGGAGAAGGTTTCCCAGCAGATGATTTCCCGGAGATCCTTTCGCTTCTTGTCCCCCGGCACATCGGCGGGATATCCAATCGGCAGCAGTTCCACGATGATGTGTTCGTCGGGTATTTTGAGGAGTTCCCTGGCCGGCTGTTGGTCGAAATCTCCGATCCAGCAGGTTCCCAAGCCCTCGGCGACAGCGGCCAGCGTGATGTGGTCTATGGCAATGGCAACGTCTACGGCGTAGGCATGAACGCCGGAGCTGAGCATCCAGTCTTTCTCGGTACATACGGCGACTATACAGACGGGGGCCTCCGAAACGAATGGATTGCGCGCGAAACCGGCGAGTGCATCTCGCTTCTGCTGTTCGGTTACCAGCACGAACTTCCAGGGCTGGCGGTTCTTTGCCGACGGTGCCAGGCGGGCAGCCTCCATAACCCGCATGAGCTTATCCTCAGGAATCGGGTCCGGGAGGTATGATCTCACGCTGTACCGCTCTCTTATAGCCTGATGGACATCCATCTATTTGGCCCTCCTTCTCTCTGGACTCGAATGTATTTTTCGGCAATACCGCCCGCACTTCCTGTAATTCCTCCCACGAAACGACTGCTTCTTCGCCCTGCCGATGAGCGATTGGACCGTTTTCCCCATGCACAATGTCGTCTCGCCGGTCCTGGTCGGGTCGATTGTCTTATGAGACCGATCGTACTACCATGTAGAATATACGTGGACCCGGCGGCAGATGCTGGCGGGCTGTTTTCACTGCAGGACGGGTGTGCACCGGCGGAGAGGTGAGATCGTGGCGACTATCGTATTCCCCCTGGCGATCGGCTTCCTGCTCTCTCACAAGAGAGTTTCGTTCAACGAGTGGCTTCCTTCTTCCATCGTGACCGACGTCAGCCTCCTATTTTTGCTCTTCGTCATGGGGGCTCGTATCGGAGGAGATGCGGAGGTCGTCGGTCAGGCTGCGCAAATCGGTCGCACGGCCCTGGTTTTCGCGCTGATATCTGTTACCTGCAGCGTTCTGGTGGTCGCCGTCCTGGAACGAACCCTGTTGTCCGGGTATAGGCAGGAATCTGTCCATGCGATGTCCGCCCGAGGGGACGGAACTGATGCGGTGCGGGCGGACCGGTGTGGCGCAGGCGAACGTGGGGTCGGCACCCGGTCCGGGGCCGCTCCGTACTCCCTCACGCTGCGGCTGATGGGGGCCGTACTGTGCGGGCTGGTGAGCGGGTATCTGTTGGTCACCGCCGACCATCTGGCACTGTTGTCGCGGGTGACTGGTTGGGTCCTCGGGATGTTGCTCTTCGGTGTGGGGCTTGAACTGGGCGAATCGGGCCGCATCACCGGCCAGATACGCGCCCTGGGTTGGCAGGTCCTGCTGCTTCCGGCCGGCATTGCGCTCGGCAGCATTGCGGGTGCGGTGTGTGTGGCGCGGTTCGCCGGACTGATGCCCTCCCATGAGGCCGCCGCTTTGGCCTCGGGCTTCGGATGGTACAGCCTGTCGGCCGTAATCATCGCCGACGTGCACAGCGCTACGCTTGGAGCCATGGCCTTTCTGGCAAATGTGCTGCGGGAGTTGGTGGCCATTATGGTCATCCCCCTGGTGGCGAGCAGGGTGGGAGCCCTGTCCAGCATCGCTCCCGGGGGTGCAACCACCATGGATGTCACGCTCGCGGTAGTTGGTAGAGCGGCGGGAAGCTCGTACGTTCCCCTCGCGTTTATCAGCGGGTTCGTTCTGACCATGCTGGTTCCGTTTCTGGTGAGGTTCTTCCTGGCCCTGGCCTGAGAGGATACGCGATGACCGCGGCATCATTTTCGTTCCTACAATTGCGCGTGTCTTAACACGCGGTGGTGTGGCGTTCCGTGTGGGTCTCTGCCCACCGGGCCATGACCATTCCGGGGTTGCAACTCGCTCTTCCGGGCAGTCACGCGGCGGTGAGTTCGGTCGCTCGGGAAGATTCTCGTTGTGGATGCCGCCCGGTCTGGGCAGCGAGAATGCCACAGCCTCACCAGTGCAGCCCTGGCGTTGCTGATGACGAAACCATGAGTGACCGGGAACTGCTGTTTCAGCATCTCCCTCATCCGGATTCAATACCGGGACCTCACGTGCCTTATCGCAGCCGCGCACCAGGCACGAATTTCGCTCGTGCTATGGGACTCGCCCAGGGGGTCTGAGTACCCGCCCCGGAGAGGGGCATCAGTGACTCGCACCCGGGTGCAGATCCGATGACCGGGCGAGGCGGTATGAGAAGGAGATGACGGCAGATTCGTGACGCAACCAGAAAGCCATGGACAGATGTGCCGTGAAAGACAGGGTCAGGGCGGCACGGATTCTGCTGCATGCCGCGCGGTAGTTCTCGGGTCGAGAGGGATTTGGAGTCACACTTCGAGAATTCATCAATTCCTGCTCGATGAGGGAAACAGCCCCGACATTCTGGTCCGCCTCTCCAGCAGTCTGAAGCCGAGTTTTTTGGCGAGGCGAACTGAGGACTCGTTGGCCGCATTGCATTCCCAGTGAGGCCTGCGTTTGTGCTGCCAACATTGCTTAAGGAATGCCGCGCCCGCACCCGTTGCTATTCCGCGTCGGCGCATGTTCGGCTCAGTTTCGATGCCGATGCCTAGCTGCTGGGGACTCACATACTCGGCGGTGCACCATCCCGCAATCCGGCCCTCCAGTACAGCGGCTGTTCCCCACCCGTGCGCCAGGAAACGTTGCACCGAGGGCCACATATAGAGAACTTCTGATCGCAGAATCTCCCAGTTGGCCGGTCCCTCGCCGCACAGGAGTTTCCCGTCCACGGGCACGAAGTCTGCACCACTGATATGATGGGGCTGCTCCGCCAGCTCTGATGGCCCGGGGTGAGCCAGAAACAACGTCTGCAGCTCCCGCTTGAGGTAAGGCGAAAAGGCCGTGCGGAGCCTCTCGTACATCGCGGGAGAGTCCGGTACGTCAATGCTGAAGTGTTCCTCCCCCCGTGAGGCGAACTGGGGAATGATGCTCGCGTGCAGCAGATCACCGACGGCGTCTTCCCAACCGCAGGGTGGATCATTGCTGCTCGTGTAGAATACGTTGTTGCCCCGATCCCACAGCAGGTAGAGCTCCCCGCGTGCAGCCCTGTACAGACAGGCGGACGAGTTGCCGGCCAGGATGGAGGAGATAACCATCGTGAGGCGGTGGCTGTAGTTGAAGATCGGCGCCAGGGCGGGGAGGTTCTCGAGAGCCAGCTGCTGAAACATGGTCATTTTCTCCCTTCAATCGTCAGCCTGCATGTGGGGGCTGTGCATTCGGCCCTTTCCCACCATCACGGTGCGGTGCAAAATCAGTCGTTACGATATCTGACGTTAGCCTGTGCATCGTCGATTTGCGGCTCTCCCGGGATGCGTGATCAGTACTTTACCCCGTGCTCCCCGTTCTGGGAGTTTCACCTGCACGGTCATGCGGCTATCCTCGGCGGTCATTCGATCCGCACATTATCGCCCGGATTGCCGGTGATCATGGCTGTGGCGGCTGGGTCGGCCGCAGAGATACATCAGGTGCCGGGCGGTCACGCTCCCCGCCTGACTCACTACTCAGTCCGGCAGTACGGTGTGGTCAGAGCAACTGTCCATCACCTCATTTTTCCACCACCTTCGTCCGGATTCCTCTCCGCCCGTGCCTGTGGATATCTGGCGTCAGGTCGCGGCGGCAGCACTCGCGCACGGAGTGGGGGGTCCGATGAGCCTGACTGCCCGGTTATCGAGGCCTCGCCCGGCTTCGGGTGACGGCAGGCGGCTGTTCTCAGAGTGGGGGGGGGTATGCACAGTGCGGCACTTCTGACCGGGTGATGAACTCGGAGTTGTCGTGTCGGATCGTCGGCGACGTAGGGGGACGATGCCGCCCCGGGGCGGCCAATTTTCCCTCGGCCGTATGTTGCTAGGTGAGGGGGCATATGATACTATGGATCTGCAGCTGGGGATGATCGACTGCAGGTTTGCAGCGGGCAATTCCTTCAATGTGCAGGTAATCGTCACAGTATGAGTTATCTGGTAAGTTTTTCGCACATCCTGCGGTGTTCGTGTCTGGCCGGATTTGTTTGAGCCAACACCATTACACCGGGAGCCCGAGCTGCGCGGTGGAAGGCAAGCCTCTTTCAAGTGGACGTCTGAAGCCGGGCATAGGGCACCCACCTGTCGAGAATGGGTTCGAAACAGGCGGGGGACACGGCATCGCGGGAGTGCGATGTTTTTTTGTGTCCGGATCATAATTCTTATTGCGCCCTCGGCGGCGCTGCAGGTGTCGGCTGCCGCGAATGTGTGGGGCGCCGGTGACGGAGGGTATGCGGATGCGTCGCCCCGTGGGGAGGACCGCACTGCGTACGGTGATCGGAGGCCTGTACCATCGGCTGAGAAGATGGATGCAGTGGCATGCAGTTGGCATAGACTGGGCGCACCGGCAGTCAGACCCCATACGGGGCCATACCGTTTTCCATCATTCATCACCGCTCATCCGGCAGCTGCCCGACGTTGATATGTGGATGCAGCGCAATAAGGTGCACAATCTTGCTCTGGCGGCCCGGACCGTACACGGCGTGCTCCTGCAGCCCGGGGAGCGCTTCTCCTTCTGGCGGTGCATAGGACCCCCGGTGCGCCGGCGCGGATATCTTCCCGGTATGGTTCTGCAGGATGGGCAGGTTCAGCCCGGAGTGGGAGGAGGGCTGTGTCAGCTTTCCAATCTCATCTACTGGATGACCCTACACACCGAACTCTCGGTTGTGGAGCGGCACCGGCACAGCTACGATGTCTTCCCCGACACCAACAGGACGGTTCCATTCGGAAGCGGCGCCACCTGTGCGTACAGTTTCGCAGATCTGCAGGTGGAAAACCGCACGTCCGCCACCTACCAGCTGCTGGTACAGCTGACCGACCATGATCTGGTAGGCGAGTGGCGCGCGGACAGAGAACCTTCCCGCACTTACCGGGTCTATCAGGATGCACACTGGATCACGCACGAACCTGCGATCGGCCACGTGCGGCATAACACCATCCGCAGGCGCGTGTATGAAGAGGGAGAAGTGGTGGACGATGAGTTCATCACGGAAAACCATGCGCGCATGATGTACCCACCCTTTCTCGCCCCGTGCAATCCGGACCCCGCAACTTCTCTCCCCGAAGATCAGTGATCTATAATGCGCCACAGTTTTTGCCGCCTGCACGGAGGGATGTGTCGGTGCGGAGCGAAAGCTAGGATATAGCATTTTACATGCCACTTTAGGGGGTAGTCTGGCGATGAGTAAGATCGATTTGCGCAGTGACACCGTTACGCAGCCCACAGAAGAGATGTGGCGCGCCATGGCTGAGGCGGAGGTGGGCGATGATGTTTACGGGGAGGACCCCAGCATTAACCGCCTGCAGGAGCTGGCAGCCGACATGGTGGGCAAGGAGGCGGCACTATACGTCCCCAGCGGAACCATGGGGAATCAGGTATGCCTCATGGCCCACACCCGGCGCGGTGAGGAGATAATTCTGGAAGACGAGGCACACATATTCATGTACGAGGCCGGCGGTCCGGCAGTACTGTCCGGGTGTCAGCTGCACCGCATACCCGGGGAGCGGGGGGTGCTTCACCCCGACGACGTGCGCGCTGCCGTGCGCGCCGAGAATATCCACTTTCCCGAGACCACACTCCTGTGTCTGGAGAACACCCACAACCGCGCCGGCGGCACGGTGACGCCGGTGCAGAGAATGCGCGAGCTGGCAGAGGTGGCGCAGGAGGCGGGCATGAATATTCACCTGGACGGCGCCAGGGTCTTCAATGCCGCCTGTGCGGAGGGAGTGGACGTGCGGCGCATCACTGAACACGTCGACAGCGTGCAGTTCTGCCTCTCAAAAGGCCTCGCAGCTCCGGTGGGATCCATCGTAGCCGGCACGGAAGAGTTCATCGCTCGCTGTCTGCGCGCCCGCAAGATCCTGGGTGGGGGAATGCGGCAGGCGGGAATTATCGCCGCTGCCGGCGTCGTTGCCCTGCAGACCATGGTGGATCGCCTGGAGGAGGACCACGCCAATGCCCGCCGCCTGGCCGAGGGCATAGCAGACATGGCACCGTTCACGGTCGATCTGGATAGCGTGCAGAGCAACATAGTGGCCTACGACGTCGATCCGGAATGGTTCAGTGCTCCCGCCTTTTTGGATGAGCTGCGGGAGCGTGGGATCATGGCCAACCCGGTTACTCCCCAGCGCATCCGCATGGTGACACACTACCAGGTGGACAGCGCCGACATAGAGCGGACTCTGGACAGCATGACGGAGGTGTTGAGCCAGTGGTAGAAAGGGAGTGCGCATACCTCACAGCGATGGATCTGCTGCAGCTGAAATTCCCCGCCGATCCCCACATGTCGCCCGACGGTGAGGCGGTGGCCTGCACGGTACACCGCGTCCTGCCCGAGAACGACAGCTACGCTGCCGATATATTTGTGTATGACGTCGAACGCGAAAGGCTGGACCGCTTTACCCGCGGTGACGGGCGGGATGTGCATCCGCGCTGGTCTCCCGATGGAAGACTTCTCGCCTTCTTATCGGACCGCGAGATCAATGGCGACAGCTGCGGCCGGCAGCTGTGGATGATCCCCTCCGGGGGCGGTGAAGCCCTTCCCGTGACGCGGGTCGAGGGGGGAGTCAACGGATATCTCTGGTCGCCGGAGGGAGATCGCGTGGCGGTGACCGGGCGGGTGGACCCGGAAGAGGGCTTCCGCCCAGTCTCCGACGCCGATGAGGACGACGACGGCGACATGGAGAAACTGTTCAGCAAGTACAACCGGGACGTCCGGCACATACGCGATATCAAATACAAGGCCGACGGTGAGGGTTTTCTGCAGGGCAAGCGCGGGGCAGTCGGAGTGGTGGATCTGGACTGGGATGCCCTGGTCCGGGGCGAGATGCCGGATATTCGGATGGTGACGTCCGGCCCCTATGATCACACCGCGCCCTGCTGGTCACCGGACGGCGAGTGGCTGGCGGTCAGTGCCTGCCGGGAAGAGGACGCCGATGTGCAGCGCTTCTCGGACATCTGGGTCTTTGCAGCGACCGGAGAGGGAGATGCGCGAAAGATCACCCGCAGCACCGGACCCGCCTCCGCTCCCAGCTGGTCCCCGGATGGTGAGACCATAGCCTACCTGGGGAATGAACGGGAGATCGGAGGCGGCTACGACAATATGCGCCTCTGGCTGGCGGATGTACGCGGACTCGCAGAGGACGAGGAGGAGTTCTGCCTGACCGACCTCACCTCCGGGCATGATGTCAGCTTCGGCGACTCCTCCATTACCGATGCCCGCTTCGCCGGCCCCACCCCGCCGCTGACCTGGGAATCCGACGGGAGCCGCATTTATCATCTGGTGAGCGAGCGCGGGACCACCCAGGTGGTTGGAGTGGAGATAGCCTCGGGCCATCCTTCCCTGCACACTGCGGGCGATTTCGTCATATATAACGCGCACATTCGTCCCGATCTGGGGCGGGCCGCCGTTACCTGTGCCGACCCCGGGGATCCGGGAATGGTGGGGTTGGTCGACATTGGCAGTGAGTTGATGGCGGCAGGGACATACGCAGACGAAGTACTCGAGGGGCCGGCGCAGGGCGGGTGGCAGCTGCTCTACGCTCCCAATCGGCCCCTGCTCGCCGAACGCCACGTCTTTACCGCGGAAAGGTTTGCCGCCCGTGCGGGAGAGGATGCTCCGCAGCTCGACGGGTGGATGATACTCCCGGAGGACAGGGGAGATGATGTGCCCTGCATCCTGCAGATTCACGGCGGCCCGATGGCCATGTACACCGGGGCGTTCTTCTTTGAGTTTCAACTGCTGGCCGCTGCCGGCTATGCCGTCACATTCACCAATCCCCGGGGCAGTTCCGGTTACGGGGAGGATTTTCGCGCCGCAATCGAGCCGGGCTGGGGCAATCTGGATTATGCCGACCTCATGGCTCTGGTGGACGCGGCCCTGCAGCGCTTTGCTTGTCTGGACGAGCGGCACCTGGGCGTCGCCGGAGGAAGCTACGGTGGCTACATGACCAACTGGATCATAGGCCACACGGATCGCTTCCGGGCCGCGGTGACCATGCGCTGCGTATCCAATCTCTACAGCTTCTGGGGAACCAGCGACATCGGTTTCCTGTGGGACGAGCGCTACGATGGGCATCCCTGGGAAGTCCCCGAGAACTACCGTCAGCAGTCACCGATCACCCACATGGACAATGTCAGCACCCCCACGCTGGTCGTACACAGCGAGGAGGATCACCGCTGTCCAGTGGAGCAGGGCGAGCAGGTATTTGCCACGCTGAAGAAGCAGGGAGTGGAGACCGAGTTCATCCGTTACCCGGGCGAATCACACGGGTTGTCGCGCGGGGGCGGGCCGTGGCACCGGGTGCATCGACTGCGGAGCATCCGGGAGTGGTTTGATCGATTCATGTGAGGAGGTGGCGGTGGGGCGCACCCGGGAGTGCGCCCCCTGTACATGAACATTTTTGAGCGAAACCGTGCGCGCATGCGCAGCGAAGCTGCACCGCTGGCCGACCGGATGCGGCCCCGCTCTCTGGACGAAATGGTGGGGCAGAAACACATCATAGGGGAGGGCAAACTGCTGCGGCGGGCTGTAGAGGCCGACCGCGTTGCCTCCCTGATACTGTACGGGCCGCCGGGCTCCGGTAAGACCACCCTGGCCTACGTCGTATCCGAACACACCGAGTCGCATTTTGAGCGCATGAATGCTGTCACCTCGGGGGTGAAGGACATCCGACGCCTGGTGGAGGAGGCGAAGGAACGCCTGGGTGCATACTCGGTGCGCACTATCCTGTTCATCGACGAGGTGCATCGCTTCAACAAGGCGCAGCAGGATGCACTTCTGCCCCACGTGGAGGATGGCACCGTCATCTTCATCGGCGCGACCACTGAGAACCCGTATTTCGAGGTCATCCCGCCCCTGGTGTCGCGATCCCAGGTCTTTGAGCTCTATCCTCTCTCTGCCGATGAGGTGCAGGAGGTGGCGCAGCTGGCCATAGAGGATGAGGAGCGAGGGTTGGGACGCTATAGGCTGTGCCTCGAATCCGAGGCCCTGCAGCACATCGTCAATTCGGCGGACGGCGATGCGCGGGTGGCGCTCAATGCCCTGGAGCTGGCGGCCATGACCACGGCTCCCGACAGCGAGGGGGAGCGCCGCATCACTTTGAGCATTGCCGAGGAGTCCGTGCAGAAGCGGGTGCTGCGCTACGATCGGGAGGGAGATGCCCACTACGATACCATCAGTGCATTCATCAAGAGCATGCGGGGATCAGATCCCGACGCCACACTGTACTGGCTGGCCCGCATGATCTACGCGGGTGAGGATCCCCGCTTCATCGCCCGTCGTCTCATCGTACACGCGGCCGAGGATGTGGGTCTGGCCGACCCAAATGCGCTGAATATCGCGGTCTCCTGCGCCGCAGGAGTGGAGCGGGTCGGTATGCCGGAGGGCAGGTTATTACTGGCCCAGGCCGCCCTGTATATTGCCACCGCTCCCAAGAGCAACTCGGTTCTCGCGGTGGATGAAGCCCTGCAGGATGTGGAGAAGGGCCGCGGTGGCGAGGTTCCGTCCCATCTGCGCGACGCCAGCTATGCCTCAGCCGAGCAGCTGGGGCGCGGGGAGGGCTACCGCTATCCGCATGCCCATCCCGGGCACTGGGTGCGTCAGCAGTACCTGCCCGAGGGTTTGCAGGACCGTCGCTACTATCGGCCCTCAGATCAGGGATACGAGAGGTCGGTGCGACGGCGTTCTGCCGACCGGGAAGAAGAAAACGAGAGAGACGGTTGACGGTCAGTACCTCATCCTGCTAACGTATACTTGACTAAGTCGCTTGGGTTTATCAGATATGAGGTGGAGCGACGTGAAGATTTCCACCAGGGGACATTATGGAGTGCTGGCCATGACAGTTCTGGCCGAGCGATACGGGGAGCAACCGGTCACCATCCGCGAGATTGCCGAGGCCAAGGAGCTGTCGTCCAACTATCTGGAGCAGCTTCTCGCCCCTCTGCGCCGGGCTGGCCTGGTGCGGAGCGTGCGCGGGCCGCAGGGCGGGTATCGGCTGGCCCGCGCCCCGGAGAACATCACGGTTGGGGACATACTGCAGGTGCTGGAGGGCCCACTTTTGCCCGTGGAATGCGCGGATGAGACTATCTCTCCGGGGTGCTGTGACGAGGACTGTCCGCTGCGACAGGTGTGGATCGCAATGCGCGACCGCATGGAGGAAGTGATCGATGCTGTCAGCCTGCGCGATCTCACGGAGGATGTTGGTAGCGCCCTGGGGAGAGTCGATCGGGCTCTTCGGGAAGACTAGCGGCGGCAGGGAGGTTATTGTGGTGAGAAAGGTATATCTGGATCATTCGGCGACGACCCCCGTCCACCCGCGGGTGGCGGCCGTGGTCAACCGATACATGCTCGCCGACTTCGGCAACGCATCGAGCATACACGACTTCGGCCGGGCGGCGGAACGTGCCCTCAAGTGGTCGCGGGAACGGGTTGCAGAGCTGGTGGGAGCCTCTGAGCCGGGGGAGATCGTCTTCACCAGCGGAGGTACTGAGGCGAATAATCTGGCAATCAAGGGCGCAGCAGCGGCGCACCGGGTGCGCGGCGATCACATCATTACCAGTGCCGTAGAACACCACGCGGTGCTGCACACCTGTGAGGCTCTGGAAAAGGATGGGTTTCGGGTCACCAGGGTCGGGGTGGATGAATTCGGCCGGGTTGATCCGGATGAAGTCAGGGACGCCATCAATGACGACACCATATTGGTCACCATCATGCTGGCCAACAACGAGATGGGCACATTGCAGCCGGTGGCAGAAATCGCGAAAGCTGCACGCGAACGGGACGTGCTGGTGCACACCGATGCCGTGCAGGCGGTGCCCCAGATGCCGGTGGATGTCGGTGAACTCGGCGTGGATATGCTGAGCCTCTCGGGCCACAAGATGTACGGGCCCAAGGGCGTCGGTGCCCTTTACGTTCGCAAAGGTACCCGCATCCGACCGCAGGAGCACGGCGGACACCACGAAAGGGGACGGCGGGCCGGCACCGAAAATATTCCGGGAATAGCCGGTCTGGGCGAAGCAGCAGCCCTGACGATGGAAGATCTGCCCCAGCGCGAGAAGCATCTGAGCAGGCTGCAGAAGCGTCTCATCGATGGGCTGGTTCAGCTGGACGGGGTGCACCTGAATGGTCACCGCACTGAACGACTGCCCAACAACGTCAGTGTAAGTATTTCTGCCATAGAGGGAGAGTCGATCCTGTTGAGTCTCAATGCGAAGGGGATCGCCGCATCGTCCGGTTCCGCCTGTACGTCCGGGGCGCTGGAGCCGTCCCACGTTCTGCTGGCCATGGGTATGAGCCACGAGATGGCGCACGGCTCGGTGCGCATGACTCTGGGGCGGGACAACAGCCAGGAAGATGTCGATTACGTGCTGGAGACGGTTCCCCCGATTATTGATAGACTGAGGGAGATGTCGCCTTTCGACGTACAGTGAGGGAGAGGCCGGGTAAGGAGAGATGGACATGTACAGTGACAAGGTTATGGACCACTTCATGAATCCACGCAACGTTGGAGAGATAGAGGACCCCGATGGTGTCGGGCAGGTCGGCAATGCGGTCTGTGGCGACGTAATGGCGATGTACATCAAGGTGGAAGATGATGTTATAACTGACGCGAAGTTCAAGACTTTTGGCTGCGGTGCGGCCATAGCCACCAGCAGCATCACCACCGAAATGGTGGTGGGACGACACATAGATGAGGCCCTGCAGCTGAGCAACAGGGAAGTGGCCGACGCTTTGGACGGACTGCCCTCCGAGAAGATGCACTGCTCCAATCTGGCAGCGGATGCTCTCAAGGAGGCGATTGATGATTACCGGCAGCGGTCTGAGGGCGTCGACCCGGAAGCAGAGTGAAACGCATGCCAGAGAAGATCGCGGTAGCCATGAGCGGGGGAGTGGACAGTTCCCTCACCGCAGCTGTACTGCTGGATGGGGGCTACGAGGTGATGGGAGTCACCATGCGGTTGTGGTCCGACTCCCCCGAGGAAGCGGATTCGACGGTGCGGGCGGCGCAGGAGGCGGCCCGCACTCTGGGCATTGAGCACCGGGTAGTCGATCTGAGCAGCGAGTTTCGCTGTACTGTGGTGCAGTATTTTGTGGATGAATACCTGGCGGGCCGCACGCCCAACCCCTGTGTACTGTGCAATCGTAAGATCAAATTTGGTGTGCTGTGGGAGCATGTGGCTCCTATGGCCGATGTTATGGCCACCGGCCACTACGTGGATCTCGACTGGGACGCGCGCCGGCGACGCTATCTCCTGCGGCGGGGGCGGGATGCCGACAAGGATCAAAGCTACGTCCTGTACGGATTGCGGCAGAACCAGCTGGCTCATCTAACCTTCCCGCTGGGGAAATGGACGAAGGATGAGGTGCGCAAGCGGGCGGCGGAGCTCCATTTGCCCGCTGGTGATGGCGGGGAGAGTCAGGACATATGCTTTCTGCCCGGCGGGGATTATCGCGACTTTCTGCGCCGGTATGTACCCGATGAGCTCCGCCCGGGCCCGATCGCAGATGAAAGTGGAGAGGTTGTCGGGCAGCACAATGGCCTTCCCTTTTACACCATAGGCCAGCGGCGCGGTCTGGGGATTTCCGCCTCCCGGCGCCTCTATGTTCTCCACCTGGATCGGGAGAGGAACGCGGTCGTCGTCGGACCGCGCGAGCGACTACATAGCGTCGGTGCAGTCCTATGCGACACCAATTTCCTGCCATTTTCTGCCCCTGCCGGTTCGGTGCAGGTGCAGGTGCAGATCCGCTACAATGCTCCCCCCGTGCCCGCCGTGCTGTGCGGGCGTGACGACGGTGACGGGGCGGAGATCCATTTCTCCCGCCCGCAGCCTGCGGTGACTCCGGGGCAGTCGGCGGTCTGTTACTGGGATGACCTGGTGGTTGGCGGTGGCGTCATTCATCGGCCTCTGCACGCATAAGGCGCCGCAGTGATGGCCATTCTATTCTCTGAGGTGGTGGTTGATATGACGGAGTGCGACGGGGGCTCGTGGTCGTGTCCCCGGTGCGGTAGTGGTGCCGTGGGACGAATAAGCACGGGCCGGTACTACTGTCACGACTGCTGCGTCGAGTTCACCGGTCGTTCCCCTGCAGAGATCTATTCCATCGATGACGAGGGAAATCTCATCTCTGTGGATGAAAAGGAGACGGAATGATTGCCGGAGTTGGGAGGCGAACATCGAGTATGCGTCACTTCGTGCAGGGCATGATTGCAGGCGGCGTGCTGGGTGCACTCAGCGTTTATCTTCTGTCCCCGGACTCTGACATGCTGGTTTCCCCGGAGCGCGCGGGCGAGAGGGTGGAGGATATAGCCCGGCGCGTCAAGCGCAAGAGCAGTCAGATGATGGACAGATGATGATTCATGGGTGATGGCCGCGCTGAGTACACCTACCTACGGCCCGCCATGCGGCGGGCCCTTTTCTATTCAGTGGCCGGCCTGGCTGTGCTGCTGCTCCTCTGGTATCTGCGGGATGCGCTCCTGCCGGTGCTGCTGGGCCTTGCGCTCGCCTATCTCCTGGCTCCGCTGGTACGCAGCCTGGAGCGCCGGGAGGTGCCGACCGCGCCGGCGATTGTCCTGACCTATGTCGGGGTGGGAGTGGCCGTCTTTGCCGTTGGTCTATTCATTATCCCTCCGGCCGGCGAGCAGCTGGAGAAACTGGCGCGCCTGCTCCCCGAGTACAGCGAAATGGCGGCGGACTATCTGGAGCGTGTGCAGGCCGGCATGTACCGGGTGCGGCTTCCGCTGGCGCTGCAGGTGGCCCTGCTGGATGGCGTGGGGCGGGTGGAGGGACTGGTGGAAGAGTCCGCACAGCGGTTCGTGGATGTGTGCTTCACGCTGATGTCCCGGGGGCTGGCTCTTATGGCCGCGCCAGTTCTGGCCTTCTATTTTCTTCTGGACCGGCGCAGGATAATCGGGATGGGGATTGACTCTCTCCCGGCGGGCTGGCGGGATCCCACTCTGCAGCTGCTGCGGCGGCTGGATGCCGTTCTGGTCGGGTTTGTGCGCAGTAGGATCATAATCTCCGCCTTCGTGGGACTGGTCACCGCGGCCTCCTTTGCCCTGCTGGGTCTTCCTCTCTCCCTGTTGATCGGAATGACCGTCGGCATTGCCGACCTGATTCCCTATTTTGGACCAGTACTCGGGGCAGTCCCCGCCCTGGCGGTGGCGGCCATTCATTCGCCTCCCGCTGCGGTGAAGGTGCTGATCATCCTGGCAGTAGTTCAACAGGTGGAAAGTGCGGTCATTTCCCCTCTGGTGTTGGGCGACGGGGTGCACCTGCATCCGATCTGGGTGGTGATTGCCCTGTTTGTCGGTGCGCAGGTGGCCGGATTGCTGGGCATGCTGCTGGGAGTTCCGCTTTTGGCCTGCCTGCGGGTGGTGGGGGAGTTCGCCCTCACCCACTGGCGCAGTACCGGTCGTGACATGATATAATACCCGGTAAGTGTGAAGTGATGATTTCCGATGAAGAACTCAAGTTCCGCGCTGGCGCCCACAGAGAGGGATGGATGGTGAGATATCCCGGTGCCGACGGGACGGGCCGGTTCGGAGGGACCGGGGGACAGACCCCGGCGGTGGTTCCGTTATCGCCCCCAGAGGCCGGATCCTCGGCGAAACAGGGTGGTACCGCGGCTGAATTGACTCGCCCCTGCTGGGTGAGTCTTTTTGTTGGGGACGATCAGTCTGTGGCCGGCCCCGGGTCACAAAGGAAGCATTCTCCCCGCTGCGGGGAGGTCGACGGGATGGGAGGCGATTCTGATGAAATTCATGACATCAGCCGAGCTACGCGAAGCATTTTTGCGATTCTTTGCCGAGCGGGAACACGAGCGCGTATCCAGTGGTCCCCTGGTACCCGAGGATGATCCGACCCTGCTGTTCACCAATGCAGGAATGGTTCAGTTCAAGGAGGTCTTTCTCGGAGAACGGGATCCCGGCTACTCTCGCGCCACCACTGCGCAGAAATGCGTGCGCGCCGGCGGTAAGCACAATGATCTGGAAAACGTCGGGCAGACCGCGCGGCATCAAACGTTTTTTGAAATGCTGGGAAATTTCTCTTTTGGCGACTACTTCAAAGAAGAGGCCATCCAGTTTGCGTGGGACCTGATGGTCGACGAGCTGGAGGTACCGGCTGAGCGGTTGTGGGTCACGGTGTTTCGCGAGGATGACGAGGCGGCGGAACTCTGGCGACGCATCGCCGGGGTGCCCGACGAGCGGATACTGTGGCTGGATGAGCGGGATAATTTCTGGTCCATGGGTGATGTCGGACCCTGCGGACCCTGCAGCGAGATCATTTTCGATCGCGGAGAGGATCATCGCTGCGAAGAGGAAGTGTGTGCCATTGGTCACTGCGACTGTGATCGGTGGCTGGAGCTGTGGAATCTGGTGTTTATGCAGTATGAGCGCGACGAAAGTGGCCGGATGAGTGAGCTGGAGCAGACGGGCGTGGACACCGGGATGGGACTGGAGCGCATGGCGTCGGTACTGCAGGGCACCGACAGCAACTACGATACCGACCTGTTTGCCACACTCATTTCTGAGGTAGAAGACCTCTGCGGAGTGGAGTATGGGGGAACCCAGTCACAGGAGGATTTTGCTTTCCGGGTCATCGTGGATCACATTCGCACCGCCGCCTTTCTCATCAGCGAGGGCGTACTGCCCTCCAACGAGGGGCGGGGATACGTGCTGCGCCGCATACTGCGCCGGGCCTGTCGTTTCGGACGGGTGCTGCAGTTGAAGAGACCCTTCATGCACCTTCTGGTCGATGCTGTGGTAAAACTGATGAGTCCCGGTTATCCCGAGCTCAAAGACAGCGTCGGATTTGTGAGGCAGATGATCCGCACCGAGGAGGAACGCTTCGGTGCCACTCTGGAACAGGGCCTGCACGTGCTGTCGGAAGTGATCGAGGAAACTCGTGCGAGCGGTCGGGCGGAGATATCCGCGGAAGATGCCTTCAAACTGTATGACACCTTCGGCTTTCCGGTGGACCTGTGCGAGGATGTGGCCGCGGACTACGACCTGAGTGTGGATCGCGCCGGATTCGAAGAACTCATGCAGGAGCAGCGTCGCCGCGCCCGCGCAGCACAGGAGCGGGAGGGTGCCGCCGGGGCAGTGGGCTCGCCGCAGATGGTGTCTGAGACTCCGGCATGTGAGTTCTGTGGGTACGATTCGCTGGAAGTGGCCGCCCAAATTACTGCCGTGGTGGCAGACCAGAGGCGCAAGGACGTACTGCGGGCAGATGAGGAGGGGTGGATCCTCCTTGACCGCACTCCGTTTTATGGTGAGGCAGGTGGACAGGTCGGGGACGTGGGGCAGCTGCACGGTCAGGATGGATGCGCCCAGGTTTCCGACAGTCAGCTCCTCGGCGATGACAGGGTGCTGCATCGGGTGAAAATCTCCGAAGGGCAGCTGGCCGAGGGAGACGAGGTTGAGGCCCGGGTGGACGCCCGTCACCGTCTCGATGTGGCGCGGAATCACACGGCCACGCATCTGCTGCACGCTGCTCTGCGGCAGACCCTCGGTGATCACGCGCACCAGGCGGGATCCCTGGTGGGGCCTGACCGACTGCGGTTCGATTTCACCCACCCCACCGCCCTGTCGCAGCAAGAACTGCGGGAGATTGAGGATCAGGTGAATGAGTGGATACTGAGTTGTCGGCCGGTGCAGCCCTGGCGGACCAGCTTTGCCCGCGCCGCTGAGGAGGGGGCGCTGGCCCTGTTTGGAGAGTCCTACGATGCGGAAGATGTCCGGGTCCTCAGCGTAGACGGTGTGTCGCTGGAGCTGTGCGGTGGGACGCATGTACGGCGCACGTCAGAGATAGGGAGCTGCAAGCTGCTGGGTGAAGGCAGTGTGGGATCGGGACTGCGCAGGATCGAAGCTGTAACCGGCCGCGGCGCGGTACGGTGGATGCGGCAGCAGGATGAGCTGCGCGCCGAGCTGGCCACGATACTGGATGCTCCCCCCGGTGAGCTCTCTGCCCGGGTCCGGGAGTTGATGCAGGAGAAGGAAGAGAGTCAGAGGAGAATACAGCAGCTGGAATCTCGTCTCGGTGAGATCCAGGTCGGGGAGCTGGTGGAAGATGCTCAGTACTTCGACGGTGTGGCGGTGTTGGCAGCGCATGTGGAGGCGGATGACGCCGACCACCTGCGGCAGATGGCCGATTCCCTCCGCAGCAAGCTGGGAGATTCCGTGGTGCTGCTGGCCGCCAGCACCGGCAGCAGTGCCATAGTGATCGGTGCAGCCACCGATGGTGCGGTGCAGCGAGGTGTGAAGATGGGTGACATCGTCGGCAGCGTTGGCCGGGAGCTGGATGGAGGCGGCGGTGGTCGCCCGGATATGGCTCAGGCCGGCGGGGATAGGACCGAGAAGATTCCCGCGGCCCTTGACCTGGGACGCAGATTGATCTCTTCCGCCCTGTCAGAAGATGAGCAGTAGCAGGGAGTAGGGGGGATTTGTGCTGTGATGGGATCGCCGCGCCCGGCCCAGCGGGTGGCGGCGGATCCCATCGTCGGGCATAGAGGAAACTTACCGCTTCTCATGTCTATCCGGGGAGACATGTTCTGGTTTGAGCTGACAGGAAATTACCCGACAGTGTTCGAATAGGTATCAGTACGGTGATGGACAGATGGTGGTCGGCGCCGCGGGCTGCTGGTTCTGTATGTTGTACGGGGTTCGGGGTGCATGGGTGGGAGGAGAGTGGCAGTGCAGTCCATATGTGAGACCAATATCCTTGCGGGGGATCGACTGGATTTCGAGCTCCTGCAGGGATTGTGCGCCAAACCGCAGTTGTTCGCTCGCGGCAAACAGCCGTTCTGGGACGATCCTCACATCTCTGCTCAGATGCTCAGGGCGCATCTCGATCCAGGTGTGGAGGCCGCCAGTCGCTCACCCCTGGTAATCGAGGAGACGGTGCGCGCACTGGTCACCCGTCTCGATCCGGGCGAAGGAGACCGCGTTCTGGATCTGGGGTGTGGGCCGGGACTATACGCCAACCATCTGGCACGCCTGGGCCTGGATGTCACCGGTATTGATTGCTCCCGGTCATCCATTCAGTACGCCCGCGAACGTGCCCTGGCAGATGGATTGTCGATCCAATATGTCTGCGACGACTATCTGACTGCGGATTTCGGGACGGGTTTTGCGGTTGTCCTGCTGATCTATGGTGATCTATGTGCGCTCACCGATTGCCAGAGAGATTTGCTCCTGAGCAAGGTTCGTTCAGCTCTGCAGCCCGGTGGATATTTCGCCTTCGATGTTACCACGCGATACTGCGGAGAGCGCATCGAATCCCCTGGATCCTGGTGTTTGGTCCGGGAGGGATTTTGGCGTCCCCACCCGCACATGGTACTGCAGTCCAGATACGAATACCCGGAGCATGATACCAGTCTGGAGCAGTATGTTGTGATAGACAGTACTGGCGAGACTTCCGTTTATCGCGTGTGGGATCATTATTACTCACCGGAAAGCATCACCGCGGTGTTACGAGATCAGGGCCTAATTGTCCGGGACCTGTGGGGCGATCTGACGGGACACAACTACCAGCCCGACAGTCCCTGGATGGGGATCATTGCCGTGCGCTAGCTGCCTGTGTGGGTGCTGACTGTCTCTCTGTGGGTCATGGAGGGTGCAGATCTTTCTGATCACGTGTTACCCGGGTGACGCACTGCGGCCACCAGGAATGCAGCCCCCCTTTCCTCATCTTCTATGCCCCAGCCATCTCCGGCGAAGTGTTTCAGCCCCCAGTATTGCTGTACCAGATTCGGGGCGTCGAGACGAAATTGCACACAGACGTCACCTTCATCTCGCCGGAAAGCAGCAGCCGGTGCAGTCTCAATGTCTCCGGAATCCGCCAAACACGGATTCCAGCGAGCACTGACGTTTCCATCTGGCTTCCGTCCCCGTTCGGTTTAAAACTCCGGTCGCCTCACATACCTCCGGCCAGCATTTGCAGAAATTCATCTGCGGGGATAAGGCATGTTCTACCGCCCGCAGCATTATTCGCTCTGCCTCAGCTGCCTGTGGATTGATATCTTCTGGTACCGAACTCCCATATCGCGAGGGATACCCGCAGGAAAATGATGCCGGCGATGGGAGATAGGAGCTGGGTAATCAGGGCGCTGCCCAGCGGATCTTCGCGCCCCGTAACCATAACGATGGGGAAGTAGTTAACGCATCCCAGGGGGATGACGTAGATGAAGAAATTGCGGAACCAGCGCTCATAAATCGAGATGGGGTACTGGGCCATCTGCACACCGCCGTGGGTGAAGGCGTTCATGAACTCGAGTCCCTGCACTGACCAGAAGCTGAAGGTGGCCTGGAGGATGAGTATCCCCAGGAAAAGGGTCACGCCGCCCGCTATAGCCGAGAGCAATGCAAATGCCCGAGCTACGGTCCACTCCAGCTGCAGAGTGTTAAGTGCCCATACCAGAATTACCAGCGCCTGGGCGAGGCGGCCGATTCTCAGAAGCTGGAGATCGCTTCCGAGAACCTGAAGAGCCGTGCTCCTTGGCCGCAGGAGTAGTCGGTCGAACCCTCCACGCAGCACCAGTCGGTGGAAGATGTCAAAACCGCGGCCGAGAGCCTCACCGATGGCGAACGAAGCGTGGATGGTGCCGTAGAATAGGGCCACCTCGGGAAGTGACCATCCGCGCAGCGAACCAAAGCGGTCGAAGAGCACCCACACTGCGAAAAATTCGATGACGGTGATTAGCGCCAGCCCAGCCGTTGTCATGGCGAAGGAGGCGCGATACTGCATCTGGCTGGCAATGGACATCCGGACAAGCTTGCAGTAAAGCCGCAGGTCGTCCAACACCTTATCCCCCCTGAATGACTGTACGTTTGGTGGCTATGGCCAGCAGAGTATACCCCGCGGCAACCAGAACGGCTGTCCATACCAGCTGCCCCATCAGCATCGGCAGGACGCGCTCCGGGGGCATGCTGCCTATGAAGAACTGGTTGGGGACATCCACCAGGCCGGCGAAGGGCAGAAAGCGCAGGACTGGCTGTGCCCAATCGGGAAAGAAGGCCAGCGGCACGATGGAGCCCGAACAGAATATGACTGCAGCCGGAATGATACGCTGGACCCCTTCGCCCGCGAGTGTCCACAGTGTGGAAATGCTGATAATATTGGATATCGCACAACCCAACAGTAAAGCGCCGAAGGTGGCGAGGAACCATGCGCCCACTGCTGCTGCGGAGGGTGGCATGTTGAGAGACAGATCGCCGGGCAGCACTGCGGCCAATGTGAAGATGGGCAGGCAGCGGAGCAGAGTGGGTGCCGTCCGCAGGGCAACAAGACGGCAGTACCAGTGCTCGTATACCCCCAGGGGGCGGCAGAGTTCATAGGCGACATCGCCATTGCGTATCATATCTACGATCTCACCGTCCCCATTCCACGGCATCATGCCGAGCATAGCCTGCCCGAGCCAGATGTAGGTGACGGTCTGCCCCAGGGTCAGAGGCTGTTCCTGCTGCGGGCTGGAGAAGAAAAACTCGCGCATCACCAGGATGAGTACCAGTGCGAAGAACACCTGGGTGAAGATGCCGGCGAGTGCCGCGGCCCTGTACTGCAGCAGAGAGATGAACCGGATCCGGAAAACTGACAGATAGGCCTTCACAATCCCAGCCTCCCGTACACGCGTGCGATTACTTCCTCCACCGGGGGCTCCTGAATTGTGAGGTCGCGAATTGCTCCGTGACTCGCCAGCACACCCACCAGCTGTTTTATGTCCGTGGCGCGGGGATCGTAGTGAATCTCCAGACGGTCCTTCCCGGTTTTCATGATGCCGACGTCGGGCAGATTGAGCTGCTCAGGTGCACCGGCAAACTCTACGATAAGTCGTCTTTCTGCCCCGGATTCCAATTTCAGGGCCCCAAGAGAACCGTCGAACAGGATCTGTCCTTTGGCGATCAACAGGACACGCGAGCACAGCGCCTCAATATCGTCCATGTCGTGGGTGGTCAGCAGCACAGTCGTGCCTCTTTCCCGGCGCAGATGACGCACGAACTCCCGCACTGCCAGCTTGGACACGGCATCGAGTCCAATTGTTGGCTCATCCAGCAACAGGATGGGCGGATCATGCAGGAGAGAGGCGGCGAGCTCGCATTTGATTCTCTGTCCCAGACTGAGCTGTCGCACCGGAGTTTCCAGGAGCATCGTGAGATCCAGTGCCTCCACCAGATGGCCCAGGTTCCGTCGATAGTCGCTCGCCGGCACGCGGTAGATGTCCCGGAGCAGCTCAAAGGAGTCAGTGACGGGCATATCCCACCACAACTGCGTCCTCTGTCCGAATACCACCCCGAGGCCGCTCACGTGGGCAGTCCGCTGCCTCCAGGGGATCCGTCCCATGACCTCACACTGTCCTGAATCGGGCACCAGAATGCCGCTCAGAATCTTGACGGTGGTCGACTTGCCCGCGCCATTCGGGCCAATGTAGCCGACGAGTTCTCCGGGTTGGATCTTAAAGGAAATCCCGTCGAGCGCTCGGACTGTAGTATACTCGCGACGAAAGACACTGAGCAGCGCATTTCCCAGTCCGGCTGGCCGACGGGGTACGCGAAAAGACTTGGCCAGGTCACGCACCATAATCTGGGTCATGGAGTTTCTCCTCTCACAGCCGTTCCTCGAGAGTGAGCCGATGAGGCCTGATGCTCCCGTCCCTTGGTGTCGATCATTGGAAGATCCGATGCGTCGTGGGGTGGCCCAGTCTGCGTGCCTCAGGATGGCCTGGGAGTCCGATATGTTACTGTACGTCACACTGGAGACTCAGCGATTTTACCCCATAATGTCTTCTCTGGCAAGTGTATTGCCGGAAATCAAACGGCTGTTGGTCGGTTGCTACGGATTGATGAGGGAGCTGGGAAATGGTGACGAAACGGCTCTTTGGGCACTTGAGTGCCTACTTTGAGCCTCGCAGGCAATTTGCGGGAGTGCCTCACCTGCACTCGGGGTGGCACCTGTGCACGTCACGGCTGCCCTGGCGCGGGCGCGGCCAACCTCGGGCCATCCTGCGCGTAGCAGATGGCGTAGAAGCGGATTTCATCTCCGGTGGACTCACGATGCATCAGTTCGTTCAGCATTTTTTAATGGCAGCATCAGCAGGGGCTTCTCCAGAGAGGAAGCGTCTGCTCCTCGGCGTGCATTCCGAGACAGAATGAGTCTGCTCGTTCCTGGCTTGGACCGACGGGGGGTTGTCTCGGCCAAAGCGACTGTCGCAGTAAACCAGTTTTCGGCGCTCATCGGAGTCGCATCATCCCACCCCTGCACACCAATCTAGGGATTGCCACTGTTGCAGAGAGAGTAAAATGCACACATCTCTGAACATTGCGATGCAACGCCAGGATCTTGCTCACGATGAATCATGAGTGAGCGATCGTCACGTTGTTCAATGAACCATTGTCGCAACTCATCGTCGATTAGATGATAGTCGCGGCGGACGGTAAGGCGACCGCGGTGAAAACTGCCGTAGATAACCGCTCCGACGTTGACCGGATATTCATAGAGTGCCTCAATGACGAGTGCGTAGCCTGTTGTATAGAGACGATGGAAATCACGGGGTTTCCCGAACTTGAGGTCTACCACGATCTGCTCGGCCGAGGTGAAAGCATCCACGCTGAGGTGGCGGCTGAGACCGATGAACCTTCCATCTAGCTTTTGCTCCATCACCACCGGCAGAGCAGAGGCCACGAGTGCGTCTTCCCGCAGATATGGTTGTTTGATGAGGGCTTCTTCAATTCGAGCGATTAGCCGATTGCTCTGGAATGTGATGAGTTGTTCCAGTCTCCCCCGAATGGTCTTCGCTTCATGGTCTGGCAGGTTGTTTGCGAGCAGCTTATCAGGTTGGATTTCGTCTGCCACATCGGCCAGCCGATGCATCAGTCGGATATAGTTTGTCCCGTACTGGTAGCATGACCTTTTGAATTCGGTGACTACCTGCATCAACGCATTATGATAGGCGGAGCCGGCGATCATGGGCGCGGTGGGTTCAATTTCCTCGCCCACCACCCGCCGAAGATACAGATCACGACTTGTAGGGCAGTACCCGCCGCTGACCTCGAATACTCCTAGCCCCAGATCATACAGGGGTTCTACAGGTGGCGACACCCAGTTCCAGCCTCGCAGTTCTTCTGCAACCCCCTGCTCACGAGCCGAGCGTATGAGTCCTCGTGTTACATATTTGCTCTCCTGTTCGTTGGGGAAATACATTTGCATACCTCCGTTTCTAGCGGTCCCTGCAATACCTGAGGTATTCGCAGTTCCTGCACTTGCCCGGGTTCCGGACTCCCGGGGGCATTCGTTCGTCGGACATCACTTCCCTCACTCTATCGCACAGCTGGAGGGTGTATTGTCTCATGTTTGGCGTGATCTTCTGGTGTAACAGGTGTCGCGGAGGTGAATAGAGAAATCCACTTCTGACGTGACAGTGGTACTGGTCCTCCAACAGAAGCGCGTAGCATACTAACTGGTACTTGTGTCCCGGCGTGAATGCCCGAGTGGTCTCCTTTACCTCCACCGGATACCTTGTTCCGTCCTCGCCGACTATCAGCAGATCCATGATACCCGTGAGGTTCAATGCATCTGATGACAACCACACATTCCATTCCCGCGTTCCCTCATTCAGTCCGTACCGGGTCAACGTCCTGCGGGACTCCTTCTGCTGGAGTGTCTGCTGTGTCTTCTTGCCGCGCGTCATCTTGTACGATACGAGCGATGGTATAGGAAGAACGTACTTGAAATAGATCGTGCGTCGACAAAAGCAATACTGTTTGATGTCGGATGCTCTTACTGTGAGAGTCACTGCAGTTCGTCCCTCCGAACCGGTCGACTTAGTCCGAGACGTCAATCTCCTGCATCAATCGCACATCTTTTTGACAGATAATATACAGACGTATATTCCCTGCCTCATCACCGAGGGTGTCCGCAAGGCGATGCTTGAGCTCTTCTCGCCGATTGCGGTTGAGGCGTCCCGAGAAGGCGCTCCACTGTATTCGCTGCAGGCCATAATCCTTGCACGCTTCAGCTATTGCCGTTCTTCTCTTGTCGCAACTGATGTCGTACAGCACAAGCGTATACATGAAGAAACTACCAACCCGCTATGTGAGGGCGGTAGTTGTACTCACCTCGCAGAAATGAAGCAATGTGGCGAATCTGTCTCTGCAATATGGTCGCAAAGGTATGGCGTTTCCCCTCGTACTTGTCGCGTGCGTCGAAGCGAGAAAGCACCGCAGCGGCAACTGCTTTTCGGGAGCTTTCTTTCATCTGGCCGTTGTCCCCCATGACGATATTCATGCCCTGGCGAAATCTTGCGAGTATCGGGCGATCGACCAGCATCTGGCGAAACTCTTCCACGGCATCGAGTACGAGGCTGGGCTTTCCGGGGCGGTCCACATGCAGGAACCCGGCGTAAGGATCCAGACCGGCAAGAAGCACGGCTCCCATAACCCTCGAGTACAGTATGCCGTAGCCGTAGTTTAGTGCCGAGTTGACCGGATCTGTAGCGCCTTGGTGTCTGCGCCCGGGGAAGCAGACCTTGTCATCGAGGATCGTGCATACCATGTCCCAGTAGGCCTTGGCTGCCTGACCTTCTATATTCATCAGCTGTGCTCGAACGTCCTCTATGTTTCGTCCTGGTAGGCTGGTGACCTTGGGTTCCAGTGCACGAATCCTTTCGGATGCAGCCCTGATATGTTCGTACGTCGTTGTGCCTTTACGGGATTTGGCGAAGTATTTGAGGGTTGCAGCCTGGTTTCCCAGCTTTCCCTGCACCAGCATCCGGCTGAGTTCCAGCCCCCGTTCATCGGTGTATGCCAGCAGCTGTTGCCGCCGGGTCTCAACGGTTGCCGATAAGCCCGGCGCGGTGATCTTGGCCCAGGGGGTGCCGTTATAGGATATGAAATTGATGTGCACACCATGTTTTACCAGTTCCCTGATGGCATCCACTGATAGACTGACTCCACGGGAATCGATGGTTACCTCCTCGATATCGATGAGAGGGATTTCCTCCTTCAGTTCACCCTTCTCCTTGATGGTCAAGCGTTGACTCTTCTTGCCGACGAATATACCCCATCCAGTTACGTGCAGGTGTTTGTCCATGATTGACAGGTACCCTCCTTTCCGGCCTGACCAGATGCCCTTTAGATGTGGGCAAAGGTAGCAAGCATTGTAGTGCAGGGGTGTGACAACCTATTGACACACCTGTCAAGAATTGATGTGTGCATGTCCGCGGCTTTTCTCATATCGCTAAGGAGGTATGAAACAGTTGGCAGAGAAGATGTGAAAGATAGTAGCCGTACACCTTGCTCAGTAATGTGATATTCAGGACGGATTTACGTATCTTGGGCCGGAGCTCCGGAGCACGATTGACAGGATCACGTTTTTGCAGCCAAGCAAGACACAACTGAATCGGGCTTGTATGCGGCAGAAAATCCGACCGGGTGTGACAGGACGGTGTCATACCGTCTAGTCATACTGTAGGTGCATTTAAGCAGAGGTGGTGACGTCAGTGTTGAGTCTTGCCGATCTTGCTGGATTCAAATGGGCCAAACTGCGGGCTTATTACACAGTGGAACAGCCGTTGGCGCTTTCCGCGTATCCCGGTTCTGCATTGCGAGGTGCTTTCGGTTGGAGCCTGCGCACATTATGCTGCCACGATGTAGACAAAGAGTGCAATGACTGTCTGCTCAGCGACCGCTGTGCTTACCGCAACATATTTGAGCCGGCCCCGAGACATGAGTTCTTGCAATCGTATTCTCACGTTCCTCCACCGTACTTGGTGAGACCCACATTGAATGAGGGAGTCAGGTACAAGGTCGGAGACACCCTGTCTTTCTCGTTGATTCTCATCGGCGGGGCACTCTCCTATATCCCCCATGTTGTACTGGCCCTGGAAGGGATAGCCAAGGCCGGACTGGGACCGAAACGCTCCCGGGTGCGACTACGGGAGATACACGCGGAACAGCCCGGTACGACTCATGTGGCCTACACCGACTCAACCCGGAAGGTTGAAGAGAGAGATATTTGCGTGAGCAGCGCAGACCTGTTTCCCGATCAGTCTACGCTGAAGGGGAGAACCGACACGAGGGTTGTATTCCGAATCATGACACGCCTTCAAATCGATGGTCATCTCGTGTCTGACCCCCATTTCTCCGTTCTCATTCGCTGTTTGCTCCGCCGGCTCAGCATAATCGGACGTATCCATTGCGACATGGCAACGGATTGGCCGTTTCATGAGCTCACGACAGTTGCATCTGAGGTAGAGACGATACGAGACGATACAAAGTGGTACGATTGGGGCCGCGGCTCGCGGCGCCAGCGAAGGCAGATGAAGTTTGGCGGCATACACGGTTCTGTGAGCTATGCGCAGGTGCCAAACGAGTTTCTGCCCCTGCTTCTGCTCGGCGAACATTTGCATGTAGGTAAGAACACGACCTTCGGATTGGGCGCAATGCAGGTGGCACCGCTCGGTGCACGGGAAAAAGAGGATGTAGTACCACTCAGGGGTGATCAGGATGGATGATTCCGGGCTCGGAACCATTATTGTCGAACTAAGAAGGCGTTTGCTGGGGAAGATGCGCGAATGGGGGTGGGGGGAGGTCATTGCCAAGCAGAGACAGTATCAACAGACCCTCCTTGATCACTCCCTGACCACTTACGATGTTCTTTCCGTGTTGATCGTTGAACTGCAGAATCAGTTGTCTCTGGAAAGAGACGAGATCCTGGCCATGCTGATGGCGGCGGCCGTACATGATGCCGGTAAAGAGCGTGAGGCCTGGCAGCAGTATGCGCGGGGAGAGCGGCCCTATGTCCCAGACACCGATACTGTTCTGTCCGAAGAGTATATCCGGCAAGTGGCTGAGGAGATGAATGTACGAGCACCAAGGAGTACAGTGGAATTGGTTCGTTATCATATGGCGAGTTCCAGGGATGATGCTTCAGATGTCTTGGGATCGCTGATGCGAGATCAGGATCTCCGCCGCTGGTCGCAGCTCAGCCGGTATGTTTACGAAGCTGATAATGTGGCCTCCTGTCCGACTCTGGAGGCTGCTTTGGCTCATTGTCACCGGACTCCCACATTGGCGCAATTCTGGACGGTTGACCACCATCGAGTCAGGGTCAGGGGAACTGTAACACCAATTCTGCATGAGGCGGCCCAGGAGGCATTTGTCGAGCGGGGCTGGCGCCCCCTGCTGTACTATCCGACCGGCACGCTGTATGTGGCATCCAGAGGTGCACAGGCAGATCTGCCGCGGACGGAGGAAATCCTTGCAACAGCAGCCGACAATCTTGCACAGATGATTGTGCAGAGAAAACAGGACATCATCGATCACCTGATGGTCGGCAGCATCACACAGACTTTCATGCCCAAGCCAGAGCTTTTTGACTATCTCAGCACGGAGGATTATTTGCTGGTGGCATCACAGAGTATAGGGACAAAGAACCCTTCTGAGGTGCCGGACGGCAATGCAGCCAAGTATGCCACGCTCCGCAATTTGCTGGATGCGGGTTATGACGTCGACAAGGCACATGAGATCGACGGCACTCCGAAGGCAGTTCGCAAGAAGATTCCCGAGCATCTAAGAGCTAAGGTCATCGCCTCGGAAGATATGCCTGACGACGAGGTTAACCGCCTGCTGGGCAGAATGGGCGAAGCCTGCAAGGAAATAGCGGTTTTCAAGTTCTTCAAATCCATAGTTGAATCCAGGATGACGTCCGACCAGCAAGCAATAGCCGCCGAAGAATACGAGCAAGTGTTCGGTGAGGGCGCTTTCACCCTGCTGCGGAAGACCTCGACCTTGATGTACGCGAAAGACTTGGCTTTTACGGTCGATTACTACTGGAGCCTACCCGGATCGTTCATCCACAGTACCGCCGCCAGGGTTGAGCATGCGCCGCAGGAAGATCGGATTGCCGGTTTGGTCAAGATACTGGGAAAAGTGGCGCGGACGGCCTTTGAAGGAGCAGATGCAGCTCCGACTACCGGACGTGTAGCGGAGGACCTGACTGAATGGGTTGCCCGTGATCTAATACATCCTGATTCTCGCCCGGAGGGTGTGCGGGACCTTGCCCGACAGCAGTTGGAAGCATACAGCTTGGGAAAGAAAACCCTCACCAGCAAACGAAGAGCACCTCACGTCTGTCCAATATGCAATGACGCCTTTGAACAAGGGGTGTCTGCGCGCGCCGACTTCTCGGACGGCCCGGAGAGATTCACCAACAGAGCTGTACCTTACAGTGCTATCGGAGACCGGCAAATTTGCTATGCCTGCTATGCTGAGCGTATCCTCAGACAGATAGCCTTGGGGCGAAAAGCTCGAGA
>PUMM01000197.1 GCA_003551365.1 Clostridia bacterium
GCCCGCCGAGCATTCGAAAGCGGGAGGATTGCTGCCACAGAGTGGACAAACGCCGCACTGGCCTGGCGCTACAAGGCGGCTGCCATGGGAGTATCCTTTCTCCCCGCCCGCACCATGCTCGGCAGCGAAACCATGGAGCACAGCGCCTGCACGGAGATCACCTGTCCGTTCACGGAGACCAGGTACCTGGCAGTCCCGGCCCTGTTCCCGGATGTGGGCATAATTCATGTACATCGCGCCGATGTCTATGGGAACTGTCAGGTGGATGGGATCATGGTCTCGGATTATGATCTGGCACGAGCCGCACGTCACCTGATCATAACCACCGAAAGGATAGTCAGTAACGATACCATCCGCCGCAAGCCGGATCAGACCATCATACCCCATTACGTGGTCGACGCGGTCGTAGAGGTTCCTTTTGGTTCCTATCCCGGCAACATGCCCTACCTCTATTTCAGTGACGAGGATCATCTGCGCCAGTGGTTGGAAGCCGAAAATGATCCCGACACCTTCGCCCGCTTTATGCAGGAACACATATACGGCGTCAGGGATCACTGGGAGTATATCGAGACCATCGGGGGTGCGAGGCGACTGGAGGAACTGAGGAAACTGGAACATCCCGAATCGTGGGGAGTGAACTGATGTGGCCGAACGACACAACCGCATGGAGATGATGATATCCGTCGCATCCCGCATGCTCGAGGACAACAGCATCGTGGTCGTGGGCACCGGTGCACCCTGCGCCGCTGCTATGCTCGCCCAGGTTCTGTACGCTCCGGGCCTGACCATCATGTTTGAAGCGGGAGGAGTCGGCCCTATTCTGCCGGCAATGCCCATATCCGTCGGTGACTCCCGCACCTTCCACCGGGGTCTGATGGCATGCAGCATGCCGGAAATATTTGAGGCCTGCCAGCGCGGCATTGTGGACTACGCATTCATCGGAGGGGCACAGATCGATCGATACGGCAACATCAATTCGACCCTCATAGGAGACAATTATGACCGACCGAAGGTACGTTTTCCGGGCAGCGGCGGGGCCAATGACCTGGCTTCGCTATGTTGGCAGACCCTCATCATAACTCCCCAGGACACGCGCCGTTTCACAGATAGCCTCGATTTTCTGACCACTCCAGGTTACCTGTCGGGGCCAGATGCGCGGGAAAAGGCCGGACTGCCTCCGGGCTGTGGTCCCTACAAGGTCATCACCGATCTATGCGTGTTGGGCTTTGACGATGAGAAAAAGCGCATGAAAGTTGAAAGCATCCATGACGGAGTCACCCGCGACGAGGTGAGTCAGAACACCGGCTTCCCGCTGCTCTGGGACGGGGATCTGACCACTACCTCTCCCGTCACGGATGATGAGCTGTCCGTTTTACGCGAGCGGGTGGATCCCTACGGCATGGTAATTGGCAGAAGCTGAATCGTACAGTCATGGGTCAACTACCCCGCCCGTTTCACGGGCGAGGTTTCCTGCGGAATTGCGATGAGTCGTGCCCCAGGGAAGCCTTCCCCGGTCTGAGTCGCAGAATGCTGGAGCCGGGACACTCACTGTCCATACAGTGTCCCGGCCTCCGACTGCGCCCTACCCTGCAATGCCCTTGACTCAACCCACCCCATACCCGGCGCGGCACAGCGGCAAGATACGCACGGTGCATTCGCATGCCGCGACGGCTGATATTACGAAAAACGGCGCACTATACGCCCGCTATTGTGGTCACATGGCGGTTCGCGGTTCCTTTCTCTGCCGGTTTGCAGGAAATCCGCGCTCATAGCGCGAACAGTAAGCAGTAATCGTAGAGGGAATCGTAAAAATTTTTGCATTATGCGACGCACTTCGTGCCTGCATTTGGACCCATCATCGGGCATTGAGGGGGTGATGCTTCGATAGGAGAGTGATCCTGCCAGAGATTAGCAGTGGTACTCAATTGGAGGGGTGATTGGATGATTACTCTCAAGAAATCCTGGATTTTGCTCCTGGTGCTGGCGCTCGCCCTCAGTCTGGCGTTCGGCTGTGCCCCGGCGGAGGAGCCCGAGGAGCCGGAAGAGCCGGAGCCGGTGGAAGAACCGGAGGAAGAGGAGGAGGAAGAAGAGGAAGAGGAGGTCGTTGAGGATGTCCAGGAGATTAAACTGGCCATCACCAGGGATCCGGAAACACTGGATCCGGCCCATCTCACCTGGACCTCTGCCCATGGCGTCACCAATAACATCTTCAACGGTCTGGTGCGCTGGGAAACCGGAACATTCGAGATAGTCCCGGATCTGGCCTATGACTGGGACATTTCCGAAGACGGCAAGGTCTACACCTTCTATCTGGAGGAAGGCGTGCAGTGGCACGGCGACTACGGAGAGTTCACGGCAGATGACGTGAAGTTCACCTTCGAACGGATCCTGGATGAAGAGACCGCTTCCC
Source organism: Clostridia bacterium (assembly GCA_003551365.1). GTDB lineage: Bacteria > Bacillota > Sulfobacillia > SLMV01 > SLMV01 > PWGR01. The sequence continues at coordinate 2,411 of PUMM01000197.1, forward strand.
GCTGGAAGAGTCTCGTCGCCGAGGTAGAGGAAATCGTCGTCGTCGATGACTATACGGTGGAAATCCACTCGGAGGTGGCCTCTCCGGTTCTGCTGCATCACCTGTCGGCCTATCGGCCGGGCAAGATCCTGTCCCGGGCGGCCTATGAGGACCTCGGAGAAGATTACGCGTTCGAGCCCATAGGAACTGGACCGTTCATGTTCGAGAGATGGACACCGCATGAAGAGGTCGTACTGGTCGGAAACCCGGATTACTGGGAGGGCGCACCCTCGCTTGAGAAGGTCACCTTCCAGATCATCTCCGAGGACACCGTGGCTGCCATGGCCATGTCGGCCGGCGAGCTGGACAGCATGCTGGTATCGCTGGAGGAAGTGTATGAGGGATTTGAGGCTGACCCGAACATCACCATGGAGGAGCTCGCATCCACGGCCACCCGCTACTACAACCTGCGCACAGTGCAGGCACCCTTCGATGACGTGCGGGTCCGCCGGGCCATGGCGCACGCCACCGACCGGGAGGGCGTCGCGGAAGTGGTCGGTATGGGTACTCTGCCCCTGTACGCCATGATTCCCAAGCACATGTTCGGCTACAGCGAGGATGCGCCGCGGCATGAATTCGACCTGGATGTTGCCATGGAACTGCTGGAGGAGGCCGGCTATCCGGATGGCTTTGAAACGGAGTACTACGGCAGGGACATCGAGATCGAACAGGACGTATTCGCCTACCAGCAGAGCCTCTACCGCGACATCGGCGTGGATGTGGCCATGAATACCATGGACTCCAGCGCCTGGGTGGAAGCCACCACCCGCGGCGAGTCGCCCATGGCCTGGTTGAGCCTCAGCGCCCGACACGATCCAGATGGCATTCTGTCCGGATTTTACCACGGCAGCGTGTCATCCCCGGACGGTCGCAACTTCACCTGGTACGGCGGAGCGGATGACCTGATCGACGCCGCCCGGGTGGAAATGGATGAGGCAAAGCGCGAAGAGCTCTACTTCCAGGTACAGGAGAAGTTCTACGAAGATGTACCCACCATACCGCTGTTCCAGCCCACTACCATCCGCGCCAACCAGCCCTGGGTCAAAGGCTTCCAGGTTGGCCAGGTAGAGGACACCTATCTCTACCCGGTAAGAATAGAGGGGCGGGGCAGGTAAACGGAATGAGTTCCACGGGCGGGTACGATCTCCGCCCGTGGGATCACCTGCGGCAATACGAAAGGAGATCTCATGGCCGCGTATCTAGGCAAGAGACTCATATACATCATCCCGACGGCCCTGGGAGTGGCTACCATAGTGTTCTTCATCATCCATCTCATCCCGGGGGATCCAGTTCTGGCCATGCTGGGCGATGATGCTCCAGCGGAAGCCGTGGAAGCCGTTCGGCGTTCTCTCGGACTGGATCGGCCGCTCAGCGTGCAGTACACGCAGTTCATCGGAGGCCTGTTCCGCGGAGATCTGGGCGTATCAATCAAGTCACCACGGCCCGTCGCCGGCGAGGTGAGACGCGTTTTGCCGTATACCATTGAACTGGCGGGATCTGCCATGTTGATCGGTCTGACGCTGGGGCTGCCCCTGGGGATCACGCAGGCCGTGCGGCGAGCCAGTGGGCTGGACTTCGCTGCCAGTATAGTGTCGGTGATCTGGTATGCGGCGCCCATTTTCTGGGTGGCCCTGCTGGGAATGTACTTCTTTTCGCTCAGATTGGGGTGGTTCCCCCTCACGGGGGCGGGAGAACGGGGCAACATATCCAGCACCCTGTACTACCTGGCCCTGCCCGCCATAACTCTGGGACTGCGGCGCATCGCCCTGGTGGCGCGCATGATGCGTTCCTCGGTGCTGGATGTCCTGGGACAGGACTATATCAGAACGGCCAGATCGAAGGGGCTCAGTGAGCGATTAGTGATCTACCGGCACGCCCTGAAGAACGCCGTTATACCGGTAATAACAGCGTCCGGCATGGAATTCGGCACACTGCTGGGCGGGGCCGTAATATCCGAAATCGTGTTTGTGCGGCCCGGCATGGGTAGGCTGATCGTTCAGGGGATCCTCGGGCGGGACTATCCCATAGTGCAGGGAACCCTGTTGGTATTCGCCCTCATCTTCATGCTGGTCAATCTTCTGATCGACGTCAGCTACGCCGGAATCGATCCGCGCATCCGGTATAACTAGGAGACCGCGGAGAGGGGGAACTGAGTTGACACAAAAGAATGAACGGGACCACGGAACCGCACCCGAAGCCGACCAGGATCGCTTCATAAAGGGCGTCCTGTACATCTTCCGCCGCAGCAGGGTGGCTGCAGTCGGTCTGGTGCTGGTGGTAGCCATGATGCTGGTGGCAATCCTCGCTCCCTACCTGGCACCGCATGATCCGCTGGGAGTGGATCTGTCCATACGGCGCATACCGCCGGGCTCGGAGGGCCATCTCCTCGGCACCGACCACATGGGACGCGACCTTCTGAGCCGCATCATATGGGGATCCCGGGTTTCACTGCAGGTGGGCGTGGTGGCAGTCGGCATCGGCATCGTGGCCGGAACAGCGCTGGGCCTGATCGCGGGATTCTACCGGGGCCTGCTGGAGACGGTCATAATGCGGGTGATTGACATCATGATCTGCTTCCCAACACTGCTGCTCGCCCTGGCCATTATCGCTGTACTCGGACCGCACATGACCAATACCATGATAGCCGTGGGGGTAACTTTCACTCCCAGATTTGCGCGCATCGTGCGCGCATCGGTTCTGTCAATACGTGAAAGGGAATACGTCGAGGCTGCCCGGGCCATCGGAATGAATAACTTCCGCATTCTCACCCGTCACGTGCTGCCCAATGCCCTCTCGGGAATGATCGTTTTCGCCACTCTGAGCGTGGGCTCGGCCATACTAATTGAGGCCTCGCTCAGTTTTCTCGGGCTCGGGGTACCTCCACCCAGTCCCACCTGGGGCAATATCGTGGCAGATGGCCGCCGCTTTCTCCTGCCGTCCCCGTGGATCAGCATCACCCCCGGAATCGTCATAATGTTAACAGTGCTGGGTTTTAATTTCTTCGGGGATGGGCTGCGGGATGCTCTTGATCCCAGATTGCGGGGCGAACGGCAGGAACAGTGAGGGGGGGACTACTCCCGCGACTGATGCAACTCCTGTCAGGCAGCTGAAGTCTGGATACGCTTCTGCGACTGCCCCGCGGAGACGTCACATCTGCCCGTACCCGCGGGGCACGTCAGTCCCATAAACGGCGCGCGACTACAGCTGCGCCGGGGTATCAGTTACAGCAGCTTCTGCGCCGCCGCCCCGAGAGCTGCCTCCAGACGGTCAACTATCTCGCTTATGTCATTGCGGTCAACCGTGAGCGGAGGACCCACGATGAACTGATCACCCTCGGTTCCGCTTCTGTCCCCCACCATCCCGGAACCGGGATAGACCACCAGGCCTCTGGCCATGCACTGCTGGGTAACCACCTCAGCTGCCCCTATCGAGGGAGGAAAGCATTCCCCAGTCGCACGATCGCGCACCAATTCGACGCCGGCGAACAGACCCTTACCGCGGACATCCCCCACTATGGGATTGTCCTCCAGGGAAGCCAGCTTCCCGAAGAGAAACTCCCCCATCTCGCGCGAGTTGCGGACCAGGTCATGCTTGTCGATGAAGTTGAGAACCTCCAACCCCACGGAACAGGCCAGGGGATTCCCACTGTAGGTGAATCCGTGCGTGAAGCTGCCCGAACCCTCCTCGACAGCCGCAGCTATCCTGTCGCTGAGGGCCACGGCTCCCAGCGGCGCGTACCCTGCCCCCATTCCCTTGGCGCAGGCTATGATGTCCGGCGCCACATCCCAGTGATCCATGGCGAACTGCTCGCCCGTACGGCCAAAGCCCGTCATGACCTCGTCAGCTATGAACAGTATTCCATACTCATCGCAAATCCTGCGGATCTCGGCAAAATAGTCGTCTGGTGGCGGGACAGCTCCGGCCGCCGCACCGGATATGGGCTCAGCTATGAAAGCGGCCACATTCTCCGGGCCAACCTCCTGGAGAGTTCTCTCCAGTTCCTGGGCACAGGCCAGTCCGCAATCCGGATACGTCAGGCCGAGGGTACACCGGTAACAGTATGCCGGGGCTATCAGGGGAAACTGCACCAGCATGGACTCATACTTGCGGCGGCGCGGTATGTGTCCCGTGAGCGCCACGGCCCCCAACGTGCCCCCGTGATAGCTGTGCAGGCGGGATATTACTTTGCTCCGCGGCGTATCCGGGCCCTCCGTCTCCAGAAAGAAGGATCTGGCGAGTTTGACCGTTGATTCGGTGGCCTCCGACCCACCGGAGACGAAGAAGACATGATTCAGATCACCCGGGGTCAGGGCGGCAATCCTCTCGGCCAGATCAATCATCGGTCGGCTGGTGAAGCGCGAGCTGTGCGTGAAGGATACCGCGCTGGCCTGCCGGTACATGGCCTCGGCGACCTCCTGGACGCCGTGACCAATGTTGGTCACCATTGCTCCGGAACAGCCGTCGATATATTCATTGCCGTCCTCATCGTACAAATAGATGCCCCGTCCATGCGTGATCACGGGGTATTCGCGACGCATATTGCGATGCAAGATATTGCCCTGATGCGGTGCATCATCACAGCTGAACACTGGTACGCCCCTCCTTAAAGAACATTCCTGGCCGCCCGCCGTCCGGGAGTGCGGATCACCGCAGGCTCTCGATCGTCTGAACGCACAGCGCCGGGCCGATTCCTGGCGGGCAGACCTCGCTGCGCCCCCGGGCGGGCGGCAGAAGCCTTCACATCTGCACCTCAGTGCGACGTCAATTGACCCTCTATTCCCAGAATGCCCCGGGCCTCAGCGGGTGTCGCCACCTCTCGCTCACACTCCTCTGCTATGCGTACGGCCCTCTCCACCAGCTGCCGGTTGGTGGCCAGTACGCCGTAGGAGTAGAATATGTTGTCCTCCAGGCCCACCCTGACGTTGTTGCCCAGAACGGTGGACATGGTCGTCACCGGGATCTGATGCCTCCCCACCCCGATCACATTGATCAGAGCCCCCTCGGGCACACAATCATGCATGTGCACGAAGTTCTTCGGGGTGAAAGGAATGGCTCCCTTGGCGCCGAAGATCAAGTTGAACAGGGGTGGGTCGGGTATCAATCCCCGATCATACATCTCTATTGCCGCATATACATGGCTGAGGTCAAAGCATTCCAGCTCCGGTTTCACCCCATAGTCCTTCATCGTGCTCAGCCAGTATTCTATGTCTGGCATGCTGTTGATGAAGGGCCCCTGGGGGAAATTGCAGCATCCGCAGTTTACACTCATCATTTCCGGGTTGAGGTCTATCGACTGGATCCGGGTCTCCCGCGGCACCGGCTTGCGGGCACCAGTAGAAAACTGGACGATAATATCGCACTGGGCACGGATCCCCTCCAGGCACTGCTCGAAATATCGGGGGTCGTGCGACTGTCCTCCATCCTCCGCCCGGGCATGGATGTGTACTACCGAAGCACCGGCCTCCCAGCACTGAACACTGTCCTCTACTACTTCGTCGGGGGTAATCGGGACGTGAGGGGTATTCTCCTTCGTGGGCACTGATCCGTTGACTGCCGCTGTGATGATCATCTTATCCACTGACACATTCCTCCTCTTCCGATCGCCCTGTTAGCCAAGTAGTTCGTCCTCATATCCCGATTCCCTGCCGCAATAGATCCACCTCTTCTACACATATTGCGACAGAGGCCCGTGCC
>PUMM01000011.1 GCA_003551365.1 Clostridia bacterium
CAAAGGAGCCGATCGGCGAAACCATGTTGTGTGCAATCTACTGCAAGTTAGAGGTGAGTGACGACCATGTATGATCTCCTTTTCCGCAACGTTGAAATCATTGACGGCACGGGTTCAGCGCGGTTTCGCGGCGAGGTCGGGATCAAAGATGACACTATTGTCGCTGTAGGCACAGAGCTGCCGGAGCGCGCCCATGAGGTATTGGATGGGCGGGAATGCGTCCTTGCTCCGGGATTCATCGATATTCACACGCACAGCGATTTCCCGCTCTTCATCGATCCCCGCGGTGAAAGCAAAGTCCGCCAGGGTGTAACCACTGAGGTCATAGGCAATTGCGGCGGATGGGCCGCTCCCCTGGAGGGCGAGGCCCGCAGCACGGCCCGGAGACAGCTGGAATCCTTCGGGTTCTCGGATGAGATCCCGTGGCGCGACATGACGGGCTACCTGGAGATTATGACCGGGAAGGACCTGGGTATGAATGTGGCCGCTCTGGTCGGACACGGCGCAATACGTGCCTCGACCATGAACTATGATGACCGGGCTCCCGATCAGGGCGAGATGCAGAAGATGCGGCGACTTCTGCGCGAGGCCATGGAGGCGGGCGCCTTCGGAATGTCAACCGGCATATACTACGCGCCGGGCAGCTATGCCGATGCGGATGAACTCACGGACCTCTGTACCGTTCTGGCAGAATACGATGGACTGCATGCCTCACATATCCGTGATGAATCCGACTACAATATCGGACTACACCGGGCCATCGATGAGGTGCTGGACATCACCCGACGTAGCGGCTCCCGTCTGCAAATTTCCCACCTCAAGACCCTTGGACCGGCCGTGTGGGGACAAGCCCCGGAACTGCTCAAGAAGTTGGCTCTGGCGCGAACGGAAGGGTTGGAGGTGGCGGCTGACCAGTATCCTTACGCTGCTTCCGGCTCCAGCATCACCGGAGCCCTGATACCTCGCTGGGCACAGGCAGGAGGCCGAGAACAGCTGCTAGGCCATCTCGACAATCCCGAGATGCGGGGCAAAATCGGCATGGAGGTGCAGGAGAACCTGCGCAGGCGAGGCGGAGCGGACCGCCTCATGATAGCCTCCTATGATCCTGATACGGACCTGGAGGGTTACACCCTGGAGGAAGCAGCGCAAATGAAAGACACGGAGCCGGCCGAAGCTGCATTGCAGCTTCTGGCTGAGGCCGATGCCTCGTTCGTTTCCTTCGTGCTGCAGGAAGAAGATGTGCGGACAATACTGGGGTCCGAGTATGTCATGGTGGCCTCAGATGGCCGCGCCGTAGCCGCGGATGGCCCGCTCAGCGGCGGTCATCCCCACCCTCGGTATTTCGGCACCTTCCCGCGGGTTCTCGGGAAGTACTGTCGAGATGAGGGGCTGCTGCAGCTGGAGAATGGTGTGCACAAGATGACGCAGATGCCGGCAGACAGGTTGGGGTTGACCGACCGGGGAACAGTGCGCCCCGGAATGAAGGCCGACCTCGTATTATTTTCCGCCGAAGAAATAGCCGACCGGGCGACCTTCGAAAAACCCAAGGCCTACCCGGCCGGCATCCGTTCAGTACTGGTCAACGGCCAGGTCGTCATCAGAGAGGGAAAATGCACCGGACGACCGGCTGGACAGGTGCTGCGTCGGGGTCAATAATCCCCCGGTCGGGCGTCGGAGTTACTCGTGCTGCGGCCAGTTCCTTCCGACCGGGAAAGTGTCGGCCGGGATCTTGTGGAATCGCAGACCACTGAGGTCGGCCGGTCCCATTCCCGGGGCATCCACTTCAATTATCTCACCGGCCACTCGGTCATAGTATGCCCGGAAGTGTACTCTGGATCGCACCAGCAATACATCCATATCCTTTGGTTCGATCCCAAAGGCCCGGAATCCCTCGGCATCCCGCACCTGATGGTTTAGACTCGTCAAAATCACATAGCGCGAGTCACCGAGGTTCACAGTTGCAGATGGACCGCAACCCACAGAGTCACCAGTGCTCATGGGACCGGTGAGCTCATAGTTGACATTGCCCACAAATTCTATAGTGCCTTTCAGCTGAACCGGCTCACCCGAGGCCTGTCCCCATCCACCAGCGGAGACGGCCACCTCGGCCCCTTCGCCCAGCTGTTGGCAAAAGCGTACAGCAGAGGGGTCATGCATGCTGGACAGGGCGAAGTTTTTCACACCCTGCCGCAACAGCTGCCGGAGCACGTGGGTGCTGTCGCCGGTGCGGTCAGCACCGTCCGCCAGGACTACGGGGGTACGGCCCTCGCCTACGGCCTGCGTCGCGGCCTGCACCGCCTCTTCGGCGCCGAGAATGGGGCGCCGCGCCAGCTTCTCACGCCTCCGCCACATGAAGGCAGACACATCTCGCGCCACCCCTTCGGCCAGCGCTTTGTCGCCATCGGTAACGGCAATCACTGAGGCGCCGACATCGGGGACGTCCGCATAGCCGAAACCGGGTGCCACTGAGACGTAGTAGACATCCTCCTCAACCTGCTCCCACTCGTCGGCCCTGCGCCGGAACTCACGCATGGGACTGAAATCGGTCCCCTGGAATATGCTGGGGGATATGATGCCCGGTTTGTGTAGGGCCATTGCCGGACTGAATTCGCCGCGCAGGGTCGACACCATACACCGGGCCGCCGCCTCACCCGTCTCCTGCGTATCGGTATGTGGGTACTTCTTGCACACGAACGCGGCATCTGCATGGTCGGTGAGATGATGGTCTTCATTGGCGTGCAGGTCGAGAGTAACCATCACGGGCACCTCAGCACCCACCACACTGCGCACCCGACGAACGACCTCCGCCTCCGCGCGATCATAGTCCTCTGCCGCCATGGCTCCATGCAGTGCGAGGAGAACTCCGTCAATGCCTTCCGCCTCACGCAGCGCATCCATCATGTCAGTCGTGAACTTCTCGAAGGCGTTGCGGGTGACATAGCCATGCACGTTAGCTGCAGCATACACAGTGCCGACAAGTTCACCCCCGGCCTCCTCCACCACATCGATGAATCCACGAAGATAGTTGGACACGCCGCGATTCCGCTCGATAACTTCAGGACCATACTGTACATGCCGATCGGCAAAGTCCTCTACTGTGGTCCTTTTTTCCAGAAAAGTGTGCGTCTCATGCGAGAATCCACCAACAGCTATTCTGAACATCGCTTTTTAACCCCCTACAAGAACGTTCCCGGCCCCCCAGGAGAATCCTGTCGCTCCGCCGGGAAATATGTGCGAGCGGAGGCACTACATGCCCATTATGTTGTAGCCAGCGTCGACGTGCAGAACCTCGCCAGTTATGGCCGACGCCCAGGATGAAAGCATAAACGTAGCGGCCCGGGCTATTTCCTCCGGCTCGACATTTCTCTGCAGAGGTGCTCGCTCCTCATGCAGTGTAAGCATGTCCAAAAATCCGGGCACCCCCCGGGCCGAGAGCGTGTTAACCGGCGCGGCAGAGAGCGCATTGACCCTTATCCCCTCGCCCCCTAAATCCTGGGCGAGATAGCGAACTGCCGCCTCGAGAGTAGCTTTGGCCACTCCCATTACGTTATAGCCCGGAACAACCTTCTCCGCACCGTAATACGTGAGGGTCAGAATGCTGCCACCAGCCGTCATTAGTTCGCGGGCCCGGCGGGCCACTTCGGTCAGGGAGTGAGCACTGATCTGCTGAGCTAGGCGATGCCCTTCCCAGCTCGTCTCTATGTAGTCATCGGACAGCTCCTCCCGCGGGGCATATGCCCAGCCGTGCACGAGGAAATCCAGTCCCCCCATTTGCTCCTTGACCCGGGCAAACACTGTATCCATATCCTCCTCACTCGTCGCATCACATGCGAGGAGAAGAACCTCATCCACGTGCTCCGAATTATCAACCATTCGATTCACTCTGCGTTCAAACCGTTCATTCTGACATGTGATGGCCAGCTGCGCACCCTGTTCAGCCGCCCGTTCCGCTATAGCCCAGGCGAGACTCCGTTCATTGGCGACGCCCAGGATTAGGCCCCTTTTTCCTTGCAGTAAAGACATCTCCACCCTCCCTCTCCTGATTTTCAATAGTGATAGGGTTCATTTCGCTGTATCCGACAGGTTCGATAAATCTGTTCCAACAGAATCACGGGCACCATCTGGTGGGGAAAGGTTAGAGTTGACAGCGACAGGTCCAGATCAGCCCGATCGATGAGCTCTCTGGAGAGCCCCAGAACTCCCCCAATAATCCACACCACGTGCGAGACACCGCCCGTGGCCCGCTCCTGCAGATAATCAGCCAGTGCTGGGGAGCTCATCTGGGCCCCTCGCTGGTCCAGAGCAATCCACTGCACCTGGGCTCCCCGGGGAGCGGCACGGCACAGACGTTCGCTCTCCGCGCGGATAATTTCCTCCCGTTCCGTCCGGGAGGGGTCCGGCGGTACGCGTTCCTGCTTCACGCTTGTGAGACCAATCTTCGCGTAAGGGCGAAGTCGCTTGAGATACTCCGCGCATGCGTCGCGCAGAGGCCCAGCCCGCATCTCCCCGACCTTCACGACAGTGTGTCGCATCATTCTGGCATAGTGGCCAGCGTGATATCGATCGAGTGCTGCTCGCCGTTGCGAACCACCTCGATAGTCATAGTATGACCGGGGCTGGTCTCTTCCAGAAGAACCAAAAAGGTGAGCATGTCCGGGATGGGCTCCTCATCCGCCCGGATGATAATGTCACCAGAACGCAGACCTGCCTCGCCCGCCGGACTATCCTCGAGTACAGTATCGACATACACGCCCTCATCAACTCCTGCGGGCACATCAACTCCCTGCCGCACGGCATCTTCGACGGACAGACCCGTCATACCCATCCACGCTCTCTGCACCCTGCCATGGTCAATTATCTGATTCACGATGCGCTCAACCGTGTTGGAGGGGATGGCAAAACCCATTCCCTCGACTTCGGGGCTGGCAAATTTCAGGGTGTTAATCCCTACTATGCGGCCACTGGAGTCGAGCAATGCCCCGCCGGAGTTACCCGGATTGATGCTCGCGTCTGTCTGAATCAGTTCGAAGACCCGCTGGTGCGCGGCCTGCCCATACATCGTGGAACGCACGCCGGAGACGATCCCCAGGGTGACCGAGCGAGCGAACTCTCTACCCAACGGATTGCCTATAGCAATGGCCAGCTGACCTATTTCCACCTCATCCGAATCCGTAAAGGCAGCCGGCGAGACGCCGTCCGAATCGATTCGCAATACAGCCAGGTCCGTGGCCGGATCCTCACCCACGATCTCCGCCTCGTACTCGCGTCCCTCGTGGTCCTCAACCAGTATGTCCCGAGCGCCCTCTATAACGTGATAGTTTGTCACCACATGGCCCTGCTCATCGATGACCACCCCGCTGGCCTGTGAGTCCCGGTCCATACCACGACCCCACATGTCACTTACCTCTTGCTTGTTGATCACACAAACCACGGAGGGGCCGACCTCCCGGACCACCTTCTTGACCGACTCCTCCAGCTCGACCACAGAAATCTCGGGGTCGGCGTCTATTTCGGGTTCGGATTGCAGATCCTGTTTTTCGTCGTTTGCCTCTTCTGCCTCTGATTCAGGAGGACTCAATGGCGGAAGAGCCGCAACGTCGGCAAAGATGTACGGTGCCGCGGCCAGTGCAACCATTAATCCCAGAACCGCACCAAAGAGCGCCACCAGAAAATAGGAGGGGCGTTCAGCAAACCGGGGATTCTTGCGTGGACTCATAGTTTTGCCTCCCTAACCACCACATTAACGAAGACAGTCCAGTTACATCTGCATGATATATTCTACCGGGCGCCAATTAAGAAGTTGTTAAGGAGGGCTCTCTGAATGTATCTTCAGCTCTGCCGGAAGCTGACCACCTGCCCCGGGTCGTCCCCATCAGTCGAGTCGTCGGCGGAGTCATCCTCATCGTCGCCATTGTGAACGCGCGTAATATCGGCACCAAGAGCCTTGAGCTTCTCATCGAAGTGCTCATAGCCCCGGTCAACGTGCTCAATGCTGGAGACGACCGTTTCACCCTCCGCTCCCAACCCTGCTATCACCAGGGCAGCGCCGGCGCGCAGGTTGGTGGCCCTGACCGAAGTGCCATGCAATCGTTCGACCCCCTCAATGACGGCAGTGCGTCCCTCAACCCGCACGTTCGTGCCCATTCTCTGGAGCTCCTCGACGTGATCGAAGCGATTCTCGAAGACACCCTCACTGACCATGCTGGTTCCGCTGGCCAGACTCAGCAAAACAGTCATGGGCGGCATTGCATCGGTGGGAAATCCAGGATAGGGCAGAGTCTTAAGACTTACCGCTTGCGGGCGTTCGGGGGCGACTACCCTGACCCAGTCCCCGTTCTCCTGCACGCGAACACCGGCCTCGCCCAGCTTCGCGGTCACCGCATCCAGGTGCTTGGGCACAATATTCATCAGTGTGACGTCTCCGCGGGTGGCTGCGCCGGCGATGGCATACGTGGCGGCCTCAATCTCATCCGGAATTATGGCATGATTGGTGGGCTGCATCTCCCGCACACCATGGATCTTTATGGTATCAGTTCCCGCACCCACAACGCGCGCACCCATGGAGTTGAGGCAGCTGGCGACGTCCACGATATGTGGTTCTCGCGCCACGTTCTCAATAACCGTGGTACCTTCGGCCAGCACAGCGGCAAGCATAATATTTATGGTTGCCCCAACACTGGCGACATCGAGGTAAATGTGCGTTCCCTGCAGGCGCGAATTGCGTGATTCCACCACCACCTCGCCGTGGTCAGTGCGCACTTCCGCACCCAGGGCCTTGAAGCCCTTCAGATGCTGGTCAATCGGGCGCTGCCCGATATTGCAGCCGCCTGGGAAACCCACCCGGGCGTACCCAAATCGACCCAGAAGAGCTCCCAATAGATAATAGGAAGCCCGGATGGTCTTGACCATCTCCATCGGCGGACTCTTCTCGGGCGTAGCTTTGGAGGTATCCACCCGCATCACGCCGTTGCTCGGCTCCTGAGTTACTGCTCCGAGATGGCGGAGAATCTCGTTATATGTAGAAATGTCGCTGATGGCGGGAAGGTTGCTGAGCGTATTGGTACCCGCCGCCAGCAGAGTGGCCGGAATCACAGCCACCGCTGAGTTCTTTCGTCCTCCTATGGTAACCTCACCGCATAAGGGCTTATCACCGTTGATGATCAGTTCGGCCAATTTGTCGTCTCTCCCTAATCCATAATTGTCCCCATCGGTCTACGTTTTCCCTGCCAACACCAGCTTTCCCTTCAAAAAGGGCGGCAAAATTTCCGGTAGCACAGCAAATTTGTGGTCACTGCGGCCATTCCATGGCTCCGGTGAAGGCATTTATGAAAAATATCTCGCCATCATCAAGCCGTACTCGCCAAACCGGGTCAGCAACCTCCTCATCTTCCGGGCTCATGCCAGCATAATATCCCAGACTCACATCTGCTATCGCGGCGCTACCCTCCTCACCCGCCGCCGCAGCTATGCGCGGCAGGTTGGCCGAAACGGCCCGGGAAGCAGATATCACCGTTCTGGCCTGACCTGTGGGACCCCGAACATCGTACCACAGGCGCTGGTATTCACGTATCTCGGGGCCGTCCGTCTTCACCACAATGCCGCCACCATACACAGGCAAGTCGCGGTACTGTTGATAGAAATATACCAGGTACTGCCCTGCTTGGGTCTTTTGCCAGTAATCATACTGGACGCCGACTGGCCCCACTCGCTCATCCGACAGAAAGGACTCCGCCAGGGCCACCGCCTCGCGAGAATCCAGTTCATCATCTGAATCGGCAATGCTCCGACGGTAGCGAATGGTCCCGCTCCCACCGACGACCAGCACGGCCTCATCGGACTGGTAACCACTCAGACGTCCACCAACAATCACCGGCTCAGCATCGGACTCCGGCAAAAAGGCCTCACGAAGCTGCTCGACGTCCGGCTCATGGGGACCCAGCCGAAGCGGATACAGGCGAGGGGTC
>PUMM01000048.1 GCA_003551365.1 Clostridia bacterium
CGTCTCACTCGCGCCCGCCCCCCTGGCTTCCGTCACAACTGGAGCACTCGCTGACAGCCCGGCGGAGGATTTGCTCTCCATATCAACCTTGAACACATACTTGACCGCATCTTCCTTTATGGCCCGTATGAGCTCCGAAAACATTTGATGGGTCTCTCTCCGGTATTCGGTGAGAGGATCGCGCTGACCGTAGGCCCGCAGGCTAATACCCTGCCGCAGCTCATCCACTGCGGCCAGGTAGTCCATCCACTTATTGTCAACCACTCGCAGGAGAATGAGCCTCTCCGCTCGCTCCAGGGCGCGGGATCCGACCTCTTTCTTTTTGGCATGATACACGGCGCGACCCACTCGCGAAAGATGTTCCAATAGGCCCGCGCGGCCACCCTCTTCTGCCACCTGCGTCAGAGTCTCCTCGTCGATGCGGCGCGGGGGCAGCAGGTTCATTTCGAGGTCATGCACCATACCCTGCAGATTCCAGCTCTCTGGATACCGCCCCTCAGAGGTATATGTGTGCACTTTTTCTTCGAGCAGATCATCCAACATTTCCAGTATCTCTTCGCTCACCGAGTCTCCCTGCAGTACGCGTCCACGCTGCTCGTAGATGATTTTTCGCTGCTCATTCAGCACATCATCATACTCCAGAAGGCGCTTCCGCATGTCGAAGTTGCGGGCCTCCACCTTCCTCTGCGCGTTCTCGATGGCCCGGCTGAGCATCGGATGTTCGAGGCGTTCCTCCTCGGTAAATCCGACTTTCTCCAGGATGTTGTCCACCGTCTCCCCGGCAAACAGACGCATGAGATCGTCCTCCAGCGCCACATAGAACTGCGACGATCCCGGATCACCCTGCCGCCCGGAGCGACCCCGCAGCTGGTTGTCGATACGGCGGCTCTCATGCCGCTCAGAACCAATTACGTGCAGACCACCAAGTTCCCTGACTCCAAAACCGAGAACTATGTCCGTCCCCCGGCCGGCCATATTGGTGGCAATGGTGACACGTCCCTCTTTGCCCGCCTCGGCCACAATCTCGGCCTCGCGCTCGTGGTGTTTGGCATTGAGGACCTCGTGCTTCACTCCCCGGCGCTTCAGCCTTTCGCTGAAATCCTCCGATTTGTCAACGGATGTGGTGCCCACCAGGATCGGCTGCCCCGCCTCATGTCGCTCGACAATATCCTGCACAATGGCTTTCGTCTTCCCCTCCTCGGACTTGTAGACTGCATCGGGAAGATCCTCGCGGATCATCGGTTCGTGCGTGGGTATGACCACGACCTCCAGATCATATATCTCATGAAACTCATCGGCCTCTGTGGCGGCAGTGCCCGTCATTCCCGCCAGCTTGTCGTACATGCGGAAGTAATTCTGGAAGGTAATTGAGGCCAACGTCTGGGTCTCTTCGCGGATCTGCACACCTTCCTTTGCCTCTATAGCCTGGTGCAATCCGCTGCCGTATCGCCGCCCGGGCATCAGTCTGCCCGTGAACTGATCCACAATGATGACCTGATCGTCGCGCACGATGTAATCCCGGTCTCGCTTCATCAGTTCCTTGGCCTTGAGGGACTGGCGCAGTGAATGACTGTACTCGATGTACTCCGGATCGAACAGGTTGTCGATTCCCAACCTCTTCTCGACCTCGGCGATACCCTCTTCGGTCGGAACCACAGTTGACGCCTTCTCATCCACGGTATAATGGTCCTCGCGCTTGAGGCTGCGGGAAATATGCGCAAAAGTCTGGTAAACGTCGAGACTCTTTCGGGGCATGCCCGATATGATGAGGGGAGTCCGTGCCTCATCTACCAGGACGCTGTCCACCTCATCCACAATTGCATAGTGCAGGGGACGCTGTACCACCCTGTCGGGCGACACAGCCATGTTGTCTCGCAGATAATCGAAGCCAAACTCATTATTGGTGCCGTAGGTCACATCGCAACGGTAAGACTCGCGCCGCTCCTCTGCGTTCAGACCGGGTACTATGGTGCCCACTTCCAGTCCGAGAAAGCGGTATATCTGCCCCATCCATTCGGCATCCCGGCTGGCGAGATAATCGTTCACCGTCACCACGTGAACTCCTCTACCCGTCAGGGCATTGAGATAGACCGGCATGGTGGCAGCCAGGGTTTTACCTTCTCCCGTCCGCATCTCACAGATGTCGCCCCGGTGCAGGATGATTGCGCCCATCACCTGTTCGTCGAAATGCCGCTCTCCCAGTGTTCGACGAGCGACTTCGCGAACTGTGGCAAAAGCCCGGGGCATAAGTACGTCCAGATCCGCTCCGCGCTCCAGTTCATTGCGGAAAACGTCGGTCTGACCGGCCAGTTCATCATCATCCATGGCCCGAATTTCCGGCTCAAGGTCGTTGATCTCATCTACGTACCCGGAGATCTTCTTCAATTGTCGCTCATTATGATCGAAAAGCTTCCGCACGAAGTTGAGCATCGAATCACACCCCATACCTGTTACTCCTACAGTCTAACACGTTATGCCGCACACAAGTAGGCACTGCAGGAAGCAGCAGATGCAGTGCCGATTACAGTATGCGGGCGGCAACGGCGCATACCAGAATGAATCGAAGATGCCTTGCAACGGGCAACTGCGGAAGCAACACGGTTCACCATTCAGCAGCAGCTCCGCAGGTACCAGATCCATGATCAGATCGACCGTCGTTCTGCCGACGCCTTTCCGATATCCTGACAGTTGTACTTCGCAGGACACAGGGACACCGGTGGGCTACTGTCGTTCATGCAGTCCGGAGCAAACTGCGGCAGACTCATCCAATTTGAACGCCGCCACCATGTCGCCAACAGCAATATCGGTTAAGTCGGAGACCTCCGGTCGCACCAGTGCAATGGGATATGACCCGGACTTGACATCATCTCCCCCGTTTCACGGGCGAGGCTCACCCGCGAAAAAACGAAAACTTCTCCCCTCAGCCGGCGCAGTGTAGCGCACCGCCATCCGCACAGTGACCGGGTGGCCATCAACCCTTACGCCACATTGCATCCCTGGCACCTCGCTGTGCGCCACCGCGGCAACAATGAACACCTCCTGTATCATCCAACCCACCTGAGGCTCTCTCCCATCCGCAATTCAACTGATCCCATCGTGGACCTCATCAGGCGGGTCGTCCAGCTCTTCAGGGGGCACCTTTCCCCTGGCCAGCTGATTTCCCACTACATCCAGTGACCTCCAGCGAAACGGCCATCGGGTACAGACACGCCAGAACCCCGCATCTCGCAACCGAACCCCTCCTGGATGTATTGGTGAATCCCGCGGTGCACTCCTGGGCAGTCGCTCTCTGGAACGAGGCGAGGAGAACTATGTTCTGCGGCGGTCAACCACAGATTCGCAACAGCGGTGAGTGGGTCTGTAAGCCGAATTCTGTCGTGGACAGCCATTTATCTGGGATGCCAGTCGCCTGGCACCTCATGCGGCCTACCCGAGAGGTCCGCGGGCCACATCATCCCTCTCCTATTTGGCCTTGCTTCGGGTGGGGTTTGCCTGGCCGCCCGGTTGCCCGGCCGCCGGTGGTCTCTTACACCACCATTTCACCCTTACCCGCCGTGAGGCAGGCGGTATATTTCTGTGGCACTTTCCAGAGGTCTCCCTCTCCGGACGTTATCCGGCACCCTGCCCTGTGAAGTTCGGACTTTCCTCACACAACCAACCCCGCGGTCATACCGGTACACAGAAAACCATAGCAAATCCTTCACCTGAATGGCTGGATAATCATATTCCCGCAGGGTCAATTGCGCGCGGCTGTCCGACCCACTCGCCGCTGCGTTTAATAGTATAGCAAACGGAGGCTCGCATGTCGAAAAGCCCGTCTCCGGCGGGCCTTCTGCAGAGCATCATTGCCATATCATTCCGGGGGATGCGACTTGATGTGTATGTCGCGCTGGGGGAAGGGAATTTCTATGCCATGTTCGCGGAACTTGCGCAAAATGGCAAGATTGACCTCGCTGACTATCAGTCCCCGCCGGTGCAAGCGCTTACTGGTCCAGATCCGCGCCTCCAGTTGCAAAGAACTCTCTCCAAAAGAGATGAAACGCGCAGAGGCACTCAGAACCTCGGGAACTGCCTCGGCGGCATCAGCCATCAACTCCAGAGCGCGTTCAACGTCGGCTCCGTATGCCACTCCAACTGGAATGCGAAAACGCACGCGTCTGTCCTTCTGTGACCAGTTCACCACCCGGTCCGAGACCAGCTCCGAGTTGGGTACGATTATGTCTATGTTATCGTTGGTGCGGACTGTGGTACTGCGGGCCGAGATGCGAATCACCCGCCCGTGTACATCGCCAACCTCTATGCGGTCACCCACCTTGATGGGACGCTCAATGAGGAGAATCAGCCCGGATATGAAATTGTTGGCAATATTCTGCAGCCCAAAACCAACGCCAATGCTCAGTGCTCCCGCAATTACAGCCAGCGTACTGAGATCGACACCGACAACCTCAAATGCCACCAGCAGCCCCACTGCCAGCACCAGATATCCGATAGCAGTGGCTAGAGCCTCCTGTACTCCCTCCTCCAGTCCGAGCCGCGAGAGCAGCTGTCGCCGAAAGAAAGTGCGCACAAAGCCCGAGGCCACCGTCACGGAAATGATCACCAGGATCAGGAACAGGAGAAACTGCAGCGTCACCTCCTGGTCACCCATTCGGAAAAGAGGGCGGGCAAATACGTTCAGGATGACGGTCACGTACGCAGACTGCACCATCCTGGCAGCGGCATCCCGTACCACTGCTGCAGGCTCATAGAGGCCCATGATGAGATAAAGGGCGGTCAGCCAGCCGACGAGAACCGCGGCACGAATGAAGAGACCCACCCCGCGGTAGAACTGGTGATTGCTTAGACGACGAAGAATCTGCTCCTCCTCGGTGCGGCGCACCAGGGCAAAAATCGCAGAGAAGGCTCTTCTCATCAGCAAGGTGAACAAAACGGCGGCAGCACCTATCGATGCGGCCATTATGTGCGCCAGGATATTCTCAGACATCGACTACTGACCCCACCTTTCGCCGCCACGAAAACTCTGAATCTGAATCCTTCCTCAGTCCCACGGGGTCGCGAAAGATTCAACCTCTTCGATCTGCACAGCCGACCCCAAAGACTGCCTGAGATGAGCCGCGAGTTGCCGCATGGCAGGCTGCTCTGTGGCCGCATGCCCCACATCCAGCACTACCATACCCGCATCCAGCATGTCACGCGCCCCGTGATGGGAGACATCTCCAGTTATGAACAGCTCCGCTCCGGTGGCAGCTGCCGTGTCGGCAAGCTTCTCCCCCGCTCCCCCGCAGACCGCGATGCGCTGCACAAGCCGGTCCATGTCTCCCGCTGCCCGCAGTTGATCCGATGGACATACCTGCAGTACGCGTTCCGCCACTTTCCGGGCACTGACCGGTTCCGGCAGATCCCCGATGCGGCCCATGCCCACCTGCAGATTCCTGTTATGCAAAGAAAGCAGGTCAAATGCGGGTTCTTCATACGGATGCACGTGGTGCAGAACAGACATAATGGGGGCGAGTCGGTGCCTGGGGATGACAGTTTCCATGCGGTACTCATCGACCCGCGCCAGCTCACCGGTCGAGCCGACATACGGGTCGGCACCCGATCCGGGCATGAATGTGCCCGTCCCGCGGGTGCTGAAGGTACAGTGACTGTACGCCCCAATGTGACCGGCACCCGCATCACTCAGAGCGGCCCGCACCTCCTCTACATCTGATTCCGGCACGTAGACGACGAGCTTCAACAGGTCAGCCAGGGGCTGCAGGCTAATGACATCAATCAATCCCAACTCACTGGCCAAAACGGCACTTGGCCCGAGGTGCGAACGATCCAGGTTGGTATGGGCACAGTACAGCGCCACGCCCGCACCGGCCAACTGAAGTATGCGGTCACCGGTGGGCGAATCGCTGCGCAGATGATACAGGGGAGAAAAAATCACCGGGTGATGGGTGATGAGCAGGTCGGGACCGCTCGCCACTGTCTCTTCCAACGCGTCTTCCGTCAGCTCCAGAGTAACTGCGGCCCGGTAGACCCGTCCCTCTGGATGCCCCAGCTGGAGGCCCACGTTGTCCCACTCATCTGCCCAATCCGGCGGTGCAGCTCGCTCTATCGCAGCTATGACGTCGCACACGCGCAGAGCATCCATTAGAGATGCCCACCCCGGGCAGAGTCAGACACCGACCTCGCCAGGACCAGTGATGCGATGCGCGCCCGGGCTGAATCTGCCCGGGAGTTCATGATGATAGGCACTCTCGCTCCCAGCACCAGACCGGCCATGGGCGCATCGGCCAGGTATGTGAGCGTCTTGCCAACCAGATTTCCCGCCTCAATGTCGGGCACAACGATTATGTCTGCCCGCCCCTGCACCGCACTGTCAATTCCCTTGCTCCTGAGCGCCTCCGGCTCCAGAGCATTGTCGAGGCCAAGGGGGCCGTCCAGTACCACGTCACCGAGCTGTCCCCGGTCAGCCATCTTCGTCATGGCCGCCCAGTCGACAGTCACCGGCATGTTGGTCTGCACCTTCTCCACTGCAGCGACCAGTGCAATGCGGGGAGCTCTCGACCATATTTGCTTTCCAGCTTCGGCTGCATTGCGGACAATCTCTATGCGCGTCTCAAAATCTGGGTCGATATTTATCCCCCCATCGGTCATCCCCAGCAACCGATTGTAGGCGGGAATGTCAAACAGCCCCAGGTGACTCAGCACCCGTCCCGTGCGCAGCTGAGCCTGTTCACTTATAACCGCCCGGAGAAAGTCGGCAGACGATACCATGCCCTTCATGAGCATCTGCACCTCTCCCCGGCCGGCTGCACACGCCGCTTCGAAGGCAGCACGTCCGCCGCGACAGTGGCGAATCTCGTAAAGGTCCTCATCCAACCCAATATCGTCGAGCAAGGGACGAATGCGCTCCTCGTTACCGAATAGTACGGCATGCACCAGACCGGATGAAGCAGCTACGGCCACCGTCTCGAGGACTAACGAGTGTTCCGCTCCCGCTACCGCCAGATTGACCGCCGATTGGTCCAGAACCCTGTCTATGTATGGTCGTAGATGGTGAAAAGAAAAATCTGTGAGTCGTTCCATCATGACCCCCTAACATTGGTTGCCGAAACGCATCCGGCGCCCGGCCATAAGTGACATTATCATTTGTGCCAAATGTGTCCATTATCATTATAACAGAACTCGCGACCCGTCCCCGAATGTCGGTCAATCATGCACTCACAGATTCCGTCCGCTCATTCAATTATCAGCCAAAAAATCTCGTAGAAACTCTGCCGCCCGCTCCAGCGCCCGATCATTGATCTGTCGGCCCTTCTCATGACTGGCCTCGCGTGCATCCCCCATTACCCCATTGGAGGTCAGCTCCTGCCAGTCGATGGGATATTTTATGCGAAACTCGCTCTGCAGTTCGGTGTACTTCCACGGTGCAGCCCCCTCGCCGCAGTCGGTCAACTCATCCTCCCGCACCAGCTCCGGGGCGAGGAACATGGCATCGGATACCTCCCATTCACCGGCATGGTCTATCCGGCCAGAGGCGATTATTTCCCGCGTGATATCAGACGTGAAAGTCTTGTAGTTGACGTGCGGGATGACCAACCCCAGTTCATCGCGCATAATTTCGGTGGCAACCGAGATCGTGTCCTCATTTCCGCCATGCCCCGTGATGATGAAGAACTTCTCCAGTCCATGCTGCATTAAACTGCCCACATAGTCCATGAGTAGCTGCATCAACGTTTCCGGTCGCAGGGTCATGGATCCTGGAAAGCCCATGTGGTGGGCGGAAATGCCCACGGGAATCGGCGGCGCCACCAGAACGCGGGGGTACAGGTGTTCAGCCAGCCGTAC
>PUMM01000133.1 GCA_003551365.1 Clostridia bacterium
AGGGCAAGCCCCACCCGCGCAGTTATGGTACCTTTCCGCGGGTGCTGGGCAAGTACGCCAGGGAAGAGGCAGTGATCACCATGGAAGAGGCTGTGGCCAAGATGACATCACGTCCCGCCACAGCACTGGGCTTCTGGGATCGGGGACTCCTGCTTCCCGGTGCGCGGGCCGATGTGGTCATCTTTGATCCCGAAAAAGTGCGCGATGCGGCTACGTTTTCCGATCCACATCAGTTTCCCCGGGGCATAGAAATGGTCATGGTAAATGGTACTGTAGTCCTGGATGGCGATCAGCAGAGTGATGAGCTGCCGGGGATGGTTCTCGGGAAGGAGTAATTTGCGGTGCTGCTTCAACATGTTCTGGAAGTGGTTGAATTGCTGGATGGCGCTTGGGTTGACGGGGCCCAGGTCCGGTTGTTCTTCCGCGAACGCGGCCTTCGCACCATTTCAGTCCAAAGAGTTGGGGGCGAGGAGGGTGAAACCGACTTCGTGCAGCTGCGCATCTGTGGTCACCAGGGTGTAAGCCGTGGGGGGGATGCTCCGACTCTTGGGATCATCGGT
The DNA here is from genome assembly GCA_003551365.1 of Clostridia bacterium. Lineage (GTDB taxonomy): Bacteria > Bacillota > Sulfobacillia > SLMV01 > SLMV01 > PWGR01. Next base: position 561 of record PUMM01000133.1, read on the forward strand.
CGTCTGGGTGGCATAGGGGCCAGACCAGAGGAGATTGGGTTAGTCTCTGATGCAGATGGTGCAATCGCTGCGCTGAGCGCGGCTCTCAAGCTTCTGACATTGCAAAGAAGGGGAGACATTCTTCCCGGAGATGTCCTGATATCCACTCACGTATGCCCGGAGGCTCCCATAGTTCCCAGCACCCCCGTTCCCTTTATGGGATCCCCGGTCGATGTGCAGGAGATGAATCGACGGGAAGTGCACGCTGACATGGATGCGGTTCTGAGCCTTGACACCACAAAGGGCAATCGCGTGATCAACCATAATGGTTTTGCCATAACCCCGACCGTCCGCGAAGGGTACATTCTGCCAGCCTCAGATGATCTGATCGATATTTCCGAGCGAACGACGGGGCGGCCAGCGGCAGTGTTACCTCTTGCTCAACAGGACATAATCCCGTCCGGTAGTGGCCTGAAGCGGATAAACAGCATGATGCTGCCGGCGGCCGTGACTGACGCACCGACTGTGGGAGTGGGCATAACCAGCCAGCTCCCGGTGCCGGGCAGTGCGACCGGTGCGAGTCGTGAAGTTGACATAGCGGCTACTGCACAGTTTGCAGTTGAGGTTGCCAAGTCATTCAGCCGCGAGCGCTGCAGATTCCACTGCCCGGAGGAGTATGCGAGGCTTCATCGACTCTATGGTTCCATGTCACGATTTCAGACGGATGGGCGAGAAGCGTAGATTAGATATGCGGGCGGCACCCCGGTAGGGATGCCGCCCGCATAAACATAATGATAGGCCTTGGTCCGGTGTGGATTACGAGCCGGTCATGTTGGCCATGGCCTCGGCGCAGCTCTTACACACCGTCTTGCTGCGGAACTGCTGAGTACTGTACGCATTCCCGCAGAATATGCATCCCGGTTCGTACTTGCGCAGGACAATGTTTTCCCCGTCGACGTATATTTCGAGCGAATCCTTCTTGTGTATGTCCAGTGTCCGGCGCAGCTCTATAGGAATGACCACCCGTCCCAGTTCGTCCACCTTTCTGACGATGCCGGTTGATTTCATGGATCATCCAGTCTCCTCTCCCAGAAATCTTGTGTCTTCCTCCGGTCATCAGGATAGATCGTACCATATATGCCATAAACATACAAGATATTATTGCACAAAATTCCGATTACCTTCTTAGTAGTAAAGAGATTCCTTTTTCGTCGGCAAATGCGACTAATTCGACGATTTCATCTGTTGGGATTCTCTCGACTTTGGGATGAAATGTCAAGAGATGACACTCGAAAAGCGTTTTCGCTTTTAGCTACATATTTGTACATCTGCTCTTTTGGGGCATGAGCCGATATGGTGCGGGGTCCTGATACATTGTTTCGCCATTGCCTCGCGCCGCGTACAGTGCCGGGCGCGGAAGGGACGTGAGAAAGATGACTATTTCATGTAAACTGTCTTTACACTGATCTCTCCTGCGTGTATGTGCGCCCGCATGTAGGAGGGGAAGCTTCCTCGCGGTTCAACAGGTGTGCCGGGATTGATGACCGTGCATCCGGAAAACGGAGCGACAAAGGGTCTATGCAGGTGTCCATATACTACGACGTCAGCTGAATTGCAGTAGTGACGGGCCAGCCGCGAGGGACGCGGACGACCGAAGGAATCGCCGTGTAGGAGCGCAAAATGCAGGTCGGCCAGTTGGAAATGCATTTCGCGCGCCAGTTGATCGGTCAGTATCCCCCGGTCTCGATTCCCCCGCACGGCAAAGAAGGATCTCGCAACCTCAGCAAACTGCTCGTAGACCTCGGGAGAGTTGAAATCGCCGGTGTGAATAACCGCGTCTGCTGCTGCCGCCTCGTCCAGTAAATCCGGGGGAACCTCTGCGGCTCTGTCAGGTATGTGCGTGTCGCCTGTGATCAGAATTTGCACTATGAGGCGTCTCCTTTCAGATGGCACCGGATCATGTGCGGAGTGCACAGATCACGTGACATAAGTTTAGGCGACCCCGCCGAGTTTTGAAAGGGTGCGAGGCGGCGATGTCGGGTGGAGGGCGTCCGGCTGACCGGGTGAGGTGAATACTGGTGCGCGATTGCTGCCGGAGTTGGAGGGGACGACTGTCTCCGTATGTCGGAGGCAGGCATTGAGGTTGGTATGGAGTGACAAAGACGGGGCGGTGCCCGCGAAATCTGTGTGGGTGCCGGGAAATCATGAAGACCGGCATGAGACGGAAATGCAGCCTGGTCGTCGCGGGAAAGTGTGTGGCCTGCCCCAATCGGGTGGCAGTTCACTCAAGTCGGCGAGGGGGTGGTAGGGTGGAGATTGACAGAGTACCCCTAATTGTCGTGGTGGGAATATGTGCTGTCGGTAAGAGCACTGTGGTGGACGGACTGCGTCAGCGGGGCTTCGCTGCCCTGGAGGTGGCGCAGGAACACTCACAGGTCCCCTATCTGTGGGCGAGAAATAATCCTGGAGCGATGGTCTACCTCGATGCCGAGAATCAGGTGGTGGGCGACAGGCGCAGTTATCTCAAGCCGGAGCGAGTAGAGAGGCAGCGCGAGCTGCTGTCCTACGCGCGGTTGCGGGCTGATATACACATTGATACCACCCATCGCAGTGTCAATGGCGTTCTCGATGAGGTGGAATGCAAACTGGGGGTGCTCGGCATTGCTCCCACCCCGCCGGCGCTGGCAGGACTGGATTGGAAGCGAGGGGAGACCAAGTGATCTGGCCATTTCGCCGTAGAAATGCGGAAGAAAAACGTTTACGAGAGACGGAAGAGACCACGCAGGTCACCCTGACGGTGCCCGATGATGCCCCCGGGCTGCAGGAGGCGATCGATGCGGCGCCGGACGGAGCCAGAATTCTGGTTCGCCCCGGTCGCTATCGCGAGAGCATTGATTTTTCTGGCAAACAGTTGACTCTTAGCAGCGAGGACCCGCGGGATGCAGATACAGTGGCGCGGACGATCATAGAGGGCGATGGAAACGGCACAGTGGTGAACATTGTGCGTGGAGAAGGTCCGGAGGCGCGGCTGATGGGCTTCACCATTACTGGCGGCAGTGCGCGAATCGGAGAAGCGGCCGAGGGGGGAGGGGTGACGGTCAGGGGCGGCGCGCGACCGGTGATCGAGAACAACGTAATCCACAATAACTGCAGCGAACTGGATGGGGGTGGCATCTACATTGATGATTCCGCACCTACGGTAACCCGCAACCAGATCAGGAATAATGCAGCAGCCGGATGCGGGGGTGGGGTGCACGTGGGTCGCGACTCGGTGCGCAGCACCGGCTATGAGGTTGAGCCGGCCTTTGGAGAAAGAATGGGGCGGTTTCTGGATCGGTCGATGCCCAGAACCTTCCAGATAACCGCTTCGGAGGATGATTCAGAGCACGCCTTCCGGGATGAGGCGTCGGGTGGTTTCGTGCAGGAACGAGAAGAGGAGGAGCGTCCACGCCCCAGAGTTGAGGGTAATACGATCGTCGGCAATGCAGCTATGTGGGGCGGAGGTCTGTTCGTCTCCGATGAGGCACCAGTGATTGAAGGCAATGCCTTTCGGGACAATTGCGCACATCGTGGTGGAGGTATCTCGGTGTGGGATAACAGCCGGGCGGTAGTTCATCGGAACATACTCGTGGGAAATGTTGCCCATGAAGAGGGAGGGGCCGTCATTGTTGAATGGGGGGCCTCACCTGTCCTCATTGCCAACCGAATGACCGACAACCACAGCCGGCTGGGCATTTTGTCGGTTGCCACCAATTCTGCTCCCATTATGCAGAGAAATGTACTGTCAGATAACGAGTGCTCGGATGGAAAACACCTGTATCTGTGGGAGTCTCACCGGGCTGTCATGGAGGACAACCAGGTTGCAGGTGATGAAGAATGATGTGGCTCGCAGTGTCGATGCTGGTCATGGCGGTGTTCGCTGCCGTATTGTTGCTCTGGCGGATGGAGTCAGCGCGGACCTTATTCAGACGTGCCAGGAAGCGGCTGGGGAAGCGAGCATTTCCTCGCATGCGGGACCGGCCTTACCGGATAGTGCCCGATCAGTATCCGACTATCGGCGAAGCATTTGCGGTGGCGGTTTCAGGTGATCACATTCTGGTTCGTCCCGGCATCTACCGGGAAACGGTAGATTTTGGAGGCAAGGATGTCACGGTGAGCAGTGAGGATCCGCGAGATCCAGAGGTGGTCCGATCAACCATAATAGCTTCTGTGCGAGCTGGACCAGTTGTTCTGTTTGCCTCCGAAGAGTCTGAGCTCGCCTGCCTGGAGGGTTTCACTGTCACTGGAGGTAGTGGGGTGCTGGTGCGGCGGTGGAGCGTTCTGGGCCCCGGAGCTCGCGCCGGCGGGGGCATTTTTATCGGACCGAACTGTTCACCTATTTTACGCCACAATGTCATCGAGGGGAATTGCGCCGACCTCGGAGGAGGAGTATACGTATCCTCATCTTCTCTAACCCTGTTGGAACACAACCTGATTCGGCGAAATCGAGCTGTCCTGGGAGGCGGAGTTCGGGTGGCGGGTGATTTTCTCCGGACCAGTGAGGATTCGGGGAGATGGCGCACCCGGGACGGGAGAGAGGTCCTGAGTATCTGCGCCTCAAGCTTTGTGAAAAACCACGCACATATGGGGGGCGGGATGTCCATTAGCCGCGGAGCAGTGGCGCACGTTCACAATTGCTATTTTGCGGGCAATACGGCTGAGTGGGATGGTGGCGGTATAGCCGTATGGGACAGTGCATCCCCCCTTGTGGCGCGCAGCTGGTTCGTGGAGAACAGCTGTGGTTCCGATTATGGGTTCGGCGGTGGTGTCAGCATCATTAACAACTGTCGCCCCCGCCTTGAGCATAACCTGTTTCGCGCCAACTCTGCTCACGGGTTGTACGACAGTGGTGGCGGCGCCATAGCGGTCAACAGATCGCAGGCCCACCTGTCGGGCAATACCGCTGGGGAGAACTCGGCCGCCCGGGGTAGGGAACTCTACGCCTGGGGTGGCTCTGACGTCAGATTGATTGACAATGAGATTCCCCCCTCCGGAATACTCTGCCTTCCGAGTGAGTAGCAGTGGCTTCATGCGAGAGTCCGTCCAGCGCGACCGGTGCACCTGCGCAGTTATCTGCCCGGATGGCCCACAGGAATGATGTACAGGGGTATTTCGTCTTTCGCTAGGTCCAGTGCGTCGCTGACTCCTCGTTCGTCGAACGCACCGATGACAACCATACCGAGATCGAGTGATTCCGCCTGCAGGTACAGATTTTGCGCCGCGTGTCCCGCTTCCATGTGCACGTATCGTTCGCCGCGCTCCCCGTAGCGCCCCGTAGTCCTCTCGTAGAATGCGCTAATCACCAGGAGGACCGGAGCCTCGCGCACTGGAGCCTGCTGGAGTGCGACCTCGTACAGGTCGTCTCGCAGGTCCCCCGCCTTTTTCATGCGCATCTGGTGGCGGGATGGTTCATACTGGTATACGCCGTGATCCAGGTTGGTTACTCCGGCAGATACGAGATAAATTTCGAGGGGATAGGTTGCCCCAGCTGACGGGGCGGTTCGAAAGCCCGACTCTGTATCACTTATTCCCTGGGCTGACCACAGAAGCTGCGAGATCTGCCCGATGGACAGGGATTTGTCCGCATAGTCACGAACTGATCGTCGGTCTTGTAGGGCAGCCTCCACCGGCAGCCCCTCTTCCCGCTCGGGATCTCTCAGGTTGATTACTTCTCCTGTGGAGAGATTCGCATCGTTGGCGTTTGCTTCCGGATCAGGTTCCTGTACCTCCGGCAGTTCATGTTCACCAATCTGTGGTGGAGTGCCGATGCCACGCAGCAGCAGCACGATGCTGATCAGAATAGCCATGCCGATTCCAATGACGGCCGTAGTGGTGGCATAGTCCTTTATCCCCCGCACGAAAACACCTCCCAGACACCCTTTACTCAGATTATAGCACGCGGGGGCTGGGTCGAGTTCGAGATGAGGCGATGGGGCGGGAGGAAGGAGGGATGGACGGGCAGGATATGACTGTAGTTGCGGGAAATGTGTTAGAGGCCAGAGGGAAGCGACCGGGCTGGCCCAAATGATTGTGAAGAGACTCAGAAGAGGACAGTGTACTCCGGGTTAATTGCGCCGAGCCGAAGGCCCGCAGAATAGTGGGAAAGTGGCGGAGGGATTCTGGTGGCAGGTACAGGGGATGTGGTTTGCTCCACCGGCACCATGCCGGACGCGCTGGGTCGTCGATATCATGATCTCGAAGCAGCCTGTGCAATGGCCGCGTCCATACCCGTGCGAGCGGTAGAGCTGGTCCTGCATCCTGATTGGCGCCCCAACATAGCCCCACGTTCGGATCAGCCTGATCCGCCCGCCTGCTCACCATTTTACTCCACCAGACGTCTAATTGAGCGGATGGATAGATTGCGCAGGGAGGGAGGCCCACGCGTTCGTTCCGTACATGCAAATCGTGACCTGGGAATTTTCTTGGGCTCACCTGACCCCAGCGATCGCCGTATAGGCGAGGACATACTGGTGAAGGCGGTGAAGGTGGCCGGTGGGTGTGCGGCGAAGATTGTAGTTGTACATCTTTGGGACAGCTGGGCCGGAGATACATATATTCGAGAGGCAGCTGCCGTTTTGGAGGACGTTTCGTCGGTAGACAGCTCTGTGGGTATCTCAGTCGAGAACATCCCGTTGAATTCCCCGGTTCGTTCCCAGTTCGCCACCATGCAGTTGCTGGACCGGATGCTGCCGGAACACATAGGGTTCACGCTGGACCTGTCATGGAGTTCCATGTATGATAATTTCCGCGAGATGGTGCGGCTGCTACCGAGATTAACCAATGTGCACGTGCAGGGGAGGCTGCGATGGGGAGATTCTGGGATCAGGCTCGAGCCCCGGAGCGGCAATCTCAACCTTGAGTCTGCGGTGCGGTCCCTGTGCCGGAGAGGATACCGAGGACAGTGGACTCTGGAACTGAATCGCCCCGGGAGCATTGCTGATTTCCGGAGGGCTCTCCGATACCTCAGTGAGATAATCCGGTGATCTCGGGTACATTATCAGCTATGAGTGGGAAGGGGATATGACCATGAGCATGAAAATTCCGGATGATGCCGGAGTCGTTGCAATGGGGGTCAGGACGGGTTTGATTCTTCCCGATGACGATATAACAAAAATCGCCGCTGACTCAGTCGGTCAGTTTGTGGATGATGGTGACATAGTATGCATTACCGAATCGGTGGTGGCCCGCTCACAGAATCGCTACATGTCCTGTGATGAGCTGGCGCGCGATATACGGAGGAAGCTGGAGATATC
>PUMM01000118.1 GCA_003551365.1 Clostridia bacterium
CCAGTAGTCCCGCGCCGAGGTATACGGCAGCCACCAGAACGAGGACCGCCAGATCTCCCGAATCCAACTGCCACACCGAGGCACCACCCGCCATAACCTGACGCAGGAGATGGTTTCCGAGATTTAAAGGAAGGAAGCGCGCCAGGGGAACCCGGGTCGCCGGTACGGTCAGAAAGGCTATGAAGATGAACTGCACTATCTGAAAGAATGCCTGCACCCGTTTGTAAACCAGGGCGAGCCCCCCCAGCATGTAGCCGATCCCGTATACCGGGGCTACCGTCACCAGAAGAATTGGCAGGATGCTCACCAGATCCAGGGACAGCTGCTCTCGCGTGGTCGCAAGCATCAACAGCAGCATCACCCCGGCCATGACCAGCTGCAGGACCAGTTTGGATAGCAAATGCGCCGCCTTCACCCAGTGGAAGCCGAAAGGCGACAGGTACAGCTGCTCCAGAGTTCCGGCCTGAGCCTCATTGATAACAGTCCAGGATAGCTCCGAGTAGGCCATAATCGCCAGCATCCACACTAAATAGCCGACGACCAGCCCCTCAATGGTATCGCCGACGTCCATGGCTGCGCCGACCGAGCGGAAGCCGAAGAAAAGGAGAAGAAATACTATATACATGGTTGCGAGGCCCGATAGACTGTTGAACAGGTACCGCCGCCACATGACCAGCGTCTTGGCCCAAACCCCGCGCAGTAGAACCATATTCATGCCCGCACCCCCTCTTTGCTGCCGATAATGTTGAGGAATGCGCGCTCGAGGTCCGGTTCATCCTGCGAGATGCCCTCAATAGTAACTCCCGCGCGCCGCAGGATATCCATAAGATCATACAGTGCTTCCGGGCGCTCCACTTCCACCTCCAGAAGGAATGCATCATCACCGGTCTCCGCCAGGTGGAAATTGGGGAAGCCCCCACGCAGGGCCGGCTCGACCTCGCCACCAACAGATCCAAAACCCCGTATCCGGAACGACCTTCGCTGAAACAGAGAAATGAGATTGTCCGTATCATCATCGACCACCACCGCGCCGTCGTTGATAATCACGACCCGATCACAAACCTCCTGCACAACCTTCATATCGTGGCTGGACAGGATGACCGTCCGTCCCTCCTTCTCGGCGAGGTCTCGAATCAGGCTGCGCATCTCCAGAGAGGTCTCGACGTCCAGTCCCAGGGTGGGCTCATCCAGAAACAGCAGCGGCGTCTCCCGCATCAGTGCGCAGGCCACCGCAGCCTTCTGCTTCATTCCCTGCGAAAGTTCCATGGCTGGAACATCCGCCCATTCCAACAGCCCCAGCCGTTCCAGCAGGCCCTCCAGGTGATCTACTGCGCCGCGGGGATCTATGCCCTGTATGCTGGCAAAGAACCGCATGTTCTCGCGCGGCGTGAGACGCCAGTATACATTGCGGCTCCCCTCCAGGACAGCACTCATATAGTGAAGGCACTGCCGTTGCTGATGCAGGGCATCATACCCAAAGACTCTCACCTCGCCGGAGTCCGGCTGCAGGAGCCCAAGAATGCTCTTTATCGTCGTGGATTTCCCCGCCCCGTTCGGACCCAAGAGTCCTACAACCTCACCGCTGTTTGCAGAAAAACTGACCCCCCGGACCGCGCGAACCGATCGCCTCCGGCGCCAGAAGGTCTTGGTCAGGTCCTTCACCTGTAGAGGGGTGACGGACCGGACATCTTTCTCCATAACTGCACCCCCCCCTCAAACCATTCTGCCCTCCCTCTATACTAGCTACATTACGATTAATGGTGTCAAGGAAATACTTTAATATCTCAAAACACCCCCCGGACAGAGTGCACAGGATGTAAAGTCAGTTATACTCAATTCTGCTTCGGTGCCCTTGCAATAATTTCTGGTTGTGATATATAGATAACAGCAAGCAGAAAAAGAAGCTACTGCTTGCTGCTTTTTTGTGCGCAAAGAAGCTGTTCGCTGAATCGACAACAGTGAGCAAAGACTACAGATAGGGAGCGTGTTACTAAAGGTGATTACCTTTGACAACGTCTCCAAGGTTTTCGACGGAGAACACATAGCTGTGGATGAGCTCTCCGGCACGGTAGAGGAGGGCCAGCTGGTGGTACTGATCGGCCCCAGCGGCTGCGGGAAGACCACCACGCTACAGATGGTCAATCGTCTGGTCGAGCCGACTTCGGGGACCATCTACGTAAACGAAAGGGATCACAGCACTTTTGACCCGGTCAAGCTCCGTCGCACTATGGGCTACGTCATCCAGGAGATCGGGCTTTTCCCGCACATGACGGTGGGACAGAACATAACGATCGTGCCGGACCTCGAGGGTTGGGATTCGGAACTGAAGAGCGAGCGGGCTCACGATCTCATAGATATGGTGGGCATGGATCCCGATATCTATCTGGACCGCTACCCGCGCGAACTGAGCGGAGGTCAGCAGCAGAGAATAGGCGTACTGCGCGCTCTGGCCGTGGACCCGGACATCCTGCTGATGGATGAACCGTTCGGCGCCCTGGACCCATTGACCCGGGATCAGCTGCAGGATGAGCTGACCGATCTACAGGATCGCGTCAAAAAGACCATTCTTTTTGTGACCCATGACATGGACGAGGCACTTAAGATGGGCGATGCGATCATGATGATGCAGCAGGGTAAGCTTCTGCAGTTCGCCACACCAGACGAAATGCTGCAGGATCCCAACAACGAGTTCATCGCCGAGTTCATCGGTGCCGAACGCATGATTCTGAGCCCACTGGAAGTGCCGGTTAAGGACGTAATGCGAGGCAGTGTCCCGGAAGTTGAGGAGAATGCGACGCTCGATGCATGTCTTCGCGCCATGCAGGATGCGGAGAGTGACTACGCTTCAGTCGTCGACGGACGGGGCAAGCTGGTGGGAATGCTGAACGCTGATCGCTTGCAGAAGCTGGTGGATGACCGGGGTCGCAACCTGGCAGTGGGCGAGGCACCGCTCAACCACACCAGCATCCAGCAGCGAGACAACCTGATGGAGGCCGTCCATCGCCTGGTCGAGGAGGACTGTGATGTCATAGCAGTGGTTGACAGGGGCAAACGTCCCGTCGGCACCTTCTCCCGGGCCAGCCTGCCGCAGATTCTTGCGGATAAGATATGGCCGCGTGACGCGGCGGCAACCCACAACGACAATGAACAGTCAGAAGTGGAGGATTCGCAATGATTGCGGAAATTGCGTTCATATTCGGCTGGTATGAGGGCGTCGTCAGTTTCCTGCAGCTGGCAGTGGATCAGCAGGACCAGCTGATAACCGCCCTGCGCGGGCACATGATGCTGGTGGTGGTTCCCGTGGGATTGGCGGTAGTCGTGGCCATACCGCTGGGGATCTGGGCTACCCGAAACCGCGTAGTTGAATTCGTAGCCATCGGTTTCGCCAACATAATGCAGACGGTCCCCAGCCTGGCGCTCATCGCGCTGATGATCCCGCTGGGATTGGGCATAGGGCGTCGCCCCGCATATGTGGCGCTCTTCCTCTACGCCATCCTACCCATCCTGCGCAACACCTACGCCGGCATTTCTGGGGTTGATTCGGGGCTCAAGAAGGCCGCCCGCGGTATGGGGATGACCGACTCGCAGGTACTGCAGAAGATCGAGCTGCCGCTGGCCGCTCCGGTCATAATGGCCGGACTGCGAACGGCAACTGTTATAATCATAGGTACCGCGGTCCTGGCCGCCTACGTCGGCGGCGGTGGCCTGGGATCATTCATCATGACCGGGCTGGGCCTGGTACGCGACCAGTTGATTCTGCTCGGCGCCATTCCCAGTGCACTGCTGGCTCTGGTGGCAGACTTTATACTGGGTCGACTGGAGGAGTGGATAACACCACGCGGACTCAAGATCTGACGAACCGCGACGGTGCGAACACGGGGGCATTTCCGTCTGACAGTGAGATCACGAAAACTCTCTGCCAATCATGACTAATGGGGATCGATGCACGCAGGACGGTCAACCGTGCACCCGGAGACAGCCTGGGACAGAAGGTGCGAAGACCTCACAGCCGGGAGTGTTTCGGCGGCAGTCATAATCTGGCGCAGCACAGTGCAATCGACAGAACTGCTCGGCGATGTAGATACCCGGAGTGTGGGTAGTGCGAGAGATTATCTGGCTTGACGTCACTGCAGGACAGACGTAGGATTGAGTGCAGGGTTTGCGGGGCTGGAAAATTACAGCTATCCAGATTCCGCACAGGCAAAAAGATACGCTCCAACACCTTGGGAGGTAAATAAGCAATGCTTTCTCTCAGAAGTACCAGTTTCACCATCCTGGTAGCCGTGCTGGCATTCACGCTGGTCATCGGCGCCGGATGCGGCGAAGAAGATGAAGACGCAGAGGAGGCGCGTGGCGAGTTAACGATCGCCTCCACCAACTTCTCCGAGCCCTGGATCCTGGCCGAGGCAGGCAAAATTCTCCTCGAAGAGGAAGGGTTCGAAGTTGAGCACGTCCGCAATATAGAGGGTTCCACGCTCCTGCATGAGGGGTTCATGGCCGGTGACTTCGATCTGTACGTCAGCTGGACCGGGACCCAGTTCGCCGGCGTGCTGGACATGGAGATGAGTGAGGAATGGCGAGATCGCGAAAAAGTAGAACAGTACGTCAAGGAACAGTTCAATGAGGAGTTCGATGCAACCTGGTTCCCCTCCCTCGGCTTCGAAAACACCTACGCGCTGGCCGTGCGAGAGGACTTTGCCGAGGAGCACGGCCTGGTGACCACCACTGACCTGGTCGAGCAGGGCCTCGATGCCGATATGGTCTGTGCCGTGGACACCACCTTCCTGGAGCGACCGGGTGACGGATATGCTGACTGGACAGCCGAATACGGGTTGGAGTTCGCAGAAGCCGTTCCCATGGACTACGGGATAATGTACCGTTCCGTCGGGCAGGGAGATGTGGACGCAGCGGTGGCCTACTCCACAGACGGACGGCTGGTCGCCGAGAATCTGCAGATCCTCGAGGACAATAAGTCCTTCTTCCCGCCGTATGACGGTGCATTCGCGGTGCGGAATGACGCGCTGGAGGAACACCCGGAGATCGAGGATATACTCTCTGTCATGTGGGGAGCCATTGATGAGGACACCATGGGTGCGCTGAACGAACAGGTCGACGTGCAGGAGCGCGAATACGACGACGTGGCGCGCGAGTTCCTGGAGGACATGGGCTGGATCGACTGAGCAGACGCCCATACCTGGTAGTCATCTATGGGGCGGGCTCGCTTGTTGAGCCCGCCCCCGTCATTTCTGGCCCTCTGACGGACAGTCCGCTCAGAGCGCAATCTCACTTCCCAGGCCCTTCTGGGCAGCCCTCTCATACACCAGCTGGGACACGGTCAGATCGAAGGCCGCCATGCCCACCGTCTTGAACACTGTAGTCTGCTCGCGGAGATCGTCCTGGCCATCCCCCTTTGCCAGGAAGCTGCCCATGGTTTCAATGGAATCGCGCTCCAACCATCCCCGTTCCAGCGGCACTCCCACATCGCCGCTTTCCTCTACGGCGTGATCTGTATCGACGAAGAATCGGCTCACCGATCGGAAGAGAGCGGCGGGCAGCTCACGCATGTGCGGCTGAAAAGAGCCCACTGCCACGAAATGCCGGCCGGAAAAACCCGCAGGGTCATCAGGAAGGACGGGTTCACCGGACGTAGTAGCAGTTATCACTATGCCGGACTTCTCCAGCAGCTGACCTACATCCGCCGCAACGTGAACCGCGACAGACGGCAGTTCTCGGGTCAATTTCTCCGCCAGGGCATCAGCGTTGCCTCCATCAATGTCGAAAATCCAAACCTCCCGCACGTCCGCTGCACTCGCTGCAAACAGTGCCTGGTAGTACCCCTGAACCCCTGCTCCCACGATACCGATCGAGGTGCTCTCTGCGGTGGCCAGGTGTCGAACACTCACCCCGCCCACCGCGCCGGTGCGAAGACCGGTGAGCACTCTGCCGTTGATCACAGCTCTAATCTCACCGGTCGCACCATCATTCAAGACGACCGCACCATCCACCACGGGCAGATCTCTCTGAGCATTCCCGGGGAACACCGTGACCAGCTTCGTGCCAAACATGTCCTCACCGAAGCATGGCATGAGCAACAGCGCATCCTCGCCCCGCTCCACGTGCGCTCGCTGGGGCATGAGATAGGAACCTCTCTCGTATCCAACCATGGTGTCCTCAATGGTGTCCATAACCTCGGAGCGACTTACTGCCTCAACTATGTCTTCGCCTGAAATACACAGCATACGCTACGCCCCCCTGATCCGAAGGAGCCCGTCCAGCCCCTCGTATTGTTGGTGTACAGCTGGCGTCATCTGTCCATGTTGGCCGTCCGGCAGGATGGAAAGAGCGGGCGCTGCGGCACATCATCGCGATATTCGCGGGTTGCCTGCTGCACAGCCCCGCGTCCATCGGAATCTGGTCCGGTTCGGCATAATGCACTCGGGTGAGACCCCTGGCGCACAGGGTATCCCCGCATGCTCCGTGCCGTGGGCCGCATTCAACCACCGATAACTTCATCCTGCAGCAATCTCCCTGTCTACCGCACCAGAAAGCCTGCACGGGCACCCGGTTCGCATCCGACCCCGTCCAACCAATCTCCTGCTCATTGCGAGACAGCGGCCCTCATGCGTCCAACAGTTTCCGTTGCACAACTGCCATGGGCTGGTGACGGTTTGACCCCAGCCCCAGATTCGTCACTGCAATCGTCCCATCACGTGCATCCAGCGTCACAAGCCCTACTCTGCTCGCCAGAGCCCGTTCCCCTTACTCACACATCTGTGTCACTGGCTGCCTGCCGCGCACAGCAGCCCACAATACAATCGCGGAAAGGGATGGCACCGGCATTTCATCATCTGGAGGTACACTCACGCGGCACATCCTCGCTGCATTCTGGCTTCGTCGTGCGCCTTCCAGCTCCTGCCCGTCGGCGGCAGCCAGTGGGCAGAAGACACGCTCCTTCTGGAGGCAGGTTTGCACCGAATGCGGGAGAAGTATTCCGGTGGAGGTGCTCATTGTGTCTGAGTGTTGGAAGCCGGAAGATTACTATCATCTGGAAACCGTGGAATCCCCGGACCTGGCCCCAGACGGCAGCTGTTCCGTGTATGTCAGAGGCCGCATCGATGCTGAGGAGAAAGAGAGCCGCCAGCATCTGCGATTGCTGAGCAGAAAAGAGGATCGGCAACTGACTACAGGTAAACAGGATACAGCACCGGCATTTTCACCCGACGGCCGGCAAATCGCCTTCATCTCCGCGCGCACGGAAAAGAAACAGATACACATTATCCCCGTAGACGGCGGAGAAGCCAGGGCGCTGGAGACTGAAAACGAACCGTTACCGCCCCTGTTGTGGTCCCCCGGCGGGGAGCAAATCGCCTTCCGCGCAAGAGCGGCGCGGGAGGACACGGGGCCACGGTATCCCGCCGAACCGGCCGCTGTCCAGCCGAACGATGACGGGGATGAAACGAAAGAGCAGTCGCGCAAACTGGAGCAACCCCGGGTGATAACCGAGCTGCTGTATCGCAGCGACAGCGAGGGCTTCACTCACGATCACAGGCCACAGATCTTTCTGGCTGAGGTGGCCACCGGGAATGTCAGCCAGCTCAGCCGACACGATCCCGGCGAGCTGCAGAGTTTCTCCTGGCATCCCGACGGTAAAAGAATAGCCAGCGCCGTCCGTGAGTATGATATGCGCCGCACCGTCTTCACCACCTGCGTGTGGGAACTGGACGTGGAGACAGGATCAAGGGAGAAGCTGCTCTCGTGGGACGGATCGATTACCCAGATCAGCTATTGCCCGACGGGCGAGCATCTGATCTTTGCAGCCACAGAGAATCGCGACCCCATGGGCACAGCTATCATCCACATGTGGAACCTGACCCTGCGAGGATGTTCACTGCCTGCCGACAATCGTCGGGCCACCAATCTCACCGCGCAGATGAACCGTTCGGTGATGGGGCAGTTCTGCTGGAGTGAGTCGGACCTGTATCTGCCGATAGGCGATCAGGGACAGATAAGACTGCACTGCCTCAGATGGAGAGATGGGCAGGCCATAGATATGGCAGAGGTGGACACCCCGCGCACCGGCGTAGTCTCCCAGCTGACGTCATCAAATGACGGCAGAGTTCTGTTCCGGGCGGAAAGTTTCAGTGAATCACCCCAGCTGTTTCTGCGCGAGGATGCGGGGACATCTCAGCTGACCGACGTCAATGCAGCGCTGCTGAGAGAACGCAGCATGGCCACAGCCCAACCATTCACCTGCCGGGGGCCGGACGGCTGGAAAATCTCCGGCTGGACAGTGGAACCACCAGGACAGACCAGCGCCCGCAGGCACCCAACCGTCGTATCCATACACGGGGGACCCACCGGCGCACACCTCGATGAGTTCAGCTTTTCCGTTCAACTGCTCGCCTCAAACGGTTTTGCCGTAATTCTGCCCAATCCCCGGGGCAGCATCACCTATGGACGTCGCTTCGCCCAGGGTGTGGTCCGCGACTGGGGCGGCGGTGACTACGGTGACATCATGGCCGCGGTTGATCATGCTGTGGACGTAGGAATCGCCGATCCACAACGGCTGGGTGTGACGGGGTGGAGCTACGGAGGATACATGACTCTGTGGTCGACAACTCAGACCGATCGGTTTGCTGCTGCCGTGGCGGGAGCCACCATTGCCAACATTTACTCGCTGTGGGGTACAAGTGACATAGCGCCGGTATACAATCAGGCGCTCAATGCGGCACCCGCGTTTGACGACGAGGAACAGTACATGGGCCGATCACCCATCCGTCATGTTCGCAAGGTGCAGACGCCCACCCTTATACTTCACGGGGAGGCGGACGTACGAACTCCAATAGGGCAATCGGAGCAGTTTTTCGCTGCTCTTCGGCGCCTGGGCAGGGAATCTGTGTTCGTGCGGTATCCGGAGCAGAACCACGGACTCTCCCGTCCGCAATATGTGGTGGACCGCTGGCATCGTACACTGGGCTGGTTTGATCATCATCTCAGAGGCGTGTGAGCATGCGGGAAGACACAAAGAGCACGGAGGCGCCAGGCTATCTGCATCGCTGCCAGCTAGCACGAGCACCATCCACGGGTGCTGATGTGTGGATGATTGATCAACTGTGCAACCATCAGCACCCATGGAATGGGGAAACACATCAGGCAGTTTGCTGTTAGACACACACATTAGAATGACTGATCTCAGCCACGGTCAGATGCCCACCTTGGGATCCAGGTAATCGCGCACTCCATCTCCCAACACATTCACACTGAGAACCGTCACAAAAATTGCGAGACCTGCCGCTGTGGCGATCCACGCAGCGCGACGGATGTGTTCCCTGCCAACGGCTATAATGCCTCCCCAGGTGGGTGTCGGCGGCGTAATGCCCATACCCAAAAAGCTCAAACTGGATTCGGCGATGATAGCAGGCGCTCATTGTGGAGATGGCCTGGACAGCAAACGCCGGGGCAGATCGGGGAGCTGCAGAATACCGATCAGCAGAGTGATCGCCCAGGCGCAGAACCGCACACTATGCTGCCGCCCCGTTTCAGAATATCCTGCGGGAAAATGACACCAGAAGAGGACGATTGGTGTCTGGCTCGTGCATACGCGGTACATGCACATCCCTGACCGCACGACAATGGAGTACATGTGCTCCACTACGCCCCAGGTCTGAGCAGGCAACAGCCACCTTTTGCTGTGATCTCCCCCCAATCACAGCTAACCGGGGCATCACCCGTTTGCCCGCTCAGCCCCGCAACGCTATGCGGCCGACGGCATCCTGCCGTGCGGCCGCATATTGGCAATTCATCATGGTGTAGGGTGGGGCAGAGAACCCGTCAGGCGGAGCCCGTCTCTCTGCGCACGACGTCACGAAACGCCGCTCGCAGCCGCTGCGCAATCGGGCCGGGTGCCCCATCCCCGATCCCTTCTCCGTCCACATGTGTAACCGGCATTACCTCACTATACGTGTCACTGAAGAAAGCCTCCGTCGCATCCTCCATCAGCTCATCAATGCTGAACGGGCTCTCCCTGTAAGGAATATCGAGGTCCTCAGCGCATTCCAGAACCGTCGCGCGGCTGATGCCGGACAGGATGCGTTCATTCGCCGGATGAGTGCGGATCACGCCGTCTATCACGCAGAAGAAATTGCTCACCGAGCCCTCGGTGATCGTTCCATCCTCCTCATAGTGAACGGCATCGTAACCTCCACGCTTTATGGCTTCACTCCGGGACATGATATTGGGCAGCAGGGTGGTCGCCTTCACATCTCGACGCGCCCAACGCAGATCCGGGCGGGTGAATGCGACGCTCCCGCGCGAATACTTCTCCTCCGGAATGGCTTCCAGTTTGCGGGCCGTGGCAATGACAGTCGGATCAAGGTCCTCGGGGATGAGGTGGTTGCGGGGGCACACGCCGCGCGTAACCTGCAGGTAGAGGAACGCGGTGTCCAGGTTCGACCGCAGGGCCAGCTCCTGCATGATTTCATCCAGGTCACCGGCCGCCGCAAGGTCCATTCCGATCACTTCCGCACCCCGACGCATACGATCGAGGTGGGGCCCCAGGCGAAATGGCTCGCCGCCATACAGGCGCACCACCTCATACAGACTATCGCCGAACTGCAGACCCCGATCCTCCACCGGTACCATTGCTTCCTCAATCGCCATGAACTCTCCATTCAAATAGGCCAACTCGGGCATCTTACCTCTCCCCTCTAATGATTGCAGCGAAAAGCTCTTTCCAGACACTACACGGGCTGCATCGACTCATTGTTCTTCATGCGGCTTCCCTTCCCTCTTCAATGCCGGGGCAAATCGCAATTGCTGAACATAGTGCGCCGCGAAGAGGGACGATAGGATCAGAAATCGGTAGTGCCCGTGAAACGCAGTCCCCCCAGTCTGAGAGCGGGCACCCTCACACTCCCGACACCTTCCCCGCACCGCAGCGATTCCGATCCGACGTGGGTCACATCATTCAGTGCACGCACGTAGCTGTCGGTGAAGCGCAGGTTTTTGACCGGCCCAACTATGGATCCATTGCGAACGAGAAAGGTTCCATTGCGGGTCATGCCGGTGATCACGACATTCCGCGGCTCCACCACCCGCGTATAGTGTAGGGTGGTTATCAGCAGACCAAGCTCAGTATCTTCAATCATCTCCCCCACGGTAGCGTCTCCCTCAGCGAGAAAGAGATTCTGCGGAGAGACGGAAACACTCCCCCGGATAGAGCCAAAGGCACGCCCCACCGGAGCATGCCCGGTTGAACCTCCACCGTGTGCAGCGCCGGTGGTCTGGTCGTAAAGGACATCTGATGCCACACCATCGCGGATAATATCCACCCGGTGCTTCCTCACTCCCTCGCCATCAAATAACACCGGGCATCCCCTTTCATCCGTTCCATCATCGTACACGCTCAAATTGTCCGAGAGAACGCGCTCACCCATGCAACCGGACATGAAGCTTCTGCCCTCACTAACGGCCTCGCCATCTGCACCCAGTCTGGCCACAAAGGAGATCAGATCGGCGGCGGCATAGGGGAGCAGGATCACCGGGTATTCGCCCTCTGGGAAGGGCTCCGGATCGCGGGACATATTGCAGCCCCCGGCGGCCTCGGATGCAGCTTCGGGGACATTAATGTCATCCAGGGACGAAGCGTGGCGCTCACTGTAACCGTAACCGGTATCGCGGATGGCGGTAAAACTGACATCGCAGCCAGTGCGCGGGGCATAGGAGATCAATCCACAGGTGTTCATAATGAGACGCTCGCTAAAGTC
Source organism: Clostridia bacterium (assembly GCA_003551365.1). Lineage (GTDB taxonomy): Bacteria > Bacillota > Sulfobacillia > SLMV01 > SLMV01 > PWGR01. The sequence continues at coordinate 11,766 of PUMM01000118.1, forward strand.
GGTGGTCACCCGGCCAAACGGGCGGGGTCCCTCACGCTCGATGACCTCAATGGCCCGCTCTGTTTCCCGACTGCGCCAGTCCGCGCCATCTCCGAGTACCGACGGATCAAATCCCGGTACCTCCCCTTCGTCCGGTTGCCTCACACACCCCGAATCTGCTCCGGGGAGAAATCTCTTTGGCCCGACGGCCCCGCCGGCGAGATCCTCTCGTGCCCGCCGCACCGCCGCGACCACTGCATCGGAATCCGGAGCAGCCCCGGTAACCTCACTGCGGCGTCGACCGTCAAACATGCGCGCGGTGACGTAAACTCCATGCATGGAGATATTCTGATGGATCTGCCCCTCGGAAAACCGCGTCAAGCCGTGCGCATAGTTCTCGAGATGTATCTCTGCCTCCAAATCACCGGCCGCTTCCAGACCGGCTTCCGCCATGTCCTGCAACTCTCTCTTTCCCATCATGAGTTTTTCGCCCCCACCTTCAACCCGCTGAAACGTGCATGTGAGCACCCGTGCGCCACGCGACCGTCCTGAGAGGGAGTTCCCTTGCCGCATGCATAGCCGACGATACGCCAATCATCCCTGTCGGCAATTGCATCGCACTTGGACCAGAATTCGGGCGTGATGTCCGCATAGATGGGGTCACGCACCATCTCAGTTATCTGCCCATCCTCGATTAACCAGCCCACCTCCGAGCCAAACTGAAAGTTGAGGCGGCGATCATCTATTGACCAGCTCCGGTTCTGATCGAGGAGAATGCCTCTCTCGGTGGATGCTATGAGATCCTCGCGGCTTATGTCTCCGGGCTCCAGCGATACATTGGGCATGCGAACCAGAGGGATGTGATCGAAGTTGTTGGCCCGCATACAGCCCGCCGAACGATCCATTCCCAGTTCATGCGCAGACTCGCGCGATGTGGTGAGACCAACCAGAACACCGTCTCGAACCAGATCCACCCGCCGCGCCTCCACACCTTCGTCATCATACCTGTAAGAAATCCTGCTGCCCGGAAGGGTAGGATCGGCAAATAGATTGACCTTCTCCGAACCAAACTGCAGCTCTCCCAGCATGTCAGGGTCTATGAAGGATGTCCCGGCGAAATCGGCCTCATGGCCAAGAATCCGGTCTGCCTCCACCGGATGGCCTACACTCTCGTGAATCTGCAGGGCCAGCTCGTTCGGGGCAATAATTGCATCTGTGGTCATCTCGGGACACGGCCGGGCAGACAGGAGCTGCATCGCTTCTGATGCAACACGCGGGGCATTGCCCGGCAGATCACGTTCCTCAATTGTCTCCCATCCCTTTCCCTGGATATCGTGCCATATCGTGCACGGATAGGTGCGAACCTGAGTGTTTCCCTCATCGACGGCCAGGGCATAGAGGCTGCCTCCGCTTTCGGTGAGAACCTGACGTATCAGAGATCCCGAGTTGTTCGCAAATACCTGGGTGTCGCGCTCGAAGACCAGAGTGGCCCGGGCGACTCTTACGCCCTCCCGGAGCATTTCTTTCGAACAGTCGGTGAGCAGCTTCAGTTTCTCTGCCCTGTCCACTTCGAAGGGATCAACCTCCACCGGTCTAACCCATTCATCGCGATGTGCCGGCTCGGGGGCCAGCTCGACCGGATACTTGCGCACCCCGGCACTGCTTTTCGCCACCTGCACGGCGCGCCAGGCACAGTTTTGTAGGGATTTTTCATCCAGTCGGTTGGTTGAGGAAAATCCCCAGGCCCCTTCTGCAATGATGCGAACTCCCACCCCCATGTCCTCGTGCGAATGGGCCACTTCCACCTCTTCGTTTTTCACCGAGATGAGCTCTCGCTCCCGTCGGACCACCCGGGAATCGGCGTAGGAAGCCCCCATGCCCTCGGCGATGGATACGATGCGCTGCGCTACATCTCGCACTCTCATTCCCCCGTCCCGATCACTTCTCATGCCTCCAATTCTCTGCTGGTACTTGGGCCTGTAACATGTGCAAACATTCGATAACTGGGGCGCAATTCCTGTGTGTATTCCGATAACGGCCCGGTCAATGAGAAGGGTACGGGGACTCTGCGGGGAATTGACTGAGAGGGACAACAATGCAGCAGACCATTACTTAGGAGGTTGCCGAATTGCGCGACGATCTTTGGGTCAAGATGACACAGCTGGCGGAGATTCCGGGGGTTTCCGGGCAGGAGCAGGCCGTGGTGCACTTTCTCTGGGATGAGCTGGCGGGTCGAGCAGACGCCGCAGAGATAGACAGCCTGGGCAACGTCTACATACGCAGGGAAGGCCGTCGCCCCGGACCCGAAATGCTAGTGGCCGCCCACTCAGACCAGATAGGCGCAGCAGTGAAGTACGTGGACAAAGCTGGGTTCCTGCGCATGGAAAGGGTAGGGGGAACGCTCGATGCCCTGCTGGTCGGTCGCAAGGTGCGGGTGGGCAGCGTACCGGGCGTGGTGGGGGTAAAACCCGGCCACTACCAGAGCGATGAAGAACGTCGCACCGTTCCGGACACCGATCAGCTGTACGTAGATGTGGGAGCCGACAACCAGGATGAAGTGTATGATATGGGAATTCAAATAGGTACGCAGATAACCTACGATGACCAGCTTAGCCGGATGGCGGACGGAAACCGCTTTGCTGGCGCGGCCGTGGACGACAGGGCCGGCTGTGCGGTTTTGTGGCAGCTGCTGGAGGAGATGGTGAGTGCAGATTTCGGCGGGACACTCTGGGCTGTGTTCACAGTACAGGAGGAAGTTGGACTGCGCGGCGCCGGAGTCGCTGCCGAGTACATTCAGCCTGACTTCGGGATAGCTCTCGACACCATACCGTGCGGAGGGACGCCCGACGTGAAAGACCGTCAGCTGCACACCCGCATAGGTGAGGGTCCAGTACTCGCGCTGGCCGCCGGTCGCCGCTGCAGCGCACCGATGCATCCCGCAGTCCGTGATCTTTTGATCTCAGCTGCAGAGGACAATGGCATACCCTATCAGCCGATGATCTTCAGCGGAGGCAATAATGATGCCGCTGCCATGCAGATAGCCGCGGACGGAATTCCCGCCGGTTCCGTAACGCTGCCGAGGCGCTATTCTCACTCTCCGGTGGAAATGGCCGACCTGCGCGACCTGGAAGCTACCACCAATCTCCTGCACGCAGTCACAGAACGAATGGAGGAGAAGGACCAGTTCTCCTTTCTCTGAAACACTGCGGCTGAGACGCCAGCACCCACAGGCACGAGGGCGGGCACCATTCCCCGCCCTCGCGCTCGCCTAACCTGTCGCTACACACCCACATGGGGATGCAGACGTGCCTGCACCCTTCTCCAATCAACGAGGTTCCACCAGGCCCGCAAGTACTCCGCACGCCGACCCGGGTAATCGAGATAGTGAGCGTGTTCCCACGCGTCCACAACCAGCAGTGGTTTGCTGCCCCACTGCACCATGTTCTCGTGTCTCTCTGCTGCCAGAATCTCACTGCGGCCATACTGCGGCTGCCATACCCACACTGCCCAACCATCTCCCGCTATCTGTTCTGCTGCCGCCAGGTAGTGTCTGCGAAAAACTGTGAGGCCACCATAATCCCGGGTGACGACACTCTGAAGTAGATCCGGCACCTGCACGGTATCGGGAGTCATATTGCGCCAGTAAAGGCTGTGCAATGTGTGCCCCGAACCGTGAAAGGCGAGTTCCCTCTCCCAGTGACGGACGAGAGCATCATTCCCCTCCTGCACAGCAGCGCTGACGGACAACTCCGCTCGGTTCAGTCCCTGCACGTAGCTGGCATGATGTACGCGGTGATGAATGTACAGCGCTTGGGCGGAAAGCACGGGCTCCAGGGCATCGTACGGGTATGGCAGGGGCGGAAGATGACGGCCACCACGAGGTACGGTGTCGGGAGGATCCCGCCGCCCTCCTCCTGTATGATACATAATGAAAATCCCCTCTCTCATCATCCTATGCCGATTCGAGAGGGAGAGTCTTTGCAGCCCGTCCCCATGCGCTGCAACACCGATACCTGACGTATTGCAGTGCACAGCCCCGGGCAGCATGGCCCCGGCCATCGTCCCGCCTGGCGAGCTCGCAACGGGCGCAGCTGTGCACAACGGTCATACCGATTAACACAACGACATGGCGCGCAGTCCCAATCTGTACCCATATGGAAATCGCTGACGGCCATCCCCGCACGCGTCCGCCGCTGCCAGCTGGCTCAAACCTATCTTCCGGTGAGCGCAGGAGAGGACAGGCGAGCGTTACGGTTGTGCAGCTGCTGATCGGACGGAAAGGCCCGGGCAGGCGTCAGAATAGCCAGGGTGCTGACAGACAATGCCCGCTCATGTGCACCCTGCAGCACACCCTGGCTCCAGTCAATCTTCTATGGACATGAGGGGGGCGAGCAGCACATCATTGGGTAACCGGCAAAGTCCCGGTGAGTCCCTCCGGTAATACTGAGCGCCACTACGCGCGGTCTGTGCAGTTGTCGCACACACCCACGACACAGATCTCCACTCGCAGCATTTCACCGTCTGTCTGCAAAAGATCCTCTGCCTCCCGCTGCACGGTATCGCAGTCAGCCGGCAGATCATCTACGTGACCGCACTGATCACATACGAAGTGCGGATGCGGGGTCGTATTCGGATCATAATGCGACTTCTGCTTCTGACCCGCGCCGAATCTCCAGACCAGGTCGGCTTCCTCAAATGCCTCCAGAGTCTTGTACACAGTGTTCAGACTCATGGCCGGGTGCTGCTCTTTTACCGCCGCATATACGTCCTCAGCGGTGGGATGGTCGGTATTGCCGTCCAGGTATTTCAGTATCGCTAACCGCTGGGGTGTGACGCGCAGACCGCGCCCCCGTAGTATATCCGCTAGTTCTTCTCTCTCTGCCATGGCTTCACCACCGCTTTCAGTAATAATTATTAAATGCGAGGGCTTCCCTGTCAACCCCTCAGGGCAAATTCGTGCTCCGCACAGAAGCAGCCCGGGCCAAATGATGAACGGAACCGCCTTGCAGATCCCAGCTAATAGCACGTGATGGGAGACCCCACCCCACGCTTCCTGCCGCGCGACACGCAGGAATGGGGATCTCCCATCCTATACCGTTGCCCTAGTCCCCGCAGCGGGGTTGCACTGTGCTTCCCTGCCCGTCCCGTCGGGCCAGCTCCAGAACACTCCGCAGGAGAACCTGTCCTCCAGCCGTCACCCATTCCGGCTCAGAGTATTCTTCCGGGCAGTGACTGAGCCCACCCCGGCTCGGAATGAAAATCATGCCGGTGGGCACCGAGCATGACGCGAAACTCTGCGCATCGTGGCCAGCCCCACTGGGCAGCCTCGCCACCGCAAAATCCTCAGCAGCACCCTGGTCAATTATGATATCGGTGAGTTCATCATCCAGAAGATCTCCGTCCTTCTCGAATACCGTGTGCATCTCACCGGCATCGTTTTCCGCCAACCAGCAATGCAGTCTATCCCGGACGCGAGCCATGTCCTCGGACTCGAGTGACCGCAGCTCGACGGTGAAGTCACACCGGGCCGGTATTATGTTTACCGCTCCCGGTTCCACAAATACCTGGCCCACGGTGGCCACCATCTCATCGGAACGGGCTCGGGCCCATTCGGGCAGCAGCTGAATGGGCAGGGTGGCTTTCACCAGCGCATCGTCGCGATCGTGCATGGATGTCGTCCCGGCATGATTGGCCTCACCTTCTACCGTCACCTGGTAACGATATATGCCGACGATGCCGGTCACCGCCGCAACGTCAATACCCTCCTCTTCCATTCGACTGCCCTGCTCAATGTGCAGCTCCAAGTAGGCCCGGATGCCATCCGGGTCGCGCCGGGCCTGAAAGAGGCACTCCGGATCCACTCCCACTGCCCGCAGATCCTCCGCCAGGGTGGGAACACCCTCCATTCGGCTCCGATGCAGATCCTCATCCCTGGCGCCCTCCATCATGGCCCGACTGCCGAAGGTGCCAGCGTAGTGGTGCCCCTCCTCATCCGTGAAATTGATTACCTCGAGATCCCAGGGCAACTGGATTCCGTTTTCCCGGCAGATTTGTGCCACCTCGAGACCAGCGAGAACCCCCAGAGCTCCATCGTAGCGCCCCCCCTGTGGGACGGTGTCCAGATGCGAACCAATCACCACGCAATCGGCCTCCGGGCGACCGCACGGCAGACGGCCGATCATATTTGCCGCCGCATCCGTGCGGACTTGCAGTCCTGCTTCCTGCATGCGGCCTTCCAGCCACCGGCGCGCCCGCATATCTTCTTCGCCCAGGGCCAGCCGAGTCACTCCCTCACCCGCGCGGTAGCCAATTTCACCCAGCTGCTGGATGTTGTCATTGAGGCGCTCACCGTCTATTCGCATGCCCTGATCATTCCTCCATGCCCCCGGGTACCGGTAATCTCGCCATCGTGCATAACAACTTCGCCCCGCACAATCGTGGTCTCCGGTCGCCCCTGCAACTGCCATCCATCATAAAGCAGAGCACAATCGCGGGCCCGCGTCTGCATGGCCTCCCGCTCCACCACGTGCTCACAGTCCATATCCACCACAGTTATGTCAGCATCGGTTCCGACATCTAGAGATCCCTTATTTGGCCATATGCCGAACTCACGCGCCGCATTCTCACTCATCAAACGCACCACATCACAGAGAGTCAGCCTGTCGCGATTTACTGCGTCAAGCATCAGAGGTACCATGGTTTCAATTCCAACTGCACCGGCCGGCGCTCCCCATATATCATCCCATCCAGCCTCCTTCTCTGCCCGGCTGAAGGGACCGTGGTCCGATCCGATGAAATCCACACTGCCACGCCGCAGCGCATCCCAGAGCTCCCGCCGCTCCTCCTCGGGACGTATCGGGGGATTAATCTTGGCGTAGGGACCCAGCACTTTCGCATCTTCCCGGTTGAGAAACAGATAGTGCGGACAGGTTTCAACGAGAACGCCGTGCCCCAGCTCTCGCGCCTCCTCCAGGTGACGCGCCACCGTTGCACCACTGATGTGAGCAATCATCAGTCTGGCTCCCGCTGCCTCGGCCATCTTCACAGCACCCGCCGCACTCACCACTTCATTGAGCGTGGGGCGCGAGTCCATGTGGGCAACAATGTCATTTCTGCCCGCAGCACTCATCTGGTCTATGTAATACTGCACCATCGAGTCTGACTCCGCATGAATCACCGAGATGCGACCGGTCTCGGCCACCGCACGGAATACCTCGTAGAGTGCTCCATCCCCGGTGGCGGTGAGCCCCTCGAATTCCTTCTCGCGACCGGGTGGGGCGGCGTGCAGAAATGTCTTGAAAGCGACCACGCCCGCCTCCGCCAGATCCGGTATGTCAGCGAGGTTCTCCTCGCCGGCCGCCCCCAGAAAGGCATAATCAACATAGGCATCATCCCGGCATTTCTCCCACCGACGGGTGAGTATCTCCGATGAACTCACTGCGGGCACTGAAATGGGATGTTCGAACACAGTGGTAATCCCTCCGGCAGCCGCTGCCCGGGTACCGGTGGCAAAATCCTCGCGGTCGTCATGCCCCGGACTGCGTATGTGCACATGCGTGTCTATGAGACCCGGCAACAGATACCGGCCGGTGACATCTAACGTCTCCTCTGCCTCGGGGTTCAGTCCATCCGTAACGGCAGCAATACGACCATTTTTGATGGCAAGATCAGCTCTGTACTGTCCCTCCGACGTCACTATCGTACCGCCATGCAGCAAAAGATCAGCCTTCATATAACCAACTCCCCTTCTGTTGTGATTGCATCAACTGACAGTAAATGCGGCCTGCTTCTTGCCGTTCACAGAATATCTCCTTCCGGCAATTCCGGCATCCCCGTGCCGCACCTCACTGCGCGACGCCCCCGATCCATCCCAGGGGGGATACCCCCTTACCCAAATCAGCGGGTGAAGTAAGTTCTGTTCTGCTGGGCATCCAACGTAGACACCCGCCTCCGGGCCCGGCAGCTGTCATTCGCAGTTCATCACTATCCAAGCGGCGCAATGCCGTACCGTGATCATCTGACCGGTACCGGTGCTCTCTGTCACCAAGCCATATCCTCACCCGTAATGATGTCCCTGCCGTACCATCGCCAATGCTTCAACCCCTCCGCTGTCTAATACCTTCGCAACTGCCGCGCGTCGATCCTTCAGCATTCCTGTCCCCGTCTCATCGGATGCGATCATCAGATCATCCGTCGGAGGGCATAAGGAGCGGACTATCTTTCGAGGCACTTAATTTTCGGTCATGAAAGCGATATGCGGTCCGCAATCGCCACTGTCCTTACGAACTCATTGTGGTATAAAGAATGATATAAGAAAAGCAAAGGCCGCTAGGTGCGACTGGCGTTGCAGCAAAATTCACACTGGGAGAGAAAAAGTGTGGGCGAGTTGACGGGAGATCTCCGGAAGCACTACATCCGCCTCATTATACTTCTGACCTCCGCGTTCGCCACGGTTCTCAATATTTCCATGGTCAGAATCGCGGCTCCCTACATACAGGAGGCCTTTGCACTCCGCTACGCTGATCTGACGTGGATTCATAACGCCTACCAGATCTCTTACGCCGTTCTCCTCCCGGTGTTCGGCCAGCTGGGAGATCGCTATGGTCGCAGAAAGATGCTGCTTTATGGACTCGGACTGTTCGCAGTAGGATCGCTGCTGTGCGGGCTGTCCTGGGAGCTACTGTCCATAAGCATCTTCCGTCTCATACAGGGAATCGGTGCTTCTGCCGTCTTCCCCAACGCCCTGGTTCTGGCCACCGGGAGTTTTCCCCGCAAACACCAGGGTCGGGCCATGGGAATATGGGCCATGGGCGTATCACTCGGAACAGCCACCGGCCCTACCCTGGGCGGGGCACTTGTTCAGTTTCTCGGTTGGCGCTCAGTGTTCTTCATCAACATCCCATTCCTCCTCGTTTCCCTGGCCTGCATCGGGAAAATGATACCGGATGAAGCAAAGGATGGGGGCGAGGAGTCTCGCTTCGATTACGTGGGTACGTTGGTCCTGGCAGTGATGATCATTTCGCTGGTGACCGCCATGGTCAATGGCCCCGAGCTGGGATGGACCAATTTCACTGTGATGGCACTCATGATCATAATGCTAACCTCGCTACCACTCTTTTACCGGGCAGAACACCGCCACAAAAATCCGCTAATTCAGCCTGCCCTGTTCCGCAACCGGGTTTTTCTCACCGGGGTACTGTGCGGAGGTTCTCATCTGGTCGCCATGCAGGGCCTGAACTTCCTCATGCCGCTGTTTCTATCTCAGATACACCAGATGGGCGCCTTCAGCATCGGTCTGCTGATGCTTCCGCAGGCGGCGGTACGTTTCGTCATGTCTCCACTGGCAGGCAATCTGGCAGACAGGTTCGGCAACCGTCTCCCGGTCACTATAGGCCTCACCGTACGCACCACCGCACTGGTATCGCTGGCCTTTCTCAGCCCGCAGTCCACTCCCATTATGATTGCCGCTCTGATGGTTCTGGACGGATCAGGCGCAGCGCTGATATGGGCTCCCAGTATGAATGCGGCAATTCAGTCCTGCCCCGATGACATGGCAGGTTCTGCTGCCGGCGTCTTCAATATGCTCCGGTTCGTGATGGGAGTAATTGGAACCGCCGTGGTGGGCGTAATTCTGGATGTGTTCTTCATCAGCATTCCGGAAATTGGATCAGTACCGGGCTTCATGCACGCCTACCTCATTCTCGGAGTAATCACGGGAATCGGTCTGACGCAGGTAAGACACCTGCAGCCCGCAAAGTCAAACATGCGGACTGACTGAAACGGCAGGGCCGGGGGCAGTAGAGTCGGACATTCAGCATGCCCGGTCAGAAAAAGGGAGAAACGGAATCTCACAGCGCCAAGACTACAGTCTCGAGCCGCACCTACCCACTCAAACCGAGGGGGCACTACCCGTCATTGCCGATTGCACCCCCCCACACCGATGGTTTCCGCCCTGAATCATCCAGAGAGCACCTCCATTCTGTCGGCAATAATACTCACTCCCTCTCCCCTTCGCTCCACCCTGCCCTCGATGACGAGAGGGGATGACACATCAGAGAATATGAGGTGTCCGTACTCCGCATAGGTTCGCGGAAAAACCGTCACATCTACGAGGCCGGTCTCATCCTCAAGAGAGAGAAATACCACTGTCCGCCCACTCTTCGTGGGAGGGCGATGCGGCCGCACGGGGATGCCGGCGGACCGAATGCGAGAACCCCCGGAAACCTCCTGGACGGAAGCGGCGGGAATAATTCCCCGTCGAGCGAGATCACTGCGCATAAAGGACATAATGTGTTCTCTGACGTCCATCGAGAGGATCTTCCTCTCCCACTGCGCCTTCTCCGTCGCTGTAAAGTCAGTGACCTGTCCCACCTCACCGCGAAGATCCCTGCCTGAAGCGGTAAGTCTCCAGAGCAGAGCCCGGCGGTTACAATGCAGAGAAGAGAAAGCACCGCACAATATGAGGCGCTCGGTGGTGTCGCGCCGCACTGTCGTCTCACGCAGGTATTCGGAGAAGGAGCTGAAGGGACGTCGATGCAGAATTTCCCGCAACGATCCTCCGTCCATCCCCCGCACGCGCGAAAGAGAAGTCCGTATACTTCTCCCGTTGTCCTCCGGGACGAAATCCTCATAACTCTGGTTGATGTCCGGGGGCAGGACAGATACACCCCGACGGCGCGCCTCGTTAGCCACAGTGCTGGCCGGATAGTATCCCATCGGTTGATGGCTGAGGATCGCGGCAAAATATTCGGCGGGATAGTGACAAATGAGATAGGCGGTCTCATAAGCCAGAGCACCAAAGGCGGCGGCGTGCGCCTCACAGAACCCATAAGAAGCGTACCCGCTCACGTAGGAGAAAATTTTCCGGGCTGCGCCCTCTGCCACTCCGCGCCGGCGGGCCTTACTCACGAACAGACATCCCAGTCGTTCCATTTCTTCCCCCGGCCGATTCCGGCTCATGGCCCGGCGCAGGCGATCCGCCTCACCCGGAGAAAAACCGGCGACCTGCACGGCAATTTCAATTACCTGCTCCTGAAACAGCACCACGCCATAGGTCTTCTCCAGGATGGGCTCCAGCGCCGGATGTATATGAGTCACTGACTCCTCTCCCCGACGCCGCGCAATGAACGGTTCCACCATGTTACCCTGCACCGGTCCCGGACGTATGAGAGCTACCGAACATATCAGATCTTCCAACTCCTCCGCCCCCAACCTGCTCTGCAGGGCGCGCTGGGCTGGACTCTCCAACTGAAAGACACCCAGGGTCTCCCCGCGACGTATCATGGAAAATGTGGCCTCATCATCCATGGGGACCCCGGAGCAGGAGAACCCGGGATCTCTCCCCTGGATATTGCGCACTGCATCATCCACCACGGAAAGAGTGCGAAGCGACAGCAAATCCAATTTGAGAAGTCCGAGATCCTCGACACCATCCTTGTCGAACTGACTTATCATTATCCCCTTTGCCGACCTCTGCAGAGGAGTGATTTCCTGCAGAGGGCGGTCAGATATGACCAGCCCGCCGAGATGAGTTCCAATGTGACGCGGAAATTCTGCCACCCTGGCCACAACCGCAAAGAGCTTCTCGTACCTCTCCCACCCCTCACCTTCTTCATTGACACATTCGGGAAGATTGCGGACCAGTTCCCGGCAATCGGCCGCATCACTGCCAGCGGGCAATCTCTTCGCCAGGCGATCCAATTCGTCCACGTCATATCCCATGGCCTGCCCAAACTGACGAACGGCCGACCTGGCGCGAAAGGTCTGAAATGTGGCGACTCCGGCCACGTGCTCCCGCCCGTACTTCGCAAAAACGTAGGCGGATACTTCATCCCGCCAGCGGGCGTCAAAATCAATATCTATGTCCGGCCTCTCCCCTCGTTCCGGACTCATGAAGCGTTCAAACAGGAGGCCGCGCTCCAGGGCATCTACATCGGTTATACCCAAACAGTAGGCGACGACGGAATCGGCGGCCGAGCCCCGCCCGGCGTGGCGGATCCCCTTTTCCCGGGCAAAGCGCACCACGTCCTCAACCAGCAGGAAGTACTCCGCATAACCCATCTGAAAGATGACGGAAAGCTCGTGCTCCAGACGTTTCTGCACCCTGGCATCGACTGTCCCGTAGCGTCGTCTCGCCCCCCCATACGCACGCCTGCGCAGCTGCTCCTCGGGAGTAATTCCCGGCGGCAGGTCGACGGAAGGATGTCGTCTCTCGCCCAGCTGCAGGGCTGGATCACATGCTGCAGCTATACGGGCGGCATTTTCCACTGCAGCGGGAAAGGAACGAAAGTACCTGCACATGGTCCGGGGCGATTTCAGATAATTCTCCGCATTCAGGGGACGTTCCCGGGCAACTTCATACAACGTTATCCGATTGCGAATACAGGTCAGAAGATCATGCATTGGGAAGCCGGCCTTGTCGGCATAGTGGACATTGTTCGTGGCCACGACCTCCACCCCCATCTCTTTCCCCAGACGTCTGATGACCCGATGCAGCTCCCGATCGCCCGGCAAAAAGGCGGGTTGAATCTCGAGAAGAAACCTGTCCGCAAAAATCTCCCGATAAAAATCAATGCAGCGCCGGGCACCTCTTTCATCACCGCGCAATATCATTGTGGAGACGTCTCCCCGGCGGCAGCCGGAAAGGGCAAACAAGCCATCGCTGAAGTTTTCCAGATAATGATGTTCGAGACGGGGCTTCCCGCGTTCTCCCCCCGCATGGCCCTCCGTCAGCAGGCGGCACAAATTCTCGTAACCGCCCGGCCCATCGGCCAGAAGCACGAGATGCCGTCCTCCCACGAGAGTCAACTCGGCACCCTGAATGGGTTTGATTCCATACTCCTGCGCCACCCGGTGAAAATCCACTGCCCCACATACGTTATCGTGGTCGGTCAATGCCATAGCGTCGGCCCCGTGCGCCGCCGCAGTCCGCACAAGATCCGCAATGGAACTGCCCCCGTCGAGAAAGGAAAAATTGGAATGCACATGTAGATGAGCAAATTTCATGGCCGACCCATCAATCATAGATACGATACAGCATCCACTGATCTCTACCTGCTGACCGGTAGATTTCCAGTATTCCTCCGCTGGAGACCTGTACGCGATAGAAAGTCTTCTCTCTTTCTCCCAGCCACCAGCGACCCACATCTCGCCATATATCGAAAATGTCACTTATGTCTATCCAGGTCCCCCGCAGTTTGACGGCATTGGGGGTTCGCCGCGAGCATCTGACATCAATTTCTTGCCTCATCAACAGAGTCACTCATATCACCTCTCCCCGCGGATCGGATCCCAGAAGGCCAATCTTTTCTCCCGATAGGTCACTGGAAGCTGCTCACCCCAAAAAATTATCCTGTCTGTATACTTATCATTCAGATCACTAACCAGTTTGCGAACCTCTTTTTGATCGCTGCGCTCCGCCGCGGAAAATATCGATTCCTGCACAATCCGCTGGGCCATAAGTGAGGATACGACAGCGCGCATACGCACAGGCGACCCCGTCACCGCTGCACTCCGTCTGGCAATCCCCTCGCCCAATCGGCACAGAATTTGCTGCAGAGCGGAAGATCGTCGGACGGGACGAGAAAGATTCCGTTCCTCTCGATGCCGGCCATCATCCGCCCATAGTTCCAAGCTCACTGTCAGTCCCCCGAGCCCCTCGGCCGACAGCTCATCGGCCAGGTACCTCGCGGCCCCGGAGAGCACCTGCCACATGGCACCGGAAGATGCCAGATGGATTTCCCTCTCCCACGCAATTTCCGGCAGCGGATAGTCAGATGACACGACGGAAGCATCCCGACCGCGGCTGTAGTTATGTAAACACCGGGCAGTCACTGCATCAAACTGATGTGCGAGGATCCCCTCAGAAATCTCAGCAACTTCCCCCACAGTTTTCAATCCAAGCCTTTCCAGCCTCCCCCTGACTTCTTGCGGCAACGGCCAGAGATAGGAAACGGGGAGGCTGCGTATGAATTTCTCACCGGCATCCCCGGAAATTGCCAGCAACTCCGCCCGGGGATCAGAAGACGAAAGTACCACACCCCTGAACCGGTCATCCTCCATACCGAGGGTAGCTATGCGAGCAAGAAGGCGATTCACCGCCACCCCCACCCACAGAGTATGCCCGGGGCCATCTGCAGCCGCACGAACGAGGCGGCGCGCAGCTGCACGACCATCCTCTCGCGCCCCCAGCTGGACAAAAATCTGCTCGGGTTCCACCACTTCCACCTGCGGGGAAACAGCTGCCCCGAGACGCGGAAGAAATTCCAGATCATCGGGCCGATACAGATCGGCATCAAATTCCACAACAGAGGCATCCGGAATGCACTGGTGGGCGTGACCAATCGGCATCCCCGAAACCACTCCCCGTCCTTGCGCCCGGGAGCAAAAATCCAGCACCCGACCTTCCCGGGCCACCACCAGCGCACTGGTTCCCGAAGAGCGAATCCCTTCCAGCCCAGCGTATAGTCCCTGAAGCCACGCATGCAGAACAGACACAGCACCACCTCTGATCGAACATTTGTTCTATCATAATATGGCCTCCGACTACCTCTAGTCAAGAAAGATTGCGTTGTATTTTGTGCCACTGCAGCTGAATCTGCCAGTACTGAATCACGAGATCCTGACAGATACTGCGGAGAGGCACCCGTTCCCAACATATGGGGCAGCTTCCGACGAGGCGCCACCCTTCGATTGCAGTCAATTTATGCTTGTGGTACGGTGCGAATTGACAGACGCAGGAGAGAGCGTAGTCGGGGGAATAACATGATGAAGTACCGCAAGCAGCTCACAGCGTGTGCACTCACCGCACTATTCATTGCAGCAATACTCCTGAGTGCGTGGACCATAACCAACTTCCTGCAGGCACACAAGCCCCTGCAGGAATTCCGGGTGAGATTCACCAGCCTGACACAGCAGGAAGATCCGCAAATTTTTGATGCTCGTTTTGTTTTTGAAAATAGAAGCGACAGCGGCGGGATAGAGCTGGATTTCATGAACTTCACAATATATTACCGGCAGGAAGCTGTCGCCTCGGACACCTGGTTCCCCGACGATTTCCAGGTAGCTGCCGGAGAGAAGGTCGAACGACACATTGAACTGGAATCTATGGTGGCAGAGAGCCGGCTGCAGGATGTGAAAGAAGAACCCGGGATGTGGGAGGCGCGCGGAACCCTGCGCATTCGCCGGGTGGGCGCCGATCGCCTTTTTCCCATTCAGATGCGACAGGCGCCGGCCGAGCTGTACATACACAGTTCTGACCCAGGCCGCTGATTGCCGAAACCAGAGGAGGCATCTCATACTTTGTCAGACAGGCTGGATGGTATCAATATAATCATGGGACTGGCGGCGTGCGCCGCACTCTTTTACCTGCTGCTTGCCTCATCAGAAGAGTTCGGCGGGTTCGCCCCCTATCCCGTCAGCGACACAGTCTTCTACATTTGCACAGCCGCAGGGGGCGGGATAGTTGGATTCACCACCCGCGGTAAGGAGACCTCTTCTCGCCTGATCCTGGTCGGCATCGTGCTATTTCTGCCTGTAGTTTCTTACGTGGGCCTTGTAGTCTGGTCCTGGCTGCACATAGCGGGATCTGAATTCCTCAACATCTTCGTGCTGCAGGCCCTGCAGAAGATAATCATGCATGGAACACTGGTTGGAATGTTCGGCATTTCCGGTGCGGGTTTGGGAGTTTTCCTGGAGAGTAAATTGTCCTGATGTATTGCCCCTCAGTTATCCGGCAGTGAGCTACCCTCCTATCATTCCCCAACTCTCATACCCTGCAAGCCACCACTTCACATACTGATTTTCCGCACACTGAAGTGGTATGGATCACTGTGGTTGGTGTAGAATTGTCCTGAAAATGAGTGCCGGGCGGGGAGGCGAACCGTAGGGGACACAGCTTCCCAGTTCATCAGAACAGCACGAATACCCGGAGGTTAATTTGACGGCCGATTCCGAAGTCACCAAAAAGGTCAAGCTGGCCCTACTGCTCATCATATGCCTGGCAGCAATCCTACTCCTACTGCATGTGCGGGAGATTCTCTCG
>PUMM01000155.1 GCA_003551365.1 Clostridia bacterium
CGTATTCTATCAACTTTCTCGCAATCTCCGTCATGGCATATTCACTGCCTCCCCTTTGGGCCGCCACGCCTCTTCATGGATCACAAAACCGGTGGCAAAGATGTCCTGTTCCTCGCGGAAGTGTTGCGCCGGATCCTGTATGCGCGTCAGTACGGGACTTTCACTAAAGGCGTCGGTCACAATATACAGCCAGTACTCATCCCGCAGCTTGCGGGCCATCTTCCACTCGTTCGCAGTCAAACGAATCGCACCTGTTCTGGCCCGTGCCTTCACTTCAATATATCGACCCTGCCGGAAGGTGCCGTCCCCGGCAAACTGCATGGAACGAACATCATACCCGAGGTTTTCATCTGAGACATCCTGCGGTTCCCAACCGGAGCGCTCCTCATATTCCATCGTCACCTGCATTCCGACTCTCTCCACTTCTGGGCGGAGATCCTCGGGGACATCATCCTCGCAGGCAGACACTGCATCCTCTGTACTGGCAGCGGGTACCACCGCGGCAACCCCCAACACTCGGGGCGCCTCAATGGTCACACTTTTCTGCAGTCGAATCTCCCGTTGGAGCTCCTCTTTCCTCGCCTCCAGCTGCTGGGAACGATGCCTCTCATTATAGATGGCAACGTCCATATCTTCGCCTTCCTCTGCGCGAGCCGAGTATTCCAGAAGCTTCGACTGCGACTCCAGAATCTGCTGCTTCAACGACCGCAGACCATAACGCTCCTTCACCCTGGCCTCGCGTTCGCTGTGTTCTCGTATTTCCTCCAAAAATGGCTCAAGCACCAGATCTATGCTCTCGCCGATCACATCACTCTCAGCAGAGAACTCATCCTCTTCTGACCGATCCGCGCGAATCTTCTCAGAGGCCGGCTCCAGATCCCACAGGACCGACGGATTGATCTCGCGGATTTCACCGTCATCGCCGCGGTAAAGGCAGAACACCTTCCGGGCAGCTGGTTCACCCGTGCCGTCCATAATGGCACCTTCCAGGAACCACAAACTGCCCTGCAACTGGTGGTTCGGATCCTCGAAAACGGTCCTCGGTGCCCCTTTGTCCGTCAGTCTGAGCAGCGATGCGAGGGTGGCCTCGAGCAGGGGGTGCCCCGGCGCTACGTATTCACGGTTGGAACTGTCGCGGGCGATACTTTTGTCAAAGGTGATGCGATTGTATCGATCCCGCACATGGCCGTGACGCTCGACGAAGTCGGTGTCGTCGTTGTGCTCGCGGTAGTAGTCGTAAGGAACCCAGGTCACCGCATACCCGTCCTCCCGCTCCTCGATTCGAAGATTCATGCGTTCGGCAGCCCGCAAAAAGAAATCCTGCACATACTCGGGAACCAGCCGGTTCTCCCGGGCTACTTGCGTCCGCTCCAAAAGACCACTGTAATCAATGTAGGAGGTGGCCAGCGCCTTACCAGCCAACCGATCAATGACCTCCTGCGCCTCCCCCTCATCCACCTCATCCAGTGACGTCGCGACCTCGTCCATGCTCTTCTGACCCCAGATCGCGCCCATGATCATGTCTTCCAATTCGGACTCGGACACCAGTTCATTGATTACGTCGAAAACCCGATCGCCGAGGGCCACCCGCATGCGCTCCAGCTTTTCAAACAGACGCTTCATGACCTGCCCCTCGCGCGTGTCACGCCCAATCATGTTCCATATGTACACTTCGTACTTCTGGCCAAAGCGATGAACCCGCCCCATCCGCTGCTCCAGTCGGTTGGGGTTCCAGGGAATGTCGTAGTTGACCATCAGCGAGCAAAACTGCAGGTTTATGCCCTCACCGGCAGCCTCGGTTGCCACCATGATCTGCGCTTCCTCGGCAAAGACGCGCTCTGCCTCCAAGCGCTCCTCCATGGACATGCCGCCGTGAATGGTGCAGACCTCGTAACCCCACTGCCGGAGTTTGGCCTCCAGATACTGGAGGGTGTCAGTGAACTCGGTGAAAACCAACAGCTTGCGATCACCGAGGGCGCTCAGGATGTTATCGCGCAGCGCCACCAGCTTGCTCTCCACTTCCTGCGCCCTGACCCTCTCTGCTTCGTCTATCAAACCCTCAATGTGCTGAATCTCCGTCCTGAGGTCTCTCTCCGTCGTGGAGCCAACGACCATTTCCGCCTGGTATTCTATCTCCTCGCGTTCATCCTGCGGAAGGTCATAGAATTCATCACGTTCCGGCGGAGTGAACCCCAGGTACTCGCGCCTCGCCTCCGGATCCCACAGGGCTTCCTCCAGCCTATCCTTCCTCCGCTGGAGCGAAGTCAAAATGGCATTGGCACTGGAGGAGAGCCGCCGCTGCAAAATCATCATGGCAAATGAAATATGACGATTCTCCTGTGCCATATCGAAGTAGTCCTGCACGTAACGCGTCACCGCATTATACAAATCACGTTCCGCATCGGAGAGCCGGAACTCCAGCGACTGCACATGTCGCGGCGGAAAGATTGGCTGACCGTCAAAGTCTTGCATGTCCTCCTTGAGCCGACGTACGAACAGGGGGTTGTCGCCGCGCTGCGAGGCCTCAGTGATCATATCCGGATCGGCAAAGAAACCGGGACGAAGAAGATCCAGAAACATGCGGAAGCCCTCATCATCACCGCGATGGGGGGTGGCCGTGAGAAACAGCATCTGATCACAATGATCTGAGAGGACCTCTCCCAGCCTGTACCGCAGGGTTTTGTCCGTCTTGAGGCCTTCCTTACTCTCATACGCGGTGGCACTCATCTTGTGGGCCTCATCCACCACCACCAGATCCCAATAGACACCCCGCAGCGTGTCCCGCACATCCTCCTGTTTGGCAAAATCCAGCGAGGTGATCACCTGCGAATACTGCTCCCAGGGGTTCACAGACGAACTGACGTTCATCAAATTGCGATCCATGAGTTGAAATTGACAGCCAAACTTCTCCTCCATCTCTCTGCGCCACTGGTACTTCAAATGACCCGGGGCGACGATGAGAATCCGCTTGACCCTCTGCCTGAACTGCAGCTCCCGGATAACCAACCCGGCCATTATGGTCTTCCCCGATCCCGGGTCATCGGCTATCATGAAGCGCATCCGGTGCGAAGAAAGAGCATAATCGTAGACCGCATCGATCTGATGCGGAAGCGGCTCCACCTGGGAAGTACTGAGGGCCAAAAGGGGATCAAACTGGTGGGCGAGTCGGATGCGGTAGGCCTCCATGCCGAAGAAGAAGTCCAGAGGATCCATCAGAGGTTCCTCATCGCTTCCCACCACCTCGATCTCCTGCGCCTGCTCCGGAGAAAGGTATATGCTGCGCGATACATTGTTGTCCTGCAATACGGCCTCGAGATGATACCTGCTGCCCACGCGCTTCCACTGCTTCACCTCGGCGGGGCAGGGCAGGGCATCGGTGCGAATAATCTGGCCCTCCTGTAGTTCAATCACATCGTCACCATTATCATGCATGTATGCTCTCCCTCCGGCGTATGGGTGTAATCGAAAATGACTCAATTTTGCATAACGCCCAGCTCAAATGGGTCTCTCCTTCTACAGTCAAATGAGCAGGATTTCAGGCTGCGCCGGCTCTCAACACAAAAGGGATAAATGCGGCCCACCATCGAAAAATCCTCCTGCATCATCATACCTCGGCATTATAATGCTGATTTCTTGCAAGGCCTTCCTCTTTCCTCCCCCACATCATAGGTGATAACTCCAGTGCGTCTTTCATATATCACATGGGTATGACAGCTGTTTGTCATAGCCCAAAGTTGGACACAAGGGTGTCAGCGAAAGCAATTGTAGGTGGCAATATGGGAGTGCAGGGAATGGCAATCAGAAAGTGCAGAGGGGTCGGTAGGGTTCCTTCCTCCTCCCCGGGTCCGGGGAGGAGAGAAAAAGAGGAGCCACCCTCATCATCCATGCATGCCAACTATCAAGCAGAGAGGAAATCTGTCCGTACTGGAGTTCTCTCACTCTTCCGAGGCCAACCAGGTTCGCCAGTAGCAAAAGGAGAAGCCATAGCATACCGCGATATCCCGCACGTCATTCCCCACCAGGGCCCGCGTTCCCGTCATCCATAGACTGACATAAAGCTGCTCTTGCGCAGCGAGCTGCGCGAACTCCTGAAAGGCCTCTGTTCTGTCCCTCTCGTCTGTAGCCCGGGATACTTCCTTCAGGAGATCATCCACCCGATCCCTGACACTCGTGAACTCGTCTGGGCGCCAGATCTGCGAAACATTCCAGTGCGAGTCGGAGCGGAGATTGGCCGTATATCCCAAAGGATCGGGAAGTTGCGGAGCCAGAACCCAGTAGGAGATATCGTACTCACCCGCACGCATCCGATCATGGTACTCGTCCTCGGGCACCTCCTCCACCTCCACCTCGATCCCGACATTCTTCAGCTGGTCAGCAATCTGACGAGACACCGCCACTCTGTCCTCATTCTCATCAGTGAGCAGAGTGAGTTGGAGTGGATCGTCATCCTCCCCGTAGCCACTGCCAGCGAGAAGCTGCTCGGCCCGCTGCGGATCGGGCTCGTCCTCAGCCCGTGCACGCGGATCACCCGCATATCCTCCTATGTATAACGCATCCGCATCTCCCGAAAAGACTCGCTCGATGATGCGGTCGCGATCAATGGCGTGGTGTAGGGCCGCACGCACGTCTCTATCCTGCAGCTCATCCCGATCGAGATTTACGGACAGAATATGATGGTCCAGGTTGGGGCGCACGAGATCCGTACCCAGCTCGTCCGACACTGAATAACCCGGAGGAGCTTGCGCCACCACATCGAAACCATCCGCGAGCAGCTGTTCCGGTTCAGCATCGGCGTCCTGCTGCACAAAACTCAGCGAATCCAGTCTGGCACGTCCGCGCCAGTAATCAGAATAAGCGGTGAGATTCAGCTCGGTCAGCACCTCCGGCATATCCGTTTCCGTCTCCTCCGTCAGTAATTCCTCCCCCTCTGGCCCCCAGTCAACCGTAAACGGGCCCAGACCCGCCGGAGCGAAAGCCAACCCCTCCTCCTTCTCTTCTCCTGCCTCTGGAGAGACCAGTCCCGTCTCCGGCCGGGAGAGGTTGAAGGGTAAGTGAGGGTCGGGATACCACAGATCAATGCGCAGCTGCAGCTCATCAATGACCTCCACCTCGCGGATAGAAGCCAGCCAGGCCCCGACCATCACTGCTGGCCCCAGTTCCTGCATTCTCTTCAGGTTGAACTCCACCGCCTCCGCATCCAGAGGAGTACCGTCGGTGAACTCAATATCGGGACTTACATGCAGTTCGTACGCCATCCCCTCGTCGATCACGTCCCACTCGGAGATCACGCCCGGCCTCACCCCTCTGGACATATCAAACGTGAAGAGAGGATCTGTCAGGGCGCAAGCCACCATTCGTTCGGAGGATGTAGTCATCCGGTGTGGATCCAAAGTGGTAATTTGCCCCGGCATGGCCACGCGCAGCGACCCGCCCCGGGTCGGCCGCTCCCCCACATCAGCCGCTGTCTCCGATTCCTCCGCCACCTCATCGACCTCATCCGGTGGCTCCTGCACGAACAGGGCGCGCCCAACTAGCATCACGACAAATGCTACCGCCACCAGGCCCAATATCACCCGGCGGTCAGCCAGCAGATGACGCCGTTCATCCAGCCATCGCCACAAGTCACTCAGCATTGACCAATCGCTCTCCTCTCAGCATCCAGACCCGATGCCACAACAACATCCTACCATCACCACTGAGTCACTGGAAACGAGGGGACAGCTGTCGTGTTCCGCCGTTACGAGAACCTGATCAAACTGGTCCACCTGCACGGGCACACGACGCCTTATTCTCCAGTGTGCTCCCTCGCGCCTGAGTGAACCGAGACATATACGGTGGCCGCTGCATGAGTCGCGCAGCCAGACATCGTAGATGTTGAAACTCCCGCCGGTGGCCAGATCGCGGCCAAAATAGGAAGGGTGAACCAGACCTCGAATGACAATGCAGACCTCGCTGGAGGAGTCCTTCACATGCGCCTCGCCCTGCGCCTCACGTGCCTGAGGTTGCGTGGGCATCAAACTGCAGGAACGGACGTCCCGCACATCTCCACCGCTATCGTTCAGCAGCATCACCCCCCGGATGTGTGATCACTGCATTATATGACAGTCACAGGAGATACCGATAGTATTTCCACCAGATCATCTGCGCCCGGCTCCCCGCTATGCCATAGAAACGCACCCTACCTTACGAAGCCAGACACCCCTGAGCTGGCAGCCCAGAAATGGCCCGGGCACACATCACAAAAACCCGCAGCCCACAGTGCTCACCATGAACAGGAGGCCACCCCCCTCGTCCCGGGCCAGCACAATATGCACTCCCCCTGAGCCTTCCTGTGTAACTGCAGCCCCGTGCGCGCCGCCGTCGACACGCGGCCCGGACGTCGCCAGGCGGCGCAGCCTTATCCCGACGTCGATGTTTGCCTCATTCCGCGGCAACGAGACCCCCACCCTTCCGGGAGCCAGATTCACGAATACAGGATAATCTCACGCTGGCCAGCATGACGGCAAGCAGGCAGATCACCCCGGCTCCGGAATGGTCCATGCAGGCCTTGCCACCAGGACATGACAGCACCGATCACAGAATCGACGGAAGGGTTTGCATGGCAAAGCCGGGAAGGCAGCGAAGTGAACGCCTATGATCAACACTCACTGCAGGGGACGAGGAGGGTCACAGGCTGCGCCCGGTCCAGAGGGAGCATCGATTATGCTGATAGCATCCGGCTCCGTCAAAAGACCGGAGGCGGCCTGTGAGACTCCGGTGACCCCTTCGCCTGCCGATGGGATGAGATAATCTGATGATTGGAGGATCTGTCCATGCAGTTTCTGGCACGTGGAGTGGTGTTCTTCCTGGTAGTCGCTACCCTGTGGTATTTTCGCCATATGGGAGAGACGGAAAAAGAGGAGGAGCGCAGCAGAGGCGAGGCGATCCGCTCGTCGCTGATATTTGCGGCAATCTCGACCCCCATATTCCTCCTGGTAAGCCATCTGTGGTGAACGACCTGCGGGTAGTGTATTCATCCACAGGGCGGAATGAGACCGCACCCCACTCACTCCCTGCAATGGGCACGAACCCGTAACCGGACACCTCTGTCAACGGTGAGACGGCCAGCTGGGGCTGCGCGGCTGCTAGCGATCCCGCGGCGCCAGAAGGGGGAGAAAATCATCATCGATGTGTACGTCCACCTCGCCGCTCAAAAGCAGAACCATGGGCGCACTGTACAGGGGAAGCAGGCGATAGTCGGCAGCTGACCGGTGCAGGATCTCATCGGCAGCAGGACCGGTCTCCGCAAACAGCCGGTCCACACCGAGGTGATCGTCAGCGTTGATGGACACCGATCCATCCGAGTGCATCCAGGGGCGCAAAAAGCCATCCGCCACCGGTGTGGATCGATGCCAACCTATCACCGCCAGATCATAATCCCCCGCGAAGAAGCGCGTAGAAAAATCTGCCCACTCGGCAAATGTTATGTCCACCCGCACGCCGAAATCCTTGAGAACCCCGGCGACGCCGCGGGCCACTGCCTCACCATCGCTGTAGATCCCGCGCGGGGCGAGAATCTCCAGCTCAATGGGAACACCTATTTCCGCCTCCGTCAGGCGCATCCAGGTCCCATCATCGTGCCGGTCGAGTCCCGCCTCCCGGAGCTGCTCCTCTGCTTCTGCCGCATCCCGCGGCAAACTCATGTGCGCCCTCGACTCATCCTGCAGACTGTGACCGGCGGGAAGCCACGCATCAACCGAAATCAGGGTGTCACTGCACAGATCCGAATCCTCCAGGAGATCCTCTCCTCGC
>PUMM01000001.1 GCA_003551365.1 Clostridia bacterium
CTCCCGCAGCGCCGGGTTCCATGTGAGTCCCACGCACAGCTCTCGCATGACCTTACAGGCATATCCGGCCTGCTGGGAAACCTGCATGACCCAGGTGCTTCCGGTGCTTCCACCGGGCCAGCAGCCTCCTGTGGCCATCGATTACTCCCAGGTCGGGTACATACTGCGCCTCAGTGACTCTGCCTGCTATGATGCGGACGGGTCCGTCTCTCTGCTGCAGCGGACCGCATTGCTGCACTGGGCGGAAGCCGTGAACCACTACCTGCAGGCCTTTTTGCTGTACGAGGGACACTACCTCCCGGGAAGATCATGGTCTGCAGGTGCTGACGGCCAGCCGGTACTATCGGCGATTGTACACCGCCCTTTTCGCACTCTCTGCCGTTTCCTCTCAGCAGCTATTGAGTTGTCCTTTTGCCCCATCAGGTATCCGGAGCGTGTGAAGACATCACCCGGCAGACCGGGCAATCGCAGCAATCCTTCGTGAACTGGTGTGTTGTCGGGCGGTTACCTGCTTCCGTCCGGCATTTTGCTCCCCATCATGTGCGTGAGCAGCTGCAGAATGCTCAACACCAAGAGTGTCATGAGAAACACATAGGCCAGAGCCTCCACCCATTGGGGCTCTTCATGTACACCGGGCCCACAATCTTGGGATCCTTGATGAAGGTGAAGTGCGGCTCCGCCACCGTCTGTTCTTGGTAGGTTCTGAGGATGTGCTCATCGGTTACCTTCTCGTCATCAGGCATGCGGCTGATCAGAACGAAGCAGCCGGCCTTATCCATTTTACGTAGACGTTTTCCGGCGGGGTGGCGGAGACGAAGGCAGTATCCAGATTCTGATAGATCCGGATCAGAGATGGGAGCATCAGGACAATCAGCAGCACGGAGAGAGGGATCTGCAGGTCATGCCGGCTGGACAGGAAATGGAGCCGGGCAATATCCCGCAAATAGCATGTCCCAATCCCGGACACTGAGCAAATCTCGTGGCTGATAAATGCAGAAGCCCAAAAGGAGCACATAGATCAGGCCCCAGAGGGAAACCGTGAAACCGGCGGGTGTGAATAGATTCGGATATGAGTCAGAGACCTGTGCCGCGGTGATTTCATCTGTCGGCACGGTGTTGGCGGCAATGCTTGCCGTCAACATGGTGAAAACACCGACTATGTTGGGCGATCTGCAGTGTTCGTCTTCCGGTCAACTATCGACCCCCGCATAACGCAGTTCTCTACTCACGACAGCGGAACCATACCCGCACCCATCAGAGCGACGAAATATGCCATCAATCCGCCATAAGCTCCCGCACAGATCCATAGCGAGAGCCTGGCGATTCCTCCTATTCTGCTTCGCACCATCCAGATTGCTGCCAGGGCGGCAGGTATCAAGACTACTTTGATGGCAAAGAACCAACCGGTGCCGATAACGGGCGCCATGACCGGGTTGCCCTCAATGAATCCATGCTGCAGTACGTGTAGTGTGAAGAAGTAGTCAAAAACATTGCACAGGCCGATAGCCAGAAACAGCATCTTCACCCGATTCTCCATCACACTCCTCCTCTCTAACCGCACCCGCGCCCGGCGGGCAATTCTGGATGAGGCCCGGCTGCAAGACTGAGCGCGGAGAACATCTCAGTCTCTTTCCGTGCAGCGAACCAGGATAATGCTGTGATAGCAGCCGGTGACGTGCCCGGAAACGTGGTGGTCTCATGGACCGATGCTAGCCCCTCTAAAGGACTGGCGAACTGCTGAAACTCATGAACATCTGACCAGCTGATATCGCCCCACGCGTTGTGATGATCCAGCAGGGAAGAACCGCACCTCAACGGATACTGACCGCACCACATCTCCGCCATTTGCAACGGCCCACCCTCCCTTCTACTCTGACCGCACAAAAAAACCGACCACCATATGCAGCGGTCGGTTGTGCCATTGGCTCCAGCCGGGTCAGGCACCCAGGTAATGTCCGGCGTTCATCGCCCCCACTCAATTGCTATTCAGTTATCGAAAAACCTGAGCCCAACTACGTACTCGAAGATCAGACGGGCACCGCCGCGGAGAATGTCATCCGACAGCCAGCCGACACAGCCAATGCCCCATCCCACCTCGAAACCTCGACTGAAGATCATGAGCGTGATCCACTGACGCCGCCGGGGATCCCGCAGGCCGAGCCGCGAGCTGCCGGGATCCCGGCGGAAATTCTCCCATTCAACGCGGTGGTCCCACTCCTCTTCCGGGATGGTCGTCGCGCAATCCCGGTGGTATCCGGGTGTCTTCTCCGTCATCATCACCAGGGACGGGAGGTCGCGAACCAAACAGATGGAGTACCGTCTGCCCGTGAATCTCCTCATCTCCGTCCACGACAACCCACACATCTACCTCGTGTTTGCCAGGCTCCAGACCGTTCAGATCCTCCCGGTCAAAATGCGCGATGAGGCGGAAGGCGGCATTCTGCACCCGGAGTGCCTCAACCTGCAAATCGCCATTTTCCAGGATGACATCGTAGTCGAGACGGGGGAATCTGGCCCGGTCCTCCATCTCGATGCTGACCATGAACACCCCGCGGCTGGCCATGTTGATGCTCGGGGGACGGACATCAACCAGGATGTCGCCAACCAGCTCATCCGGGACGTCTCTTTCAGAGAAGTGGGCGGTGGCCTCGATATCATGGTCCATAACAATGTCGATGGAGCGCTCATCGTACGTCTCACCATTGACTTCCCACTCATCAAATGACCAGTGGGACGCCGATCTGGCACGCAGCTCAACCGACGTGCCGGCCGGGATTTCTTCTTCGTAGGGGAGATCGACCCAGTCGCCATCGACTCGGACGGATCCCTCACCCTCCTTGTCTATGGTGAGAGTATACATCTCATAGGCCAGTTCTATCGTTTCAGTCGCCTCCATGCATCCGGCGGCTTTCAGGGTGAGTGCATAGTCTCCCGTCGTGTATCCGCGCAGGGACATCTTTGCCAGCCCTTCGTCACTGGTCTCGGCACTGCCCACGTGAACCTTCTCGTCATCATTGTCATTCAGCTTCTGCAGATAGAAATCGACGGTGACGCCCCCGACTCCGTCGCCGTTAGAATCCTCAACCACGGCAATGAACTCCGCCGGACTCTCGGTGAACTCAGTATCGCCATCATAGAACAGATCCGCAAGCCAGGGGTCGTAATCGACGTTGTCAGTCACATCTTCACCCACGGATGGCTCGCCGATCTCTCCCCACCAGTTGTGAATGGCCTCTACTTTCTCAGCACTGTCATTGCGCAGCCCAAAAGCGTTGTCTGCGATGCAGTTATAGTACACATCAGTAATACCGGCGTTTTCCCCGACAACGATGCCGCCTGCTGTATCGTGATTATTGTCAGAGACTAGACCGTTCCGGCGCACGCAATTGCTCATGATGACAGTCCCGTCAGCATCCTCCCACACCAGGATGCCCCGAACCGGATTATCCGTTATCACATTACGCGCGACAGTATTCGCATTGCCGCGCACCGAAATGCCATTGTATTCGTGCTGCTCAACAATGGTATTGTATGCTATCCAGTTGTCATCACCGTGCACAACGATGCCGTTTCTGCCTTCGGTCAGAGTGAATCCTTCTAGCCACACACCGTCGGCATGTATGGTGAAAACTCCCGTACCTCCGGCATCGTTATCCACAGTTGCTGCCCGGACAATAGTATGGGGACCGCGCTCATATATCTCCGTGGAGACGATGTGCAGACCATCTGTCTCCACCGTCACATTCTCTTCATACGTACCCGGCCCCACCTCAACTGTCTCGCCTTCATCAGCTGCATTCACAGCATCCTGTATGCTACTGAATATGGCATTTCCTCCGACGTCCCATTCGAAGACCTCATCCACACCCTCGACCACGTGCGCAGAGCGGTCGAATTCGTTGCCAGAGAGAAGGTCGTCGATTTCATAATGGCTGCTGGGATCGAGGAACTGTACCAGGTTGTCAGCAAACTTGTTGTCCTCAATCGTAAGATGCTCGTTATAGGTGTACAGCCCGGCATCCGCTCCGGTCACCGTATTGTCGGACACCACGATGTCCTCGGTGTGCTGCACTGTGGCGAAGAAGATCCCCCAGGCACCCTTATCGCTCGCCGCATCAGCAGTGCTATCGATCGTAATGGTGTTGCCAGTGACGGCCACCTCGCCGTCGAGCTCGCCCAGATGCAGGGCGGCAGTCCACCCGTCATCGAACTCGAGGCTCATATTGTTGCCCGCAATGGTTACATTCTCAAACGGTCCCGCACCATACATCTCCACTACCTTGTGCGTAATCTCGTCCATGGTGTTGGCCTTCAGAATCAGCTCCGAAATATCTCCATAACCGGGGCGAAAGCGGAGGACCTCACTGTGCCCACTGAAACTGTTGTCCTCGATGGTGAGTTCCGTATGGCCGCCCTCATCCACCAAAATGGCCGCACCCGTTCCCTTCAGATGCAGTCCCGTACAGGTTATCCCGCTGGCCTCCACCCGGAAGGAGTGCTCTCCCATGTCTACTTCTGCATCCTCATGGCCGGTGAGGCGGATCCGCTTTGTGATGTGGATATCTTCGTTTAGCTCGTGCCTGCCATCTTCCAAATATACGGTATCTCCGGCTTCCGCATCATCGATGGCCTTCTGTATGCAGTCATCAGGCCTAACTTTATGCGCATCCGAGGCGCTCACCCCGCGGGGTACCGCCACCATGATGAGCAGGGCCATAGCTACTACCAGTGTCACACTCACATATTTGCGCACTCTATCGACTCCCCTCAAGATCTATATCGCAGTCGCCAGAAACATGGACATTGTCGGCAGCTGAAGGACACCATCATCCGTTATGATGCACTGCGCACTCACCAGTCATGACGGCTTCTACGCGAACTTTGCGCTCCTATCCCGTACTTCATTCGGATAGAGTCCCGTCACACTGCAAGCTCACGACGTACCGCCAGACGGCATAAAAAGGCAAGTATTATTATTCGTTCCAGATTTTCTCCCCCACCTCCTGCAGCATTGTATAACAAGTGCGTAACATCAGGTGACGGCACGCGCGATAATCAGTTGGCATCAATCCGCGCCTCGTGTAGCGATCCCCAGCATCACTTCAGAAAAGATATATTATCGGAACCAAAAAGCACGATTTGCCGGAGATGGTATGTGCAAGACGCACAGAACACCTCCCGTGGATGGCGCCAGACTTGATGGTTTTGCGGTGGACTGTACCACCCAGTACAGTGCCTCCCCCAATGGATGGCCTTTCGGTCAGCTGAAGAATGCACAATTCCCCGACTCATTATGTACTCTCGCACCTGCTCCTGCACATTAAGAATCTATCTCCAGCCACTGATCCCTTCACCGCCCCGCATTTGCCCCAGAGCAAACTCATCGCGCAGAGATAGATCCTACCCGAGCTCGCCTGCCAGCGGGCAAATGCAGTTAATACCTGCCAGCTAGCTCATTCACTTGACATAATGGTAATGAATTCCCTATGCTGAGTGTAAGCTGGTAAGACTTTCTTGTTCTAGGGGAGGAATGAGCATGGGAAAACACAAAAGCATCAGCGACCTGCAGTCAAGAACCCGCCTATTTGAGATCCCCTTCGGTGATACGATCTCGCGCATCGAACAGCTGAGGTCTGAGCTCGACGAGATCAGGTCCAAACCTCCGCGCCGGCGCGACCTGGAGGCGACTGTACTCGAAATGGAGGACAAGCTGCGCTCTGCCTACGCCGAGCTGGCCGCAGAGGCGGCCAGCAAGGTAGCCAAGTGGGAGAAGGGACCCAAGCGCACCGTCTGATCACTTTCCGCGTGGTGCTATGACGTTATGAGGACGACCATTCCGGGTATTGAAGCGACATTGGACCGGGTGCTGGCCCAGAACTTCTGGTTGTTCGGTCTTGCCGTAACCCAGGGCAAATATAGTGCTGTGCACATTCCATTGATCTATGAGGGAAGCCTACGCATTCAACAGGAAATGTACGCGGCCGGACTTGAGGAGTTCTCCCGCTGGGTGGGGGTAGCACAGGATATTGAATCCCGTCTGGTCGACGGGGTAGTTTTCCTGTTCCGTTCCGGGACTGAGGAGGCCGTCAGCTCACGCGCACTCAACCTGCTGACCGCGGGAGCATCGTTCGGCACCAACTGCATGAAGCGCATAGCTGATCTTATGCAGCGACTGCCCGCCGCCTGCCTGTGCACGGAAGAACAATGGTTGACCGACGAAGGGGTTTCGCCCGACTCGGTGGAGAATTTACACATACTGCTGGTACAGGCTGTGTCAGTGGCGTCGATCAACCCCTTTCCCGAGACAATAATCCAGGCAGCACGCCAGATCATCGGGGATACGCCAGTGATGAAAGACCTTTCTCACAGGTACATCTATGCGCCCTCCTTCTCGCATCTTTCTTACTTCGCAGAGGAGCTGCGCCACCTGGAGGAAGCTGCCGCGGCCGGTCGGGCAGACGGTGCAGATGTGACTGCGTTCTGCTGGAACTCCGGCTTTCTGGCCGACCCCCGCAATGAAGGATGCGACTATGAGCAACCCGACCTGACGGCTCAAGCGCTCGGCATTCCCGTCCCCTGCCCCTCCTTTCGCGCTCCCCACCTGCGCAACCGCCTGATCCGTCTTGGACATACCCCTGGCCGACCACCTCTGTGCGGAGATGACCATGCAGTGGCCGACAACCTGCTACTGCGTGCATTCCAGTTGTTCCGGGCACTGCAGCTCTTCGAGGAATTCCGCCACTACTGGCAGGCGAGAGCAATGCGTATCTTCCGCTGCATTGCCGGTGAGGATGTGCCGCTGTACCGGGTGGGGCTGGCCCATCTGAAGGGCTGCAGCAGTGCCGGGTAAGCTGAAGGGACTGCAGCAGCTGCGTGAGCGAGGATTCCGCGTGCCCGATTCTGCCGTCATTCCACCTCCCCACCAGTTGGGACTCGATCTGGGCCGGCCCGGCGAAGATGTGCAGACAGGCCTGGATATAGTGGCCCGGACGATGGCGGATCTGACACAGCAACATGGGCTCGCTGCTCCGCACGGGTGGGCTCTCCGCTCCGCCTCAACCCATGAGGACAATAGTGCCACCAGCGGAGCCGGAAGATACCTATCGATGAACTCAGTGCGTGGGGTTTTTCGCCTGGCGACCTGTGCTCTGCACATCTGGAGACACCATGCCCATAACGCTCCGGCTTCCGCGGAGTGTCATCTGCTGCTGCAGCCTTATCATCCGGCCTATTTCAGCGGAGTGTGCTTCGCCCTGCGGCACTCCGGGCGAACGGAACTAATGGTGGAATCCTTCTACGGCAGTTGTCGCAGCGTGGTCGAGGGGGTCACATTGCCGTACCGGAGTCATTACAAACCCGGTCAAGGCTGGGAGCACGACTGGGGTGAGGACGGAGAATGCACTCGCTTCTCGGCACATATCTCGCATTTTTCCATTCCGGCGCAGACGGAGTTCCCCGGCCTTCCGATCTCCCCTGCAGTATCTCCCTTCCCCGCTGCTCCCCGGCTATTCGTGCGGCCAGTAACCGGAGAATGGGATCTGTATGGTTATCGTCCCCCGCAACCACCGTACTGGTATCGGGATGTGTGCAGCGAGCTGCATCACATGGCTGACATCATGCTGCTGAACAGCGGAGAGATGGGGATCGATGTCGAGTGGGGAGCCGGGATTAATGGCGATATCACCTACTATCAGTGTCGCCCGGTGACCACAGACTTCCCCGCAACAGCCAGCCGATGCGCCCCCAGCGCAGTGGGACGGAGTGAAGATATCTATCA
>PUMM01000089.1 GCA_003551365.1 Clostridia bacterium
GATCATGGCGGCCGCATCTGAGCTGCCGCCCCCGAGCCCCGCACTCACAGGTATATGCTTGTCCAGGTGCACGCGCGCACCGTAAGGAGGGGCAAGAAAATGCAGGGCCCGACTGATGAGATTCTCTGCAGACCGATCTCCCGCCGGGACACCGGGCACATGGCAGCATATGCGGGTTTCGCCCGGTGGGAGACGTTGGTCAAAGCTGATGGACATAACATCCGACAGGTCAATCACCTGCAGGAGCGTGCAGACCTCATGGTATCCGTCAGAGCGCAGCCCGCGAATCTGCAGGCCCAGATTCACCTTTGCATATGCTCGCACCCGTAAACCATCAGACACGCCGCACGCCACCCTCCCCGCTGTCGTCGTCCACACCTACACTATCCAATGGATTTCGCTCATGCAGCCCACATTCCTGCCCCAACCGGGATGCCACCGGACAGATCCGTCAGAAAGCGGCAGTCCCCTCGGCATCGGCAGTTCAGCTGGCAGACGGACAGTCCGAGCGAGGTCATGCACACACCAGTGCAGCCTGTCAGAGAAGTGCCGGCGCATAATCCGTCGATGCCCGTGAGCAGTGAGCCAGCTCCGCTGTCCGAGTGGACGCGCCGCATCAGTAGGAGGCAAAGCGGCAATGTGACCGAGCCCGGCAAACGCTTCAACGTGTTCTACTTCCAGCTCTACGGTGGCGGAACCGCCCGAAAGTAACCACTTCCTCCGCACCACCCTGCGACAGATCACACGAGACCCTTCATCGCGGCATGCCGATCAAATCTCCAGGTCCAGCAGTTCGAGGACATTGTCGATCCGTGCACTGACGCTAACCCGGTCCGATCCTGCACTCAAAAGTCCCACTACTCTATTGTCTGCATCGACGAGAATCGAACCGCTGTCACCGGGCTGCGCGAGTGGCTCAGTGAGGATCTGATCGGAGAACACTGCCTCGTTGCCTTCACCCATCTTCA
Source organism: Clostridia bacterium (assembly GCA_003551365.1). GTDB lineage: Bacteria > Bacillota > Sulfobacillia > SLMV01 > SLMV01 > PWGR01. The sequence goes on from PUMM01000089.1 coordinate 969, forward strand.
CCCTGATGCTGCTTCCGACCGCCGTAATCTCTCCTCCTGTAACCCCCGTAGATCGACCGCTCTTTCGCACATACAGCCCCACCGAGGGAGCGCGGGTGCCATTGGGTTCGCCAATTCCCCGGATTTCGTTCGACACCAGATCCCTCGAGACAGGGATGGCGACGGCTGCATCAACCAGGTTTCGTCCTTCCCGTTCCTTGTGCAGCTGCACGCGGTAACCAGGAACAAGTAACCGGAACAGAAGATTCATTCCCCGCTCCGCCCGTCTGGCAACCCGGCAGGTCGCGCGTTGTTCCTCCAGTTGTATGGGAATATGGCGACGCAGGTTCCCGATAACATCTGTGGGTAAGCCGCCGCCATCATACGGAGCGGGCTGCAGTATAGCATCCCTCTCACGCGCGTTGGCCGCTCGATATGATGCCCCGCCACCCACCAGCACGTGATTATTCGACAGTATGAGCGGGTCTCCACTGGCCGCATCCCGCACGACCATCCCCAGAGTGCCAGCGGTAACCTCGCGATGACCAATGCTGACTCCACCTGGAGCCGGCCTCTGTCGTGCGTGCCGAAACGAGATCTCCTCGCGCGACGGAACCAGGGCCCTAACCTCACCCACCTCCACCACATCAGTCAGCACGCCCGGAGTCAGCGACCGCGGGAGCATCTCGTGCGAGGCGAGGTCTGCCTCGGGTAGTTTGCTGGTCACCAGCACAATCACGGCATCGCGATCAGTGGGCCGATCTGCGCGGAGCTTCTTGCCGACTCCGACGCCTACCACATTCGGCCATCGAAGCAGGCGCTCCCGGTACCTCCTGAGAGCTTCTACGTGTGCGTCCACGAGCTATACGCCTCCCTTCCATGCAGCCAACCCTGCTACATGCTATGAAGGGAAGAGCTTTGTGTTCCGGTGAATGAACAGCGGGAATGCGCCTGTCATGAGATGGCGGTGAAGCATCAATATCAGTAGGGTGTCCGGGATTGGAGATAGACAGAAAATAGGGAGAGGCATACGCTTGCCCCTCCCGGAGTTAAATGGCGGTTCAATCTACACTAGTTACGAGCCAGCGGTGAACTCCAGCTTCTCCGACCCTTCCTCATTGCAGACAGTGACCTCCACATCAGAGGTCAGTACATCGGAATATGTGAAGGAAATGCTCCGATTGTGCTGCTTGGCACCCAGGCGAATGAGAAACAAATCGGGATATGTTTTCTCCAGAGTTCCCTCTCTCTCAACTATGCGCCGTCGACCGCGATTGGCCCGAACCCGTACGGCCTGCCCCAAATGCTGCTCCAAATGGCCGCGAATATCCTCCAAGGTTATCGGATAACGCTCCTTCCTCATTGCCCCACCCCTTTTTACTTCGACGTGTACATTCTCGTTTGATATATTATCACGATTCCCGTAATAAGTCAAGGAAACCTGTAAAGGTATCAAATTTACCGACGCCCGTCAAGTAACAAATCGAAACAGCACAGGGGAGACCCACTCTGAACACCGCAACACATCCTCCCTTTGCCAGTTCGGCCCATCATCTAAGGCCGACATTGCTCCCCGCACTCTGACCTAGTGCACGCACATTCTACGGGTCGGCTATCCCATGGCCATATGCACACCGTGAGGTGTGTCCGATGGTACATACCAGAGGATTTCAACCCATACACTCATCATCGGGGCGACTTCCGGGGGCGGGGCCGGTGGACGAAACTGCAATTCGGATCTCACATTCATCGGCAGCTACAGTGCAGGATGTCCGGCCAAAACACATCAGCTGTATCCACCGCTTGAAGAGATGAAGCCTCCTCGTACCTCGTCTGCTCAAACACGTAGTGGGAAGCACCGGGGGCGGCATCACCGACTGGGCGCCGTCAGCATTGACAATGAGCAACCGGCCGGGGAGGAGGTTGATCCTCCCCGGATACCCGGCCAATCATCATATAGCGGAGTATGTACGGGTGTCAGTCATCCCTGCGCTGCAATGCTGCCGCCAAAAAATCCAGAAACAGGGGGTGGGGACGATCCGGTCGGGATCTGAACTCGGGATGGAACTGAACTCCAATGAACCACGGATGCTCCTCTACCTCCATGACCTCAACGACATCTGCATCCTCCCAAATGCCCACCGGCACAAATCCATGTGCTGCAAGATCGTTACGATATTCATTGTTAATCTCATAACGGTGCCGGTGCCTCTCGCAGATTGACTGCCGACCGTACGCTGCGGCCGCTCTGGAGTCCTCGCGCAGCTCGCAGGGATAGCTACCCAAGCGCATAGTGCCCCCCATGCGTTCTATATTCTTCTGATCCGGCATCCAATCGATGACGGGATGAGGACTGTCTCGGAAGAACTCCACGCTGTGTGCTCCACGGAGACCGAGAACACTCTCAGCAAACTCAATCACTGCACAGTGCAGTCCAAGGCAGATACCCAGAAACGGAATCCCTTCCTCCCGGATGTGGCGCACGGCACCAATCATTCCCCGTATGCCACGATCACCGAATCCGCCGGGTATGATTACACCGTGCACATCATCGAGAGCCTCAGCCACCACCTCGGGCACACTCTCACCTTCATCGTCCTCCAGTTCCTCCGAGTTCACCCATTTGACGTGAACTCGCACACGATGCTCAATCCCGGCGTGCACCAGAGCTTCGACCACCGAAGTGTAGGCATCGTGCAGGTCGACATACTTACCCACAATACCGATGGTTATTTCTCCCTCCGGTTCCTTGAACCGGCGGACCACCTCGCGCCATTCCTGCAGATCTCTCTCGCGCGTCTGCAGTCCAAAATGATCGAGCACCAGTTTGTCCAGATTCTGATCCTCCAGTAGAAGCGGAACCTGGTAAATGGTGTCCAGGTCATGATTTTGAATGACGGCTTCCCGCTGGACGTCGCAAAACAACGCTACCTTCTCAACGACATCTGGGGTAAGTGGCTTGTCGCAACGACATACTATGACATCCGGAGTTATTCCTATACCACGCAGCGAGGCCACGGAATGCTGAGTCGGCTTGGTCTTCTGCTCGCCGGCCGCATCGATGTAAGGCACGAGAGTTACGTGAATGTACATGACATCACTGCGCCCGCGGTCCACCTTCATCTGGCGAATCGCCTCAAGGAAAGGCAGACTCTCGATATCTCCAATGGTGCCGCCAATCTCCCCTATTACGATGTCAGCACCGGTGTTGTGGGCAACCTGCTCGATGCGTCCCTTGATCTCGTTGGTTATGTGGGGAATTACCTGTACGGTGCCGCCGAGATACTCTCCTCGACGCTCGCGCTCGATTACACTGGAGTATATTGAACCGGTGGTCACGTTATTGTCCTGACTCAGATCGTCATTCACGAAGCGCTCGTAATGACCCAAATCCATATCTGTCTCGGCGCCATCCTCTGTCACGAATACCTCACCGTGCTGCAGAGGGCTCATGGTGCCAGGATCGACATTTATGTAGGGGTCGAGCTTCATAATGGCCACTTTCAGCCCGCGGCTCTTGAGCAACCGCCCCAGGGAGGCCGCGGTAATCCCTTTTCCCAGACCCGACACCACTCCCCCAGTCACAAAGATGAACTTAGCCATACCATTCATCTACCTCCCGTTCAGAATCTGTGCCATACACAGATAAGAAAATAGCAGGAAGGGAGCACACCCTGACGAGTTGCCATCTGGAGACGCATCAACAGAAAGGCTGTGAACATGCCGCGTGATTCGAGTGCCCACGTTCATTCTATTTGTCCGACCCGGTGGCGTCAATGCAGCAAAGCTGACTATCAGTAACAAATACGGCTCTGGCTGCACCACTCCGCATGCCATTGCACCTCACAGGAGCAGCCCCTCATCAGCAATGCCCGGCCAGCTGGACAAATGCATCAGGGGGCAAACCCGCCCACAGATGCTGGGGACGGCCGGAGATAGGGGTGTGACCATCACCTGTCGGGAGGAAACCGGCTCCATACGCGACGACTTGATCCCCTCCCGATCCGGGGCCACAACGAGAAATAACAATGCTCCCATCAGGAGCAGTACACTCAAGATTACGATGATCCGCGCGCCGGACATCTCGGCAAATGCCTGCCGGCGCCGGGAAGAATACATCAAATCACCCCGCCAATCGCAACGCTCATAAGCTCATGGACCCACTATAGAGTATGAGCGGGGCAGGGTAAATGCCTCACCGTGACAGTTAAGAGGTATGTGCCGCTGCAAATCGCACCGAAATGCCTTCGTACGATATTATCTAACAGGTAAGCACTCTTTCACACTCATACACTGCAATGCTCCACATCACATGATTGCGCTGTCAATTACATCCTCACCGGTGCTTCGACACCGAGCAGCTGAAGCGCCCTGGCCAGCACCATGCGGGAACACTCGGCCAGATAAAGACGTGCAGCGGATACCTCCGGGGCCTCTCCCAGAATGCGACATTCGGTGTAGAAAACGTGGAACACCGACGCCAGGTCCAGTATGTAGGAAGCCACCCGCTGGGGCTCAAGACCCTCGGCCGCCCACAGGACCTCCTGCGGAAAATCTCCCAGGCGGCGAATCAGGGCAAACTCACTGGGATGTGCCAGGCCCGATTCGAGTACGGTTGGATCGTCTGCCCTTGCGAGCATCTCCGTGCACTCATCGCCCGCTTCCCGCAGTACACTGCAGATCCGAGCGTGCGCGTACTGCGCGTAGTATACGGGGTTCTCAGAGGACTGCTCCCGCGCCAGATCCATATCAAAATCGAGGGGCGAGCTGGGAGAGCGCATGACGAAAAAGAACCGCGCAGCATCAACACCCACCTCATCGAGCAGCTCCTCCATGGTGATGAACGTTCCTGCTCGTTTGGACATGCTGACTTCCTCACCACCCTGCAGCAGACGGACCCACTGGGAAATCAGCACTGTAAGCGCATTGCCGTCCAGACCCAGGGCGTGCAGACCTGCGCGCATGCGCCCCACATAGCCATGATGGTCGGGGCCCAGTATATCTATGAGCCAGTCGAAACCGCGCTCCAGTTTGTCGCGGTGATACGCCAGATCGGGAAGCAGATAGGTGTATGAGCCATCACTCTTGACGAGAACCCGATCCTTGTCATCGCCGAACTCCGTGGCCCTGAGCCACAATGCTCCCTCGTCTTCGTAGGAGTAGCCTCGCTGGCGAAGGGTATCCAGTACCCTTACCGCTCCACCCTGCTCGCGGATCTGACTCTCACGATACCACCTGTCAAACTCGACACCGTACCTGCTCAAAAGCTCCCGGTGCTGACGCAGAAGCCGCTCTATGGCAAAGCGCCCCATCTCGCGCAGCTCCCCGTCGCTCCCTCTCTCGTCCAGGTATTCCTGGGCCAGATCCCGCACGTATTCACCGGGATAACCGTCTTCGGGCACGGTTCCGTCGCCCTCTCCGGTGAGCTCGCGCACACGGCACTGCATAGATTCACCCAGCTTCTCCACCTGGCGACCGGCATCATTGACGTAATACTCACTCTCTGCCTCATAGCCAGCCGCACTGAGCAGGCGGCACAGGACATCACCCAGAGCAGCAGAGCGCGCCTGAACCAGCACGAGAGGACCAGTGGGATTGGCGCTCACAAACTCCACCAGCACCTTCCTGCCCTGTCCGTATTTCCAGTTTCCATATGTCTGTCGGCTCTTCCGCATGCTTAAGAGTAGATCTACCAGATAGCGATTGCTGAGGTGGAAGTTCAGAAAGCCAGGCCCGGCCACCTCCACCGCCTGCAGGTACTCTGCCTCCCGTACGCGGGGCTCGAGGGACTCCTTCAGTTCCTCGCCCAAACGGCGCGGGGACATGTCACACGCATTGCCAATAACCAGCGCCGCATTGCTGGCAAAATCACCGTGTTCAGGATCTTTCGGCTTCTCTACATTGAAGGCCATTTCATCCACTCCGGGCGGAAGATGTCCATCAGCAATCATATCCCGCAGACAATCCTCCACCTGGCCGCCTATTTGGTCTCGCATGGTCGAGTTGCAAAGATAGTCAGTCATTATTGATCCGTCTCACCTCCGATGACATCTACCTGCCAATTATACCAGATGCCGCACACATCAACAGCCGAGTGATACCACAGATGGGGGAGATGGCAGAGGATCAGTCGGCATCTCCGGGAATACCTTCATCATGAGGAGGAGGGACCGATCATGTACAATCGGGAGCATATGTCAGAACTGGACAGGGATCTTCTGGCGGAAGGATACCTCTCCGACGAACCGTACGAAACTGTCGAGTCGCTCACAAAAATGGGGTCAAGGTTCGCCGGGTCGGCGAGTGAAGAGGAGGCCACTGAATACCTGGAAGGCAGGATGCGGGACTACGGTCTGGCTAAGGTCGCACGAGAGGAATTCACATACACAGGGTGGGAGCGCGGGGATGCCTCTCTCACCACGCTGACCGGTGAAGAGGCGGAGTATGACGTCATCTCTCTCCCTCATACCGGGACGTTTACGACAGAAGGCGAACTCTTCTACCTGGGACTGGGCACCCCCGGCCAGTGGGAGGCCCGGGCCGGGGAGCTGAATGGCAAGATCATACTGGTCGATGCCAAGTCACCGCACTGGATCCGGGGCGGGATCCACCGCCTGGAGAAATATGGGCGGGCAGTGGAGGCAGGGGCGCGCGGCTTCATCTGGATGCGCGACCAGGGCGGATTTCTCCAGGAAACCGGCGGCCTGAGGGCGGGAGCCCAGATCCCGGGAGTCGCCATATCGCGCGAAGAGGGTCTGGAACTGGTGCGCAGAGCCAATGA
>PUMM01000037.1 GCA_003551365.1 Clostridia bacterium
GAACGTGCCAGTTTGATGCGCGAGCCAATATCCAAGATTGTCACCCCCTCATTCCGGTTTATATTATGCCGATAATCTATGCTCATGTAAACCAGTGGTTTTCGTCTGCCAACCACGGAGTAGGGGTTTCACAACACCGCCAATATTGGCGTCATATACGACACCTCATGGCCTGTGACGTACCCGAAGAATATGTCCGCGCCGTTGAACTCCAGCACGTACCACATCCAGCTCGAATCCGGTGTGAAGAACTTGGCATGCACCATCTAATCGTCATCGTCCTCAGTGGAATACAGTGGCGGAATCCTTTCGCGAAATGCCCTGGTGAGCAGTTTCGCGTTGGTCACCTCCTCTCACCTTCCAATCTGGATATGGCCACCGCCGCCAGGCAGCACCCGGCATCTGAGCGTCAGCACGATGCGCAGACCGCCCGCCACCATCCGTCAGTTGAACAGTCCACCTCGAGCACCCCGTGATGGGCGGTGAAAAGCCACATCGACTCCTCCGGGGTTGGATTATGACTACCTCCTCCGGCAGCTGTCCACGGGAGGGCTTTGCCCTGGGCTGTATATCGGTCACTCAGTCATCCTTGAGACACGCTCTATACCACATGATTGCTCTGGTTCGCCGTTCGCCAGCGCACAGGTAAGATGATCTGCAGATTATCCGGTCAGCTCTTGTCATGTACTGTACAGAGGAACAGGTGAACGGTATGTGGAAAAACAAAAGCGGAAGAAGGGCTAATCAAGGCATGTTCTGACCAATGCCAGGAAAGACGTTATTGCGCGGGAGAGGATATAGCGCATATCATACCGGTTTGCGATAGATTGAATGGCCCGGGGTTGAAGCCCTTTTGACGCTGGAATCTCTCTTATGATAGCCGGTTAGATACACCTGATCGAGGGGAGAGTCTTCGGTTGAACCACAGGAAGATTGGTCGCACCGTAATTTTGCTGCTATCAGCGTTAATGCTCGCCCCATTTGGATATACGCAGGTTGAAGTGTCCCGGATTCAACGCAGATGCCCACCACAGGGTGCATTCGTCTCCACTGCAGATGGAACGGTGGATATCCATTACCTGCGCAGGGGTTCGGGACAACCAGTTGTGATGCTGCATGGTCGAGATGGATCGCTGCAGGAGTTCACCTTATCCATATTCGATGCAGTGTCCAATAACTATGAGGCAATTGCTCTGGAGAGGCCGGGATACGGTTATAGTAAATGTTTGGATCCTGATAAGCTGACCACCGAAACACAGGCACGCCTCATCAACGAAGCTCTCACCAGGCTGGGTGTGGAGAAGCCCATCATTGTGGGTCACTCATACGGCGGAGCGGTTATGCTGCAGTACCTGCTGGATTATCCTGACAGGGTAAGTGGAGCTATCTCCCTTGCTGGAGTAGCTTACATGGATGAGCCACCGGATGAGGGAGTTTTTGCTCTTCCACGTTATCCAGTTGTTGGACCTCTGATGACCAAAACCATCGTGGTTCCCTTTGGTAGAGCAGTAGCGCAAGGCATGTACGAACAGGCCTTCTGGCCTGCTGATGCGCCGGAAGCTTATGTCGAGGCAGTTTCTTCACTGTATATCAGGCCGGACCAATTCACTGCCACTGCCTACGAGCTGGCAGGAATGTACGAATCTGTAAATGAGATAAGCCCGCAATATGGAGACATTGGTGTTCCTGTGATAATCATATTTGGCAAATCTGATCAGATGCTTAGCTACGAGAAGGATGGTCTGAGGTTATATGACGCTTTACCCGACGCTAACTTGATCTTGATGGAGGATGCCGGTCACAAGGTCCACCATACACATCCGCATATTGTGATGGATGCGTTGGGGCGGTTGATTGAGAGGATTGACGAAAGGAATCAGGAATATCGGTACTGATGCTGTGGGATTGACCCGTAAATCCTGACGGGGGCTTCGTCTTGTATCGCACACTCGCCCAGCCCGTCACGCCTCGTCCAGAGTTCGTGCTCCTCGGGTCACGGTTTTGCCTCCGGCTTCCTTCAGATCCCGCGTCACCGCGGGCACCCTGGCCTTCAGCTGGTGGTTCTACGTGGCCACTGCCCACAGGGGCCTTTCACCCCTCAGCATTCGTCCATGCCGGGCACACCGCGAGCCGCGAACGGGGCCCGGATATTTCCCGGGCCCCGCCCCTCACACGTAGCCTGGCTATAGCTGTCCCTCTCACTACCTGTACAGTCTGCGCTGCGCAGCCGACAGGTTAACGACCCTGCCCGGGTGAGCAGCGCACTGCGGCTCCACTCTACTGCCGTCCCCGTCCGCCTCCGGGGTGCCCATCCTCATGCCCGGGGGGCACATGGCCCGACGGTCCTTCATCATCCTCTGTCCCGTCGCCGTCCTCTTCATCCTCGTCCTCATCCCCGGAATCAGCCGGGGCATGCGGGGGACCGGGGACCATCAGTTCCACGCTGGTCTCCACTGCGTACGTCTCATCGTCAATCTCCACCGTAACATTCAGCTCGTGCGATCCCTCCTCGCCGTCCAGATCATCCACCAGCTGCTCCCGCTCGAAATGGGCAATGAGGCGGAAGGCGGCGTGCTGGACGCGGTCGGCATCGAGACCATTCAGGCTGACGCGGTGGTTCCCCTCTGCAATGCGGGAGCCATCCTCCATCTCGACGGTCACCATGAAGACACCGCGGCTGCGCACATTGATGCTGGCAGGCCTGACGTCTGCCACCACTTCTCCTGTCTCCGGTTCTTCCTCCACTTCCTTCTCCTCGCCCAGCCACGGGTAGAACAGGACGTTATCGCCGACCCCATCGCCGTCGCCATCCGCGGTGACCTGCTCTTCCGGATCCTCCAGGTCGCCGCTCGGACCGTCCTCGCAACCCCACCAGTTGTCCTTGGCGTCCAGATACTCCTCGCGCTCCGCATCTCCGTCCGCGATGACCTCTACTCCCATATCGTTTCCGGCAATGTTGTTGTCCCGTGCCCGCGTACCGGTGGGGGTGCCGCGGTCCTCCCGCGCGGCGGACTGAATGCCGACGTCATTGTCGGAGATCCAGTTGCCGCTTATCTCCGTATCTCGCGCATCTCCCCATGCGACTATGCCGCGGGCGAGGTGCTCGACGGTGTTGGCCCGGATTACGTTATCGACGGCTTCGTCGACCGCCCATCCGTGATCATCTTTTTCATCGCTGCCGTCTCCTCCGACGGCTATTCCGTTGCCGGCTCGTTCCTGTTCATCTGCACCGTAGACATGGTTACCCTCAACCTCGACATCATCAGCACCGATGACCAGGATACCGGTGGGTGAGTCGTCCGATTCGAAATCATATCCGACCACTTCCACCTCATTGTCGGTCACCCGCGACCCATCACCGCTAACCTGTATGGAATTTCCGTGCGCTGTGGGGCCATCGGCAGCAGCCGCAACGACGTTGTTGCGGGCGTGAACTGCCGTTCCCTCGTTTTCCGCCATGGGCTGAACTATCCCGCCCACCGTCCAGTTCTGCACAGTGAATCCGTTCACCTCTATCTCGCCGAGGCCGCTCTGCACGCGCACAGCTATATCTTCTTCATCCGCATCGATCACGGTTTCCGCTGCGTCGCCGACGGCCTGCAGGGTCAGGTCGGGCACGTCGATGGTGATGGTCTCCACATATGTACCCGTATACACCTCGACAGTGTCACCCTCGTCCGCCCGCTCGATGGCGTCGCCGATGACCTGGCCCGCCGCATCCTGACCGTGGTACTCATCCGCGCGCACCAGGTAGTTGCCCTCCGGGCCGAAGGAGACGGAGTCCGGGAAGTAGTTCACAGCAACCTGACCGTCCTGCAGTTCTTTGAAGTCATTTTCGTCTATCACTGCCTGAATGCCATCCGGGGCGAAATCGGCTCCCTCTTTGCCAATGTCAATGCAGCCGTAAACATCTATGAAGGTGTTGTCCTGCAGATCCACCTCGGGTGTGGTGCCACCGGTGCCGATGCCCCCGATGCCCGCGACCAGGTTCTCGAAGGTATTCCCCGTCGCCGTGATGTTCGCGCTGCGGGCATTGACCCCGGTGCGGGCATCGACGAGATAGTTGTCCTCGAGGGTGAACTCCTTACCCTCCACATCTCCCCGCACGTCCACCAGACTTTCTGATTCTTCCAGATCGCCATCTCCCGCGAACTCAAATCCCTGCAGGGTCACGCCGGCCCCCCGGATCTGCACCTGCTCCTCGATCACTGCAGCGCCCTCATCCGACGAGCGCAGGGTAATATCGTCCACATTGACTGTGAATCCAGCGTATTCTCCCGGACCCACCTCAATGGTGGCTCCATCCTCTGCCTCATCCAGTGCTTCTGAAATCGATTCGTAGTCGTATTCTTCCTCGTCGTCATACCCCACCGTTATGACATCATTGTCCGCCCTGACGACATTTGCTGTCGCCAGGATCATGAACATGGCCACCAAACACGCGATCATTGTTCGCTTGCTCAACACCACATATACCTCCTCAATTGATGAACTGCCGGGAGACAGCCCTGCACAGCACTCTTCGGCCCAGAGTAAACGGTGTCTCTCCTCACCGATCACTCTCCCGTCCCGGTCTGCGTCTTCCTATTTCGTTCGTTCCCCGGCCGTATGTATCGCCGGCAGTGACCGGCGAATCAGAGGCACAGCACCGATGCTTTCGGTGAGGTCCCGCCCGCGCAAATCGACAACTACTGTACTGACGTGGGACGCGATGGGTCGCTCCCCTCCGCGGCTGCGGGTAATCTGCCTAGATAACTGGAAATGGGGCGCCCCTCACCTTCACAGCTTTTCGTCCCGGCGAGTGATGCAAGGGGTTCAAGCCCCCGAGGAGGGTAATAGAAAAACGGGTCCGTTTCCTTTCGGCAGCCCGGCTATCCTGATCCCCTGCGGGGACCGTAGACCCGTGGCTTTGCGTCCGCCCCTTTCGAGAGCGTTTGCCCTTGTCGCTCGAAGCGACCCGCCATGAGGACGATATTCGTTAATTAACTGCTATCTATACTCTACATGCCGGCAGCGCCCCCTGACAAGGGTGTCTGGTGGGATGCGGATGGTGGTGCGGGAGCAGCGGCTCGGCAGTCGACACATGAGCGGAGGCATTCCGTCGCCGCACCCACCATCCGGCATCAAGATATGATCCTCACCGCAACGTCAGATCGAGCTGCACCAGATTCTCCACGCTTCCGTCCTTGGGAGATTCGGAGTAGACCTCCAGCCGAATCTCGTCCCCACTGGTGACCTCGTCCGGCACCTCGGGTTCCAGCTGAAAGTGTCCCCAGTCGTGGCCGTGCCCGGAGGCCAGTCCGCTGTCCAACTCCTCACCCTCTGCATCCAGGAGACGATACAGCACGGTGCCCTCGAAGACATTCTCGATGCCCTCGACTACGAAGTCGGTGTCCACCGCATCACCGGGTTCGGGGGCAATGAGCCGGATGTCCTCATCCCCCGCCACCAGGGGTGGAAGGTAGTCCAGGTCGTGCAGGGAGGGAACGAATTCGCGGTCTCCCTCCGCCAGAAACTGCACCGGCATATCTGCCGGATCGACTTCCTGCAGTGCATAGGGTCGCGTGATAGCATCCGTAACCGGTTCATCCTCATCCGGTTCGGTGAACTCGGCGGTTACCACCAGTTCAGCATCAAAGTCGGGGTGATCATCGGTGACCTCCACGATCTCCACCGAGTACCCTCCGCTCGGCCTCTCACCGTACGTCACCAACAGGTACAGTGCCCCGTCGATCTCCCGGGCCTGGGCCAGGGGTAAATCGCGGGAGCGTTCGACCCACTCCTCCACTTCGTTCTCCTGCCGGGCCTCATCGGTGGGCCGGGCCGCAGGTTCATCCCACAACCTGTGTCCATCGTCGTAATACTCGCCTTCCACCAAGACCTGCACTTCATCCACCGCGGGGAATTCGGTGGCCGTCCAGATGACCGATTCCATGAATACGCTGCCACCCAGCGTTCCAGCCACCCCCTCGTCCGCCGCGAAAAGCTCTTCACACAGATCCACGGTGGCGACTCCATCCTCGATGTCTACACCCAGTATATCTGCAGAAGATGGGGCCACCGCCGTGACGCGGTGCTCGAGGCACTCATCGCACGGCTCCCATTCGTCTTCGGCACACTCGTCACACCAGGCTTCCTCTTCTTCCTTCGGACCATCCAGCAGCTCCCGCACGGCCGCCCGCAGCACCTCATCGGTGTGCGGTATCTCCCGGGTGACCGGAGTGACATAGCCGTACTCTCCCGGTTCACCGGTGTGTGCGGCCTCCGGGCAGCCGAAATACAGGGTAATTTCCCGGGTCTCGTCTTCGTCCACCTCTTTTTCCTCTTCCTCCACCTCATCGGCCGGCTCCTCCACGGGAGCTGGTGCACACGCCGAAACGGCGACGAACAGAACTATAACGAGGGCAAGTACGGTTTTCACGGGGAACCACTCCTCATGCTTTCTCCAGCCGGATACAGGGCAGTGGCAACTTCGCCTGTCACCCCCAGTCTAACAGGGGCAGTGCTGGGGACAAGGGCCGCTGGTGGGGCGGGTCACAGCCGGGACAGAAGGCCCGTAGTCCCACACAACGCCACCAGCTGCGGGTTCGCCTGCGGGTGACCGCGCGGAACAGGCTGTAGCGCTCCAGTCGGTGAGCGCACGAGGCACTCCTCCGCCCGATGAGCGATGTCAGGCTGTGGGAAGATGGATCGTCCCCGGCCCGGCAATAATGGGGCGACGCGCAGGGATGAACCGCAGATCTGTGCTTCCGCACGCCTCTCGGCTCCCCTGCCGTGCATCCGGGGACGGCGGCCCCAGTCAGTGCCCGGCATCCCGCAGGGCGCGGTACAAATCGTCCGGGTGAAGGTCGTTGGTCCTGAAACTGTTGGTCGTGACGTACCCCACCAGAGAAACATCGGCAGCTCCCACGTGCACAATCATGGGTGGGCTGCTCGCGTAGCTGTTGAAGGCGCTGTAGGAAGAGAACCTGCTGCCAAAGCGACTGAAGGAGTTCCATATGCTGGTGGTACTGAACCGGCTTCCGTATCGGCCGTAATCGTTGAACACCGAATCCGTGGCAAATTCATTGGTGGTCAGTCTACCCAGATACGTGCTGCCCATATCCTGCCCCACGAGGTGCAGCTCGCCGGTGCGCGGAATGCTCACCCGCGTACGGCTCAGAAAATCCGATTCACCGACGGATGGCAGGGCGGGCTCATCGGTATCCTCCTCATAATCCGGTTCTTCGTTGACCTCGGCGAGCTCATTGTTCACCCATTGGCCCTGCAGACGCTCACCGTCGGTACTGGTGTAGACGCCCTCGCCGTGCAGCTGCCCGTCCTTCATCTCCCCGGTGTATTCTGCCCCGGAGTCCCAGGTGAAGGTGCCCTCGCCGTGCGGTTTTCCGTCGACAAAGTCACCGCGGTATTCGTCACCCGACTCCCAGACCCGCAAACCCCGTCCGGTCATGCGACCTTCCCGGAATTCACCCTCGTAGGTGTCACCGGGCACCAACTCCAACGTTCCCTCTCCGTGCATCTCATTGTCGACGAACTCGCCCTCATAACGATCACCATTGGCCCACACGTAGACCCCATACCCGTGCCGCAGGTCATCCCTGTACTCTCCGGTGTACTCGTGACCGGAAGCCCAGCTGAAGGTGCCC
>PUMM01000002.1 GCA_003551365.1 Clostridia bacterium
CTCGCCGGCTGCGACAATGATCCGATCCTCCGGAGACACGGCGCCCTCCGGCTCCTCTTGAGTCCAGTACTCCTCCAGCGCATAGCTGACGACCTGCTCGTTGAAGCGACCCACGAGACCGTGGTCGGAACCGAACACCAGTGCGAGCCCGTGCCGGTCCACTTCCGCGGCGGGATCCACGAGGATCTCGGTGTGCGTCCAAAGAACCACCGAAAGGCCCATCTGCACCGTCTGGAAGTAATCATCGAGCGACTCGGCCGCCCTTTCGTACTGACGAACGCTGGTGGCGGCCAGGGCCTTCATCGTCCGGACGATCGAAAAAAGGTCCTCACCACTTTTGATCTGTTTCTGCAGGGTCTCCAGGGCCTCGCTCAGAACGCATCCCTCCGATCATCTCCGTTCTTCTGCCCACCACCGCTTCGGGCCTCTGCGTCCCCCGGGGATTCGACGGCCCGTCGTGCGGCATCCAAAATGGCAGCACGGTCCTCATCCGACAGCTCCTATCCGTCCTCGATCCTTCGGCAGATCTCGGGGAGCGCCCCAGTCACCGCCTCTCGCACCCGGGCCTCGGCGGCGGGGATATCCTCCACTTCCACCGCGTCGAGGAGTCCCTCCGTCACCGCCAGTAGCACGGCAATCTGCTCCGGGATCGTTCGGGGCTGCAGCTCGGGCTGGGTAAGCACCTTCCGCACCCGCCGGCCCCGTTCGATGGTATCGCGCGTCTTCTCATCCAGCCGGGTGCCAAAGCGAGAAAACATCTCCAGCTCCTCAAACTGCGCGTACGAAAGACGCAGGTCGCCGGTCACCGCCTGATAGGCGGGCAGCTGGGTCTTGCCCCCCACGCGCGAGACGGACCTGCCGACATCGACGGCGGGCCGGTGGTTGCGCCGGAACAGCTCGGGCGAAAGGTAGATCTGACCGTCGGTGATGGAGATCAGATTGGTCGGAATGTAGGCGGAGATGTTCTGCGCCTGCGTTTCGATGATGGGCAGCGCCGTCAGCGATCCGCCGCCGGATTTTTCCCGCAGGTGGGTGGAGCGCTCCAGGAGGCGCGAGTGCAGGTAGAAAATGTCGCCCGGATAGGCCTCCCGGCCGGGAGGACGCTCCAGCAGCAGCGAAATCTCCCGGTAGGCCCGGGCGTGCCGGGTCAGGTCATCGTAGATGACCAACACGTCCTCTCCCCGCTCCATGAAGTACTCCCCGATGGTGGTGGCGGCAAACGGAGCAACGAAGCGCAGGCCCGGTGGGCCGTCCCCCGAGGCCACCAATACCACAGAATAGGCCATGGCGCCGTGCGCCTCCAACTGCCCGATGAAGCGGGCCAGATCCGCCCCCTGCTGGCCGATGGAGCAGTAGACGCAGATGACATCCCGGCCGGCCTGGTTGATCATCGCATCGAGGGCGATGGCCGTCTTTCCGATCTGACGATCGCCCAGGATCAGCTCGCGCTGGCCCTTGCCAACGGGAATCAGGGCATCCACCACCTTCAGGCCCGTCTGCAGCGGCTCCGTGACCGGAGAGCGGGCCATGATGGGCGGCGCCTCCCGTTCGATGGGCCACCGCTCTTCATATCGCAGCGGGCCGAAGCCGTCGAGGGGCCGTGCGGCGGTGTCGATGACGCGACCGAGAAGTCCCTCCCCGACGGGAATATCTACCTCCCGGCCGGTGCGGCGCACCGGATCTCCCGAGGCAATGTGCTCGGCCTCGTCCAGCATGATCACCCCCACGCGTCCCGGGTCCAGGTTGAAGGCAACCCCCGTCACGCCGCCGGGAAACTCCACCAGCTCCTCCGCGCCCACCCCCGGCAACCCGCTAACAATCGCAATCCCGTTGCCGATGGACAACACGGTGCCGCCCTCCCGCACCCTCGGCTCCGCCGGCACCTGGCGCAGTGCCCGCTGCACCGCTTCCTCTGCCCCGTCAACTGCCCCGCGCAGCACGGAGATCAGGGAGCGATCCTCCTCATTCTTTCGCGTCACGGCCGGACACCTCCCCGTCGTCCCCCA
Organism: Clostridia bacterium; assembly: GCA_003551365.1. GTDB lineage: Bacteria > Bacillota > Sulfobacillia > SLMV01 > SLMV01 > PWGR01. The sequence continues at coordinate 2,007 of PUMM01000002.1, forward strand.
CGAGATCCGAGCCGCCGCGCATCTCCCGCAGGATGCTCTCCTCGACCCCGGTAAGGTAGCCCTCGATGCTCCAGGCCACCCGGTGGCCCCCGATCGTCAGCTCCAGACCACACACCAGGGAGGGATCCGTCTCGGCGAAAATGGTCAGGTCTTTGCCAGATTCGGGCAGCATCTTCTGCAGCTGCGCCTGCAGGGCCTCGATATGGTCCTCCGATGTCTCGAAGGCAGTCCGCAGGATCACCGGTTGCGGATCCGATGCCAGGGCCTCCAATAACTTCGAACGCTCCTCCCCCGAAAGTTCGCGGATCCTCTGCAGAAACAGATCCCAGGCGAGGGACTCGAGGCGCGCGTCCGCCAGATCACGCAGGCACTGACGCGCAATGGAGCAGGCCCCCTGCCCGACACGTCGGCGCAGTTCCTGCACAAAACTCGCCCGCTCGCGTTCGAGGGCCTCCTCCCAGCTGCGCCGCCTGCGATCCACCTCGCCCCGGGCCGCCTCTAGGAGCTCCCCCTTCTGGGCCTCGACCGAGGCCTTGGCCCGCTCCAGGAAGGATTCCTCCTGCCGTTGGAGGTCCTCCATCTTCCTCCGATACATCGAGGCCTTCTCCTCCGCTTCCTGCCTTTGGGCCGCAGCCTCCTCCTCACGCTGCAGGATCTGCGTCTCCCGTGCATCCATGGCCTCGATGATGGGTCCGTAGAGAAAGTGACGCAGCAAAAAGACCAGGATTAGGAAGTTTATCATCTGAAATACAATCGTATATCCATCGATAATCATGGTCGTTCTCCCCCGCAAGAGTCGTCAGGTGTCCGCGCACTACCGCTGCAGCAGGTAGTTCCAGAATGGGTTGGCAAAGATTAAGATCATGGTGACCACGAAACAGTAGATGGCCGTCGATTCGATCATGGCCAGACCGACAAACAGGGTGCGGGTGATGTTGTTGGCCTCATCAGGCTGCTGGGCGATGGAGCTCAGAGCCTGCGAGACGGCGCGCCCCTGTCCGAGGGCGGGCCCGAGAGAACCGAAGGCAATGGTCACCCCCGCCGTCACGATGGAAACAATGCCGACCAGAGTCAGGCTGTCCATGTCATCTCTCCCCTTTGCGCTTTTGTCGTTCCTCGTGTACCCGGCTGGCCGAGGCAATGTAGACCATGGCCAGGATCGCGAAAATGTAGGCCTGAATCAGTCCGGTCAACAGGCCCAGGGCCTGCATGACCACCGGAAAAAACAGCGGCACAACGGTGAGAAGGATGGCGACGATGATGGTGCCGCTCATCATGTTTCCATAAAGGCGCACCGCCAGGGCCAGGGTGCGGCTGAGTTCGCCGATGATGTTGAAGGGTAGCATCAAGACGGTGGGCCGCACATACTGGCCCAAATAATCCATGATCCCTCGCTGGGCAATTCCAAAGACCGGCACCGCAACGAAGACGCAGATGGCCAGGGCGGCGGTGGTGGAAAGAGAACTGGTCGGGGGAATGTAGCCGGGCACGATGCCCAGCACAGTGGATACGGCAATGAATATGAACAGCGTGCCGACGAAGGCCAGATATGGCCCCGGATCCTGCCGACTCACCTCGCGTATCTGGTCCCTGATGCCCGTCACCAACACCTCGAGCAGGTTCTGCCAGCGGGAGAGCCTCCCCGCTCCGGTCAGTCTGCGCGTCACCAGCCACGATCCGAGGGTCAGAACTAACATGACCACCCAGGTGAACAAGATGGTGGCGTTGATCACCACGGGGCCCCACTCAAAGAGAATGATCTCGTCGGGGTTGATGGTCACGCCTCAACCTCCCTTCGCGTCCCGCGCTCCCGCCTCAGATGATGGGTCAAAAGGCCTCGCGCGACGATGAAGCCGATCAGCGCCGAAATCAGATAATGCCAGCTGACGCTCAGCAGGAGATAAAACCCACACAGGACGATGGCCGCCCGCACGATCAGGCTGCCAGCGAGGAGCAGGTGGGGCCGCTCGGAACCGGCGACCCGCTGCACTGTCCACCACAGACCGCCAAAAAAGATCATTCCGAGCATGACTCCCGCTGTGAGAGATAGGCCGATGTAAAGTCCGTGCAAGGCCCCGTCGCCTCCCCCCTGCTCCGTTTCTCAACTTCCGGCCCGCTGCGCGCCCCGCATCCGACCGCAGCGTCATCTCGCCCGATACCTCCGCAGGTTCTACGCGTCAACGCTGTGGCAGTTCGCCCCCCCGCCCCGCTCATTCCCCATCGTCCTCCTCATCGCCCAGATGGCTCTCCCGACGCACCCAATACCAGGCATTGGCACAACCCAGAGCCAGTCCGGCAAAAAACATCATCAGGGTCCAGGAATACGGCCCCGGCCACGTGCGGTCGATCCACATGCCGACGGCGAGGCCGATCAGGGTGGTTAGGGTCACCGTCCATCCGACCATCCCGAACATGCCCAGCCCGAACCACACACCGCGATCGCGGTTGCGGCGGGCCCGGACGCGTCTGAGGGCCTTCCTGCCGATGGTGCGGGAGAGATCCTCCTCCCGACTCTCCCGCTCCCGGTCTCCGCCGCGGTCGCTCATGAGTGCCCTCCCCCCAGGCGGGTGAAGCGCCGCAGGGTATCCATCTCCAGTCGGCTCATCACCGATCGAGCCCTCTTCTCCTCCTCGCTGAGGACCCTGAGCTCGCGGTCCACCAGATCCTGCAGCTCCCGCAGGTCGCTTCCGAGCACGCCCCGGGGGGAGGAAATGTAAACAGAGTCTCCCTGTTTGACCAGGATGCCCTCATCGAGGGCGAGGTATAGCTCTCGCCCATCGGGCAGACCGTAGGCGACGATGCCGGGAACGAGGGCGCTGACAAAGTCAATGTGGCGGGGAAGGAGGGTAAAAGAACCGTTCTGCGCCTCCGCCGTCACTTTCGTCACTTGCTCGTCCAGCAGAACCTCCGCCGGAAGCAGTACTTTCAGTTTCACCCTGCACCCCCCTACGAATCGCCAACTTCGCTTGCGCGATCCGGCGTCTCCCCGGCGCCGTCCGCCCGGGACTCGATCTCGTCAATTCTGCCCAGCATGTAAAGGTCTCCCTCTGGACGATGGGCGAACTCGTCATTCAGGATCCGCTCGCAGCCCTCAATGGCATCCTGCAGGCCCACCACCCGGCCGCTGTATCCGGTGAACTGCTCGGTGGTTACAAAGGGCTGCGTGAGAAAACGTTCCAGGCGGCGAGCCCGGTTGACGACCCGTCGGTCCTCCATGGACAGTTCTTCCAACCCGAGCATGGCGATGATGTCCCGGAGTTCCTCGTACTGCGCCAGTGTACCCCGCACCTGCTGGGCTACAGAGTAATGTCTCTGGCCCACCACCCGCGGTGTGAGCATCTTTGACCAGGAATTCAGCGGATCCATCGCCGGATACAGTCCCTCGCTGGCCCGCTTCCTCGAGAGCATGATGGAGGCGGACAGATGCGGGAAGGTGTGGGTGGCGGAGGGATCGGTGAAGTCGTCCGCCGGCACATAGATGGCCTGGATCGAGGTGATCGCTCCCGTCGCGGTGTTGGAAATCCGCTCCTGCAGCCCGGCAATCTCCGTGGCCAGCGTCGGCTGATACCCGACCCGGGACGGCATCTTTCCGAGGAGACCCGAGACCTCGGACCCGGCCTGGAGAAAGCGGAATATGTTGTCAATCAAGAGCAGCACGTCCCGTCGTTCCTCATCCCGAAAATACTCGGCCATGGTCAGGGCCGAGTGTCCCACCAGGTAGCGGGCGCCGGGCGGTTCGTTCATCTGTCCGAAGACCATTACCGTGTTGTCGAGGACCCCGGCCTCCTCAATGTCGCGGTAAAGCTCCTCCGCCTCCCGCGAACGCTCACCGATGCCGCAGAAGATGCTCACGCCCCGGTGCTTGCCCATGGTATTGCTGATCAGCTCGGTGATGAGGACCGTCTTCCCCACCCCGGCGCCGCCCACCAGGCCGGCCTTTCCGCCCCGCTCCAGGGGACTGAGCAGATCGATGGCCTTGATCCCCGTCTCAAACACCTCGGAAACCGTGACCCGGCGTGAAAGCGCCGATGACCGCTGATGAATCCCCCGGCTCGGTCCGTCGAGTAGGAGGGGATCCGCGTCAATGGTGTTTTCGAAGTTGAACATCCGACCGAGAACCGCGCTCCCGACCGGGATGCGGATCATATCACCGGTGTCAATGACCGGATCGCCACGACTGAGCCCTCGCGTGGGAGACAGTGCGATGCTGCGGGCAATTCCGTTTTCGTGGTGGGAGACTACCTCCAGCACAATGTCGCCCTCAGGGCCGGCATCGAGCCGCGTATGCAGAGGGGGAAGTCGCCGCGAAAAGTGAACATCCACCACACTGCTGCGCACCGACAGCACTGTACCGATGGCATCTTTCGTTGCGCGGACATCTGCGACCTCATCTGACGGCATGATCACCGCTCCCTGTCTACAGCGGTGCGTGTGTGCCGGCACAACATCACCGCGGCAGAAGATCCCCCGGCAGCCAGCACCAGGATAGGCATATTATAGCAGGAAAGGATTCTGACCAGCAATGAGCCCCAATCCCGCGGTATTGCGCTGTCCCGCGTCGGTGCACTGAGAAGGTGCATCTCCCCGGGTCCGACGCATCCGGCACCAACCCGGACATGCTGCACACCGGCATCCTGCCGCATCACACCCGGTGGGTGAAAATGCTCGAGGACCTGCGGTTCATCGTCATCGGCGAGCTGCACACCTACCGCGGCGTCTTCGGCAGCCACATGGCCAACCTACTGCGCCGCCTGCGGCGGGTGGCCGCATTCTATGGTTCCGATCCGCAAATCATCTGCTGTTCCGCCACCATCGCCAACCCCCGCGACCTGGCCGAGCGACTGACCGGACGTCCCTTCCGGCTGGTCGCTGACGACGGCAGCCCGGCGGCGGAAAACACATCATCCTCAACAATCCCCCGGTGGTAGACCGGCGGGCGGGTATCCGGCAGAGCTCGATGCTAGCGGACAGAAAGGTCATAGGCGAGTTTGTCAGAAACGGCATTCAGACCATCGTCTTCGCCCGCAGCCGACTGCGGGTGGAGATTCTGCTATCGTATCTGCGGGAGACCGCCCCGCGCGCCAACATCCGCGGCTACCTCCCCGCCCAATGCCGGGCCATCGAGCGCGGCCTGCGGGACGGGGAGATCGACGCGGGGCCACCAACGCCCTGAAGCTGGGCATCGACATCGGCTCGCTCGAGTCCGCCGTCCTGGCGGGGTACCCGGGGAGCATCGCCAGCACCTGGCAGCAGATGGGGCGGGCCGGCCGAACCGACCGCACCTCCGCCGGGGCACTGGATCAGCACATCATCAACCACCCCGAGTACTTCTTCCGACAGAACCCGGAGCGGGCCCTGATCAACCCGGACAACCTCCTGATCCTGGTCAGCCACATCAAGTGCGCGGCCTTTGAGCTGCGGTTTCGCGCGGAGGAAGAATTCGAAGGTGAACCGGTGCGGGAGATCCTGGATCATCTCGCCGAACACCACATCCTCGCCCCGGGCGGACGAGCGCACGGCGACTGGAACCCCGCCCAGCTGCTGCGCCGCTCCTTCCACTGCAGAGGAGACATCCAGGGGCATAATCGCACAGACAAATGACTCCCGCAC
>PUMM01000098.1 GCA_003551365.1 Clostridia bacterium
CTCGCTGCTCGGTTCTTCAGCGGCAGCACTCGCACCCGGCTGCTGTGGACGGGCTTCACCACCCAGCTGCTCTATGACTTCCTTGCGGACCTTATCCAGGTCAGCCCCCATTTTCTGCAGTACGCGAGCGGCCACTCCTTCACCCTCACGTATCAGGCCCAACAGCAGGTGTTCAGTGCCAACATAGTTATTGCCCATCTGCCGCGCCTCCTCCGGCGCAAGCTCCAGCGCCACCTTCTTGGCTCGCGGCGTGAAGCCGATCTGGCCGCTGGCCGGCGCATTCCCTTTTCCGGTCATCTGCTCCACCTGTTGATTCAGGGTGTCGAGGTCGACACCCAGGTTCTCCAGTGCCTGCACTGCCACTCCGTTGCCCTCCCGGAGCAGCCCGAGCAGCAGATGCTCAGTACCGACATAGTTGTAATTGAGGCGCCGGGCCTCTTCCTGTGCCAGGACTATCACCTTGTGTGCTCTGGCAGAATATCGTCCAAACATGAGATTTTACCTCCGTTTCTCGTAAACGCTTTTATGTCTTCACTGACCGGCAATTCTTTTCCGCATCAGCGTCGCCCTGCGGACATCTCTCTCCTCCGGTTTGAGAGCCTCGCCCGTCTCCCGCTGTATGATAGAGGGCCGCATGCGAATCATGAGTTCCTGAAACACTTCCGGCGCGATATGCGGAAGAATGTTCATGTCTATCCCCAGCCGCAACATGGATAGCAGGTGCATTGCCTCCTCAGAACTGATCATTCTCGCGTTGGTCAGCAGACCGTGTGCCCGGTATATCTTGTCTTCCAGACTGGTCCGCCCGCGACGATACAGAGTCTCCCGGGTTGATCTTTCGCGCTGCACCACTTCGCGCACTACGGCGCTCATATCCTCGACTATTCCGTCCTCGTCGTTGCCCAGAGTAGTTCGATTGGATATTTGAAACAGATTTCCCTGCGCTTCGGAACCCTCGCCATATAGTCCGCGCACCACCGCCCCGACCTTGGCCAGGCCGGAGATCACGGAATCCAGCTGCTCTGCCATGGCCAACCCGGGGAGATGGACCATTACCGACACCCGCATGCCCGTACCCAGGTTGGTGGGGCAGGTGGTTAGATACCCCAAACTCCCGTCAAAACCGTAGCGCACCGTCTCGCCGAGCACGTCATCCACCGCATCTGCTGTCTCCCATACCCCGCGGATGTTGAGCCCCGGCAGTAGACACTGAATGCGGAAGTGGTCCTCCTCGTTCACCATAATGCTGACCGCCTCGTCCTCGCTGATGATCACTCCACTGAGGGCCGAACTTTTGGTCAGTTGCGGGCTTATGAGGTGCTTTTCAACCAGGACCCACTGATGCAGCTCGGACATTTCGCGGAGAGGGTAGTAATGGTACTCCCTTTCCAGGCTCTCCTGCAGGCGGCCGCTGGCCTCTTCCGCTGCTGCCAGTACCTTCTCGGCGTCGCTCCGCTCCATAGCAGGAGGGAATGGAATGTTCTCAAGATTGCGAGCGAGCCGCACGCGACTGGAGATGACGATATCAGAAGCCGAGCCATTGCCCTTCATCCATCGACTCAAACCGCGCACGAACCGGGGCTCCTCAGTCGTCATCAGCTTCCGCCTCCAATTCCCTTATGCGGTCCCGCAGCTCTGCAGCTCTCTCGTAGTCCTCCCGCCGCACTGCATCCTGAAGGTCCTCGCGCAGCACATCCACCGACACCGAGCCACCCTCCGGCCGAACCTCATCATCTGTTGTACCGGCGGACGGCGCGGCTGCATCTTCTGTTCGCGGCACCTTGCCGCGGTGCGCAGTCCCACCCTGTATGCGTTGAATCAGGGGGTCGATAGCAGTGGAGAAGGCATCGTAGCAATCCGCACATCCCAGGAAACCCGTCTGGGCAAAATCCCGGTACGTCCGCCCGCAGCGGTCACATCTGGTCGAACGAGATACGGACGTATGTCTACGGCCGGATACGCCCTTCGTCAGTCCCCCGAGTAGCCCATGGATGGGAAACTGGGGCTCAAAAGACCAGGCAAAGTATCCCTCTTCGGCGGCACAATCACCGCACAGGTGCATCTCCTCCTTCTCACCGTCCTGTATCCTGGTTATGCGTACGGTAGCCTCGTGCTCACCACAACGTTCACAACGCATGGCCATCGAGTCCTCCTTCTGCCATAGCTAGTCTGCTCTTTCTCCGGACGAAACACCCAGAATCACCTCGACGAACTTCCGGAGCAAGTGCCCTCGCTGACTCCGGGACATACCCACTCCGTCCACGATATCGGAGACCAGCGCAGCTGCCATCAGGCGGGCCTCTCGCTCGCTCACTATGGACTCCTCGCGCATACGCTGCAGATATCCCAGAGCCTGTCTCCGTCCAACTCCATCGGCCACTGCGTGATAAATGGTCAGAAGCAGCTCCCGTCGCGAGGGGGCCTTGACCCGGATGATCCTGATGTAACCCCCCTCACCACGTCGGCTCTCGACGATATAGCCCTGCTCGGGGGTAAATCTCGTCTTCAACACGTAGTTTATCTGCGACGGAACACACCGAAAACGACTGGCCAGGGCGGCCCGCTGGATCTCCAGCATGCGGTCATCCGTCCTCTTCAGCATCTCGCGGATATACTGTTCAATGGCATCACTTAGCGTCGGCATGGCAACGGCCACTCCCACTGTTTGATGTTCTCTGACCTTCGCTGAGACATTATACACCCTGCACCACCCGGTGTAAATACCCATAGGTCATGTCCATGTGCCGCACACACATGCCGAACCACACCTGGCTGTGATAGTCTGGCAGTGAGGGGGCGAACACCGGCATGGCTGAGAACAAGACCGAAAGGCGCCTGCACAGGGCCATGGCATCCCGAAACCTCCCCGTCCGGTCCAACGTTAACATACAGGGATACGAAGTCGATTTCCTGCTAGATGACCGGGTCGTTGTGGAGGTGGACGGATATCACCATCTGAGCCGGGACGGACAGAAGCGAGACGCAAGAAAGGACCGACAGCTGCGTCATCTCGGTTACCGCGTCTACCGAATTCCCGCTGAACACGTATGGATAACTCCAGAACGCCGGAGTTTCGTGCAGAAACTCCAGCTGCATCTGCAGGCCGAGGAGGCCGCCCTACAAAGGGATGAAGCCCTGCAGCCGCTGTCAGGCGAAGATCGCGCTAAGCTGCAGCGGCTGCGCGAACACCTGCATGCAACCAAACGCACTGAAGACACAACGGACGCAGATGCCGAACCCGAAGAGGAGTCGCCTCGCAGTCAATTGTGGAGGCACCTGGAGCGTCACTTCCCGCAGAGAAAACAGAGATAACACCGACTTCGCCTCTCACCGGCGCTGCGGAAGGACCGGTGCACATTGCTGTCGGTCCCCCCGCATCGACCGCGACCGTTCATTCCTCGTCGTCCGCCCGAGCCTTCTCAATGATGCGTTCTGCCACTTCCTGCGGGACCACCTCATAGTGGGAGAATTCCACCTTATAGGTTCCGCGACCCTGAGTGATGGAGCGCAGATCTATCGCGTAGCGGGTCATCTCCGCAGCAGGCACATAGGCCCGGATAATCTGGCTGCGCCCCTCTGGTTCCATACCCTGAATCTTGGCCCTCTTGCGATTCAAGTCACCTATGACATCACCCATGTATTCTTCCGGTACCCGAATCTCCACGTTCATTATCGGTTCAGAAAGCACCGGATCAGCGTCCAGGAACGCCTTCTTGAATGCCTGGGCTCCTGCCGCCTTGAATGCATGTTCCGAGGAGTCCACGGGATGATAGCCGCCATCGAACAGCACAACCCGGACATTGGTGACCGGGTATGCGGCAAGTGGCCCCTCGCCCATGGCCTCACGAACTCCCTTCTCCACCGCCGGAATGAAGGTATTCGGAATGGCGCCTCCGAAAATCTCGTCCACAAATTCGAAACTCTCCTCATTCTGCGGCGGCTCCACGCGCAGTTCAACCTCTCCGAACTGACCCCGACCGCCAGTCTGTTTCTTGTGGCGGTAATAGGCCTCCGCCTGGCCCGTAATTGTCTCGCGATAGGGAATCTTGGGAGGAGTAATCTCTACATTGACGCCAAACTTTCGCTCCAACCGGGCGAGAATTACTGAGACGTGCATCTCGCCCATACCAGAGAGGATCTGCTCATTGGTCTCCGCATTTCTCTCCATGTTGAATGTGGGATCTTCCTGCAGAAGACGACTCAGCCCCGATCCTATCTTCTCCTCGTCTCCGCGCGATTCCGGTCGCAATGCCACCTGATAAATGGGCTCGGGGAACTCTATTCGCGGAAGGACCAACGGGTTTGCCTTGTCGCACAGAGTATCCCCCGTGGCGGTCTCCTGTAGTTTTGCCACCGCCACGATGGAACCGGGCACCGCCTCCTCAACATTGATCTGCTCACTGCCTTTGGGAACAAACAGCTGCCCCAAACTCTCCGCCACACCCTGCGATGAGTTGAAAACTTCTGAATCTCCTTCAACGCTTCCCGAAACGACGCGGAGCAATGTCAGCCGCCCCACGTAGGGGTCGGTCATGGTCTTGAATGCCAGGGCAGAAAACGGGGCATCGGGGTCAGCGCTAATCTCAACTTCAGTTCCATCCTCTGGATGCAGCGCGCGAGGAACGGGCACGTCGGAGGGTGCGGGGAAATAGTCACATATGACATCCATGAAGGTCACTACACCCACTCCGGTTGTGGCGGCACCGCATATCACGGGCACCACATCCCCGTCTGCGATGGCGCCGCGCACTGCCCCTCGCAGGGCGTCTGGATCCAGGTCCTCACCCTCCAGATACATCATGAGCAATTCGTCATCGCGTTCCACAACGGCATCCAACAGCTGCTCGCGATATTCCTCCACGTCATCGCGCATCTCGGCGGGAATGTCCGTCTCCTGCGGGGAAGCGTCCTCATCAAAAGTGTAGGCTTTGGCATTGAGAAGATCGACTATTCCAGAAAACTCCTCCTCCTGCCCAATGGGAAGCTGCAGGGGGGCAAAATTTACGGGAAACGTTTCGGCTAGCTGGTCAAACACCTGGTAGAAATCGGCATTTTCCCGGTCCAGTTTGTTGATGAAAACGGCGCGCGGCATATCATAATCGTCGGCGTGTTCCCATACCAGTTCCGTACCCACCTCGACTCCGGAGACGGCCTCCACGGTCACCACTGCAATATCAGTGGCACGCAGAGCAGCCCGGACCTCACCGACAAAGTCAAAATACCCGGGCGTATCAATGATGTTGACATCGTAGTCCCGCCAACTTATCGGGGCAATGGCGGAATTTATGCTGACCTGGCGTTCCTTCTCCTCGGCATCAAAGTCCAGAATGCTGGTTCGCTGGTCCACACTACCCCATCGGTTCGTTCCCCCGGAGAGATACAGCATGCTCTCAGCCAGGCTGGTCTTACCCGCACCACTGTGCGAAATGAGTCCCACGTTGCGAATTTTCTCCACTGAAGCCACCTGAAATCCTCCTTCACGTCCATTGTTGTCATCCGGTGCTCGACAGGCGCGAAGCTTCGCCCGCACCCGGCCAGCTTCGCCCGCAAATTCTCGTGCCCCGCGCCCGGAGATTCTGAGCCAGCACCTGCACCGGGTGGAGGAAAATCAAATGATCGTGCAGGATCGATCACCGTCACGGGACATATGACAACATGATGCGGAATCACACTGCCTGTACGATCCAGCGTGGAGCTTTCTCCCACATCTTATCACAACACCCGGCATGAATTGCACGGAAGATGGATCCCCGCGTCACCCGTACTCATCTTAGCGGGCAGCTCGCCCCACCGGGCTCTACCATATGGGTGAGATCCACAATACATGCTCCCAGGATGCACACGTCCCTAAGTGTAAATCAGTATATCACGAGTTCCGGACGGACTAGAAGAAGCGGGCGGTTATTCGGAGATCCCGAATATCCACCCGAGCGCCAGCACCAGTGCGATGCCAGCAGTGGCGCCCCAGGCCGGCAGCATTCCCCTATCCGTATCATGCGCCTCGGGAATCAGCTGGTCAGCCATGACGTAAATGAGGGCTCCGGCAGCCAGTGCAAGACCGAAAGGAAGCAGTGCCTCGATGAATCTCGCACACACAACCCCCACAACGGCACCGATTACTTCGGTCAGGCCGGAGACCGCAGCAAAAACGACGGCAGCAACCGGGCTGACTCCGTTGCGCCGCAGGGGCAGAGCCACGGCCAACCCCTCCGGAATGTTCTGAAATGCCACCGCTGCCACCAGCTTCGGTCCCACGCCTTCCTGCCCCGTTGCGTAGCCCAGTCCCATCGCCAGACCCTCGGGGATATTGTGAATGGCAATGGCCGCGACCAGAAGGAGTGCGTCACGCAGGCCGGGATCATAGGTCTGTGCTCCAAAGTGTGGTTCGAGATGGGGCAGGGCCAGTTCCATGAGCATCACAAAAGTCGCACCCGCGGCCAGACCGCCGAGGACGGCCGGCGGAGAGCCATCAGCTATGGAGCGCGGCAGTAATACCAGGGTGGCCATGCCCAGCATTACGCCACCGGAAAAGCCCAGCAGCCCACTGTATGTGCGGGGAGGCACATCAGAAACAAAGAGAAGAGGAACCGCGCCCAGGCCGCTCACCGCTCCCGCTGCGGCAGTGGCCAACACTGCGCGAATCAGCAAATCGAGCATACTCCCACCACCATAGGCTGCACATCCCTCCCGGGTATAGAGATTGCCCAAAGTGGCGGGGTCATGCATGCGCCATGGAATCAGCCCACTGAATCGCCCCGGTCATACACAACATCGCCTCCCACGACCGTCATGAGGCACCTGCAACTCGTGCCGGGGGGATGTCGCATTATGTCATCGCTGAAGACGGAAAAATCGGCCAGCATACTGGGCAGCAGCGCGCCGCGGACGGATTCCTCCCCCACCCCGTATGCCGATCCCCGCGTATAGGCCCGTACCGCCTGGCTAGCCGAAATACATTCCTCCGGATACCAGGGGGCACGATTATCGTCCGTGCGGCAGACTGCCGCCCTCATCCCCACCAGCGGGTCCAGAACATCGACGGGCAGGTCGGAGCCGAATGCGAGGGTGGTCCCAGCGCAGGCCAGAGAGCGGAAGGCGTAGGCATACTTTCCTCTCTCCCCCCAGTAGCGATCCACCAGGTCACGGTCTGCTACGGCGTGAGCGGGCTGCACCGACGCCACCACGCCGAGGTCTGCGAAGCGGGGGATATCCTCGGGCTTCAGGAGCTGGGCATGCTCAATCCGGTCACGCATACCGGCCGGTGGCGGCATACGTTCCAGCACATCGAGCACCGTGCGATTGGCCGCATCGCCGATGGCATGAATCGCCACCGGGAAACCGAGATCTCGACACGTTCGTACGATACCGACCAGCTCCTCTTCGGTGTATATGGGTACACCACGGTAGTCATCTTCGCGCCCCCGATACGGAAAAGACAGGTGGGCGGTCTGCGCTCCCAGAGCCCCGTCCACCAGTACCTTAACCGCGAAAAGCCTGAGGAAATCATCACCCATCCCCGCGGTGAGACCTGTACTCCGGGCGGCGCTCAGCGAATCATCGGGGAGCGTGCTCCGCACGCGCAGGCTCAGCTTTCCCTCACGGTTTAACTCTGCGAAGGCCCGGAGTGCCTCGGGTCCTTCACAGGTGATCAGTCCGGTCAGACCCAGAGAATGCGCCTCTGCCTGTCCCCGCAGAAGAACCTCCTTCATATCGCGCACCGGGACCGGGGGCATCACTTTCCGCACCAGGTCCATGGCAGTCTCCAGGAGAATGCCGCACAGACGGCAGTCATCTGCGGACAGAATTCGCCCTCCCGCAGGATCAGGAGTGTCGGCGTCAATTCCCGCCTCCGCAAGCGCCAGTGTGTTCACCCACATGGCATGACCGTCCTTGCTGGTCAGAGCTACCGGGTTATCTGGCGCCACCCGATCCAGCTCATAGCGATCGGGAAAAGAATCGTCCTCCCACAGGTTCTTGTTCCACCCCCACCCGCGAACCCACTCGCCGGCGGAGCACCCTCTGACCACCTCGCTGACGCACTGCAGGGCTTCATCGCGGCTCTGTGTCCGGGTTAGGTCGGCGCCCAGGCCCATCTCACAATAGGCGGCAAAATGGGTATGGGAATCCACCAGTCCCGGTACCACCACGGCGCCCCCCAGATCCACCACCTCAACGTGGCCGGGATAATCTGCCGCCGCACATCGGATCTCCTCCTGACTTCCCACAGCTGCAATCTCGCCCCCGACGACGAACATAGCCTCTTCCGGCCGGTCCACAGCCTCCCCCATAGTGTATATGCGAGCATTGGTAAACACGCGACCTTCCTGCACGAAAGACACCCCCCAGAACTTGCCCACCCAGCGTTTCAGAATGGTTCGTCGTCAAAATGATACGGGGCCTTGTGCAACACCGCACGACTGACCAGAGACTCCCGCAGCATGGTATCATCTCTGGCGATCCAGGATCCTATGAAACAGACTATGGTCGCCGCCTTGAGCACCTCCATGCCGAAGAGCTCAGCGGCGAGTATGGTGGTGGCGATGGGTATGTGCCCAGCACTCCCCAGAAACCCCACACTGGCAGCCGCAATCACAACGACGGGAGCCGGATACCCAGTGAGAGAAGCGAGCAGTGCTCCGGCTATACCGCCCATGACCAGCGCCGGCCCCACGAGTCCTCCGCTAGCACCGGAGCCGATGGCGAAAGAAGTGGCGGCAATCTTACCCACCAGAAGCAGAGCCAAGAAGGCGATGGACATTCGCTCTACCGTGAGAATCTCCAGAACCTCGACTCCCGTCCCGAGAATGAGCGGCGTGGCAATGATAGCAGTAATACCAGTCATGACCCCGCCCAGGGAGGTCCTGATCCAGACTGGAAGAGAGGAATGATCGCTCAGCCGCTCAACTCCGGACAGACACTTGACAAAAATCAGGCTCATAACCCCAATTGCCACGCCAATCATCACAAAGTACAGGATGTCGCGATACGGCAGGAAGGTGTAGTTGGGAGGGGGCGTGAAGGCAAACAGCCTGTCCTTGCCCAGGAGTACTGAATAGACAAAGAAGGCAGTTATGCTGGAGATGAAGCTTATGAAGAGATTGTTGTACTCCACATCATCCCGGTAAAGAATTTCGCCGCCAAAAACGCCGCCCGCCAGAGGTGCAGTGAATATGGCCCCGAAGGCAGCCCCTATGCCACAGATGACGACCTTACGGGAATCCCGCAGGTTCAGCCCCAGGAGTCTTCCCACCCAGTAAGCCAGAGCACCTCCCATTTGCACCGTGGGGCCCACCCGACCAGCCGAACCCCCAAATGCTATGGTGCACACACTGGCCACCAGCTTCACCGGGGCGGTGATTATGCTCATCTTGCCCCACCGGCGGTTGTACGCCCGGATAACCGCATCCACACCGCTGCCCGCAGCCTCGGGTGCAAGGGTAGATGTTATAATGCCGCTGAGGCCGAGGCCGACCGCCGGGAGTAGATACAGGAGGTATCCTCGCCTGAAGGGTTCCAGCGCATCGATGCCCCAGTTGAGAGCCCCAATGAAGGCGACCGCAGCCAACCCCACCGTTCCGCCGACCAGCACCGCCAGTGCCGTCCACCTGATGATGTACAAAAAGGATCTGTAGGTTAGCTGCACACTTCTCTTCTGCGTACTGTTCACAATGCATATACCTCTCGTCCCACAGAGAAGTTATCTCGCCTGCTGCCACAAAACAATCTCATCCCCGCTACGGATGGCGGAAATATCATTGGGCAGGCGGCCCTCTCCATCGCGCAGCACCAGAACCGGGTACACCTTTCTCTCATACTTGTCCGCCATGGACTCAGGTGACAGCCCGACGAGTGGCGAATCATCGGTGACCACAACACGCATAAGCTCGGTCTTTGGGTAGCTGCGATGAATCAACTCGGCTATGTCCACTCCGGACAACCGGGTGACCACCTGAGCGGACAGCGACGTGGCCTGGTCCAGAACATCCCCCAGTTCGGTCACTTCAGCCAGTTCACGGTAGCCCGGGTCCTCTATGCGCAGAATCACCCGTTCAATTCCCATCTTCTTCGCTGCGGTGGCTGCGAGCAGATTCAGGTGATCCTCACCGGTAACAGCAACAAAGGCCACGGTATCACGCCCCATAGCCTCCTGCAGAACCCTGGGATGGGTGACGTTGCCCAAAACGATGTCTGCACGGGGGTGCATCTCCGAGATCCTTTCGCACTGACGAGGGTCGGAGTCGATGAGAGTCACCTTATATCGGCGGTGGTTCTGGAAGAGCTGAATCAGCTTGCGTCCGGTCTTCCCTCCACCGGCAATAATCACGTGCACGGGGGGCCTCCAATCAAACCGCACCGGAACCCGGTGCGGTAAATCGTCACAAAATAATGTGCGCCTAGCAGGACTCGAACCTGCGCACCCGGCTCCGGAGGCCGGTGCTCTATCCGGCTGAGCTATAGGCGCATGAATGATAGGATTTTCTCTTATTATAGTGAATGGCGGACCCGGAGCGCAACGCAGACGAGGTCAGCGCCCCAGCAGCATAAATCCCCCGAGCAGCAGAAAAATGACTCCCGCGCCGTACCGAACATACTCGGCTGGAATGACCCGGACCAGCAGAGAACCCAAAAGTACCGCGAGAGAAACATTGAGAAGCATGGCCAACATGGCTCCAAAAAATACCATTGCCGGAGATTCGGCTCGCGCCGCCAGCATCATAGTGGCCAGCTGGGTCTTGTCACCCAATTCAGCCAGGAACACCAGACCAAAGGCAGACGCGAATAGACGCCAGTCCATAATGCACCGATCACCTCGCAGGGGACACTATTGCTGTGCCTCAAGTTGACAGTTGCGGCATACACCAAACATCTTCAATTCGTGATCAACGACGCGAAAACCGGCCAGTTCTTCCACCGTGTCCTCAACCGCACCCAGGAGGTCGCGATCCACTTCCTCGATCTTACCGCACTGCAGACACAAAAGGTGATGATGCTGATGCATCCCGGTGGCCAGCTCATACCTGGTGCGCCCATCCCCAACATCCAGCGTTTGAACCAGATCCAGGCGTTGCAGTAGATCAAGGGTACGGTATACGGTGGCCAGCCCCACATCCGGGTCCTCCTCCCGCACAATGCTGTGCAGTTCGTCCACCGACGGATGCTCATCCCGGCACTGGGCGAGAACTCTGACGATCAGCCGTCGCTGGTTGGTCAGCTTCACATCCTCTTCTCTGAGCCGCTGGTAAATTTCCTCTGTACTGCGATCCTCCGGGAATTCGCCCACAGTCACCACACCCCTAACAAGCCTAGTGAATGAGTTCGACGTCACAACCAGTCTATCCTCTACCACAGGGGGGAGCAAGTATTTGGTATATCGTTCAGACGCCGCACAGAACCGCATTCAGAGGATGACCACATCGACGGCACCGACCATCAGACAGGTTGACCGTCCTGACCCGAAACGCGCTCCGACTCATGAGTCTTTCCCCGCACCCGGCGCAAAATGTGTCCGAAGCATCCTGCACCATTACGTTGCCCACATAGACGTGACGCAGCTTCTCCCGGGCAACGTCGCGGGCTGCAGTAATGGTCTCGACCGGGGTAGGGGGGCGGCGCATCCGGCGGTGGGGAAAATAACGGCTGAGGTGCAGGGGGAGTTCCGGATCGAGTCCCGCCAGCCATGCGGCCATATCGCGGATCTCCCCCAGGTCGTCATTTCCATCGGGGACCAACAGGGTTGTAACCTCGACGTGGACCCCAGCACTGACGGCGGATTCGACATTTCTTCGCACCACATCCAGATCTCCCGCGCACTCGCTGCGGTAGAAATCCGGGTTGAAACCCTTGACGTCTATGTTGCAGGCATCGACGTACCGCAGGAGACGCTTCCACGGTGCAGAGCGGATGTGGCCATTGGTAACCAGCACACTGCGGAGACCTTCCTCCTGTAGAAGCTGCGAGGAGTCCAGCACGTACTCGTACCAGATCAGGGGTTCGGCATAGGTGAACGCAGCTCCCACACAGTTGCGGTGGGAGTTGTCCCGAATCTTCACTATCATCTGCTCCGGTGCAAGATCGACCAAACGCATACCACCGGGATTCTGCGGATGGGAAATCTGCCAGTTCTGACAGAACGAACAGTCAAGATTGCACCCGTAAGTCCCCAGCGACAACACCGTCGAACCGGGGTAGAAATGATACAGAGGTTTCTTCTCCATCGGATCCAGTGCTACCGATGCGGCCCGGGCGTAAGTCTCAGGTACCATCCTGCCGTCGACGTTGCGACGCCCCCCACAGAACCCAGTTCTGCCGGGAGAAATAACGCAGCCCCGATCGCACAGCTCGCATTCCACTGAACCGTCCGTTCGCCGCCTCGCATACTCAGCCTCCCGGTGCACACCATCGGTTCGCATACTCTTTCTCCCTCCTCAGGACTCTGCATAACGCGTGACTTCGAACCGCTCAATGCGCAATGCCGGATCATCAGGGGAAAGACCGGCCTTGCGGCATGCCACCTCTACCTGCCTATCGGGGGTATCAATTCCTTCCAGATCTGGAAGCAGCAATCCGCGCCTATCCCCGTGCGACACGATAATTCCGTAGCGACTGGGATCCAGCTCATCCCATTCCTCTACCGGCTCGGCGCTCCCCAGCACATCGACGGAAATGTCCAGGTCCAGCAGCTCGCCTCTATCTATCGGGGGAAAGCGGGGATCACGCGTTGCCGCTCGGATTGCGTTGTGAATTATCTCTTCCGCCAGGCTAAAACGCGTCGGCTGCATGGTACCGATGCATCCACGCAGCTGGTCGCCCCTGCGCAGAGTGACGAAGGCCCCAGCTCGTTCCCGCAGCTGCGGCTGGACGTCGTCAGGGGGCTGCATGACAGATCGATGTGCGAGGTATCCCTCAATCGCAGCTCGCGCCAGCTGCACCGGTCCCATCCCTCCCTTCGCCTCCTCATCCGCAACAGACGGAAACAGAAGGGCCACAGCATAGCCCACGCCAAACGGTCCCTCGTAGGACAGCACTTCGCCGGACGGAGTGGAATCATCGAGTGCACCCAATGCTATGAGCAGAGGGTTGTAGCCGCACTGACCGGCGTTTTCAACCAGAGTTTCCGGCAGAGCACACAGTCCCCCTGCATCACCTGCACCCAGAAGGTCCACTATAGAGCGGTCAAATTTGCTGCCATCGGGGTGATAACCAGAGGGTGCCTGTCTGCTCAATCGGTGGGAGAGATCTCCGCTGGCGATGACCGCAACTCTCTTTTTTTCAGTGTCTGCCAGCCGGGCCACCAGTCGGCCGAAAGCGAGGAGATTGTCTCGATCCAGCAGCGGCATACCGGCGTAGATCAAGGGCGCGGTGAAACCGGCCTCCTGCAGTAGATATAGAGGAACAACGGCTCCGTGACTCAAAAAATCCCTCGTTTTTGCATCGCTAATCCGGGCAGGAGATCCCGTTTCTTTGGTCTCTCCCGCAATCTTTTCCGTCATATCGACATCAATCTCCCACTGCACGGCGGCAGAGGGGGCACGAAATTGGGCGAGATCACCGCGAGCTCGCTGTCCCCGGATTAGCGGCACTTCACCGTAACCAACGGGACCGTGCGGATCGATCAACAGGACGCAATCGGGCCTCATCTCCTTGAGCCTCCGCGCCACATCATGTACGGATTCGCGCGTTCGCGAGACACGTTCTGCTTCCGCACCGCCCACAGCGGGAATGACGATGGGGGGGTGTGGAATGAGCGCTGCCGCGACGACACCATAATCCATAATCAGCCACCTCACTCACATGACCCTTTTGCAGGTATTATATCACCTGTGACCGACCGTATAGGTAGCAGATTCACTTCATACAGATGAATGTCAGGTGACTCTCCCGTGGAAAGGAAATCGCCTATGCGGATATATAAGTGTGCTTGCGCTGCGCGCACCCTGCTCTGGCGACGCCCGGGCACCACTTTACTGTTTCTGGTCAGCCTGACCGCAATCCTGGTCTCGCTGGCCACAGCCCCGTTTCCCGAAGAGGTTGACAAACCCGCGGCAGCACCGATGGGAAACCGGCTCACTCTCATTGACCCCGGACACGGCGGCCCGGATCCAGGAGCGAGCTCGCCGGCGGGAATGCGTGAGAAGGACCTGGTACTGGACATTGGCCTGAGCCTGCGCGACTATCTGGAGGACGCCGGCTGCACAGTCCTCATGACCCGCGAGAGTGACCACGACCTCAGCGCCACACCGGACGCGTCATTGGCCGAAAGAAAGCGGGTCGACCTGCATCGGAGGAGCGAGATCATCGAGGCATCGGGCGCCGACGTCGTCATTAGCCTGCACGCCAACGCCGTGCCATCCAGCCGATGGCGCGGGGCCCAGGTCTTCTACCGACCGGACCGGGGGCCGGAAAACGAGCGTCTGGCCCGCAGCATACAGCAAGCGCTGGTGGATATAACGGGCGAAACCGATCGTGACATCAATATTACCGTTGACCAATACATACTCGCACAGACAGAACTGCCTGCCGTGAACGTCGAGGTGGGATTCCTGAGCAATCCCCGCGACGCCGAGCTGCTGGCAGAGAAGCTGTACCGAAAAAAGGTCGCCTGGGCCATCCACATTGGCATCCTCCGCTATTTCGCGCGCGCCGGTGACAACGGAACCACCCGCCGGGACATCAACGCTTGGAAAATTGCGGAGCCTTGCGCGCCTTCTTGAGGCCGTACTTGCGGCGCTCCTTCATGCGCGGGTCTCGTGTCAGCAGACCGGCCTTCTTCAAACGACCACGAAGTTCCGGCTCGGCCTCAACCAGAGCCCTGGCTATTCCGTGCTGCAGCGCGCCAGCCTGACCGGATATACCGCCACCCTCGACCCGGGCCAGCACATCGTACTTCGACGTACGGTCCGCGAGACGCAGGGGTGTTAGAACCCGCTCGCGCATCGTGGCCAGGGCGAAATACTCCTCAAAGTCACGTTCATTCACTTCTATCCGCCCATCACCGGGAACCAGGCGCACTCGCGCAACTGCTTTCTTGCGTCGCCCCGTGCCCAAATGCTGCATAACCGCCATATTCATCCCCCCTTTCACATCACCGCTTCACTGCATTAACCTAAAGCTCTATGTCCATGTCCTCGGGCTTTTGGGCCTCGTGCGGATGATCTGAACCGGGATACACCTTGAGCTTTTTGCCCATCTTTCTTCCCAGTTTGTTCTTCGGCAGCATGCCCAGAATGGACCTCTTCACAACCAGTTCGGGCTCCTCCTCCATCAGCTCTTCATAAGACTTGCTCTTGAGGCCGCCCGGGTACCGGCTGTGTCGATAGTACATCTTCTGCTGCGGCTTGCGGCCGCTGAGCGTTACCTTGTCTGCGTTGATGACAACGACATGGTCGCCCATGTCCACATGCGGTGTAAAGGTGGGCTTATGCTTTCCGCGCAGCACATGTGCCACGCGACTGGCCAGTCGTCCCAACGGGACTCCGCTGGCATCGACCACCCACCACTTCCTTTCAACTTCGCCGTCTTTAGCCATGTAAGTTCGATTCATGATGCGCCCCTCCCCATAACTGTGCGCTCGTTTTCTGAGCACATAACCGATTCTATCGACTGCAGTCGCTAACGTCAATTGCCCATTCAATACTGCACGCGCAACATATACAGGCCCTGGGCGGGGGCCGTGGGCCCGGCCCGCGAGCGATTCCGCTCCCGCAAAATGTCCCGCATCTCTTCGGGCATGATCCTACCCTCGCCCACGTAGATCAGTGTTCCGACAATACTTCGCGCCATCTTATACAAAAACCCATCCGCCACCATATCTGTGATGATGCGCCCTTCCTGCCGATGCACCGCCAGCTGATACAGCGAACGCACCGGACTCGCAACCGGACGCCCGCTAACCTGGAAAGAGGAGAAATCATGCCGCCCCAGCAGCCGGTGCCCCGCGCACTGCATTTTCGATACTGATAGCTGCGTCGGCAGCCAGCACACATAGCGTCGCTCAAACGGCGACGGGTTCTCGCCGCAACTGATCTCATACCGGTAGTGTTTCCATCTGGCGTGGCGCACCGGATCGAAATCCTGCCCCACGGACTCGGCTGATCGCACCACCAGACCTGACGGCAGTAGTCGATTGACAGCCCGGGGCCAGCGATGTAGTGGTATCTGCACCCGCGGGCGAAATGCGACGACCTGTCCCCGGGCGTGAACACCAGCATCTGTGCGCCCCGCCCCCTGGATGGATACCTCCGCCCGGTTAACCTCACTCAGGGCTCGTTCCAGTGACGATTGAACGGTTGGCTCCTCTCGCTGGCGCTGAAATCCATGAAAATCGCCCCCGTCATAAGCCACAATCATCTTCACCATCTCGGCCCCGGACACCGCAATCATACCCACAACGCCGCACCGAAGAAACACACCAGAAATACCCCCGCGGCGAAATCGACGGTTCCCACGCGGAGAACCTTATAGCGGGTTCGCCCCTCCCCGCCCCGGTAGCACCGGGCCTCCATGGCCAGAGCCAGATCGTCGGCCCGGCGGAAGGCGCTGATAAACAGGGGCACCAGGAGCGGGATCATGCTCTTCGCCCGGTCGAGAAAGCTTCCAGTGTCAAAGTCCGCTCCCCTGGCCATTTGCGCTTTCATGATGCGTTCCAGCTCATCCACCAGGGTGGGTATGAACCGCAGCGCGATGGTCATCATCATGGCCAGCTCATGAGCCGGTACACCAAAGCGGCGGAAGGGGCTCAAAAGGTACTCAATGCCATCGGTCAGGTCAATGGGCGCAGTCGTCAGGGTCAACATGGATGTGGTCAGAATGAGAAGCACCACCCGGACCGACATTGTCCCCGCCTGGACCAGTCCCTCATCGGTAATATTGAAGGGACCGAGCTGATAAAGGACCTCACCCGGAGTCATGACCATATTCAGTACCACGGTAAATACGATAATTATCAGTACGGGTCGCAGACCGCGCAGCAACATGCGCACCGGAATGCGGCCGAAGAACGCTACGGTGGCGGTTATGAGCCCCATCACTGCATACCCCATCGGACTGCGCAGGAGAAACAAAATTATCACATAGGCCAGAACCGCGAGGATCTTGGTCCTGGGATCCAACCGGTGCACTATCGAATCACCGGGAATGTACTGACCGATGGTTATGCTCTTCAGCACTGCAGTTCCTCCCCTTCAGGATTTCTTCCAGCGCATCTGCTGCCTCTCCCACCGTGAGAACATCCACGGGCACCGGTATGCCAGCATCACGCAATCGACGCATTATCTGTGCTGTCCTGGGAACCTGCAGGGAAAGTGCCTGCAGTTCCTCATATCTGCGGAATATTTCCCTCGTTCTCCCCTGCATGCCCACCCTACCCTCATTCATTACGATGACCCGGTCGGCCAGCTGAGCTATGTCATCAATGCCGTGTGAGACCATTATCAGCGTCATGCCGGATTCGTGCAAAGCCCGCATCTGCGCGAGCATGTTGGCCCGACCACGCGGGTCCAGTCCTGCCGTGGGCTCATCCAGCACCAAAACGCTACACTTCATGGCCAGTACTCCGGCAATTGCCGCCCTTCTCATCTGTCCCCCGGACAGCTCAAATGGCGACCGGTCCAGGATATCCTCATCCAGCCCGACCGCCCGGCACGCCCAGTGCACTCTGTGCTCAACTTCTTCCTCATCCAGACCAATATTGCGGGGACCGAAAGCAATGTCCTCCCAGACTGTCTCCTCAAAGAGCTGGTGCTCCGGGTACTGAAACACCAGACCGACCTTCTGCCGCAGTTCCTTCATCCGCCCGCGGTCTGCGCCCACCTCAATGTCATCGACCCGCACCCGGCCGCGGGTGGGCTTGAGGATTCCATTGAGATGCTGCACCAGGGTGGACTTGCCCGATCCCGTCGGGCCCACAATGCCGACGAACTCACCATCCGCAATACTCAGGCTCACATCCCGCAGAGCGGTGGTCTGCCAGGGCGTCTCCGCATCATATACATAGTCTACGTGCTCAAGTACAATTGACATATTGCCCTCACCAGCTCATCTGTCTCTGTGATTCCCGCCGGCAGTGGGAATCCACGATTGCGCATTTCAACTGCCAGCTGCGTCACCGCGGGCGTATCGAGTCCCATTTCTTCCAGTTCTACCTCACCGGTGAACAGTTGACGTGGCGCGGCATCTGCAGATATCTCGCCCTCATCGAGCACGATGATGCGGTCAGCCTCGGCCGCCTCTTCCATGAAGTGCGAGATCCAGACCACGGCCAGACCCCGCTGATGACACAATCGTCGCGTCACATCCAGAACGTCTATGCGGCCCTGAGGATCCAACATTGATGTGCCCTCATCCATGACCAGACAATCCGGCTGCATGGATAGCACCGCTGCTATGGCTACCCGCTGCTTCTGTCCGCCAGACAGATTGTGCGGCTCATCGCGCAGGTGGTGCTCCATGCCCCCCTCGCCGAGCATCTCCATCACAATCCTGTGCATCTCATCGGTAGGAACCCCAATGTTCTCCAGGCCGAACGCGACTTCCTCTTCCACCGTGGTGCTGACCAGCTGGTTATCCGGGTTCTGAAAGACCATGCCCACAGCCCGGCGTATATCCCAACGGTTATCCTCCTCGTTCGTGGACAACCCCGCAACCAACACTTCTCCACTGGTCGGCAGCAGCAGGGCATTCATCAGCTTGGCGAGGGTCGACTTGCCTGAACCATTGGCGCCCACCACAGCCACAAACTCGCCGGGATAGATCCGCAGGTCCACATTGCGCAACGCGGGCACTTCTGCCCCCTCGCCCCGGCGGTATACGTAGCTGACCCCCCGCATATCAATCAACGGAGTTTCCGGCACCACGGCAGCACTCCTCACGATGTCACACCAGTTCAATGATCACCATTGGTGATCCGTCTCCCCGACGGGGTCCCTTCTTCAATACCCGGGTATAACCACCGGGGCGATCGGCATAGCGCTCGGCCAGAACGTCAAACACCTTCCTGACCACGGCGTCATCATTTACAAAACTGGACACCTGCCGCCGGGAATGGAGATCTCCCCGCTTACCCAGGGTGATCATTTTCTCTGCCAGCGGACGCGTGGCTTTGGCCTTGGCCGCAGTGGTCTCGATCTGTTCGTGCTCCAGAAGCGATTTGACCAGTCCGCGCAACAGCGCCCGGCGCTGAGATGTGGTTCTTTTCAGCTTCTTAGGCCGCACTTCGGACCCTCTCCCTCCAGATACGTGGTATTGCTCTGATCATTCCGGAACTTCCTCCAGCTCGAGTCCATGCTCATCCAGCTTCTCCTGCACTTCCTGCAGTGACTTCTCTCCCAGGTTGCGAATCTTCAGCATCTCATCGGGAGTGTAGGCGACCAGTTCGCCCACGGTATCAATCCCGGCCCGCTTGAGGCAGTTGAACGAACGCACGGAGAGCCCGAGCTCCTCAATGCTGCGAGAGAGAAGCTTGTTCTTCTCCTCTTCCTCCGGCTCCACCATAATGTCGGCTTCTTCCTCCGGCTCCTCAGTCAGGCTGACAAAAATATCCAGATGCTCTTTCACAATCCGGGCCGCCAGACTGACGGCATCCTCGGGAGACGTACTCCCATCCGTTCTGACCTCGAGGATCAACCGGTCATAGTCGGTTCGCTGGCCAACCCGCGCATCTTCCACGGAATAGTTGGCTCGGAGGACCGGACTGAACGTGGAATCGACAGCTATGAGCCCCAGAGGTTGTCCTTCCTCCTTGTGCTCCTCTGCCGGCACGTATCCGCGACCCTGCTGTGCGGTCATCTCCATATAGACTCGGGCTCCCGAGTCCAGCGTCATTATGGGAAGATCTGGATTCAGAATGTCCACGTCCGCGGGGGCCTGAATGTCTCCCGCCCGCACCACACCCTCCCGTTCAATCTCCAGGAGAAGTGTCTGTGGCTCTTCCGTGTGACACCTGAGTACCAGCCCCTTCAGGTTCAAAATGATCTCCGTAACGTCCTCCACCACCCCCGGCACAGTATCAAACTGGTGCCGCACGCCGTCTATCTGCACTGACGTGACCGCGGCTCCGGGGATGGAGGACAGCAGGATCCGACGAAGTGAGTTGCCGAGCGTGGAACCATATCCGCGTTCCAGAGGCTCCACCACGAACGTGCCCTGTACACCGCCATCGTCCTCGTTGATCTCCCTCTTTGTAATGGTGGGCTTTTCAATTTCCAGCATCCGATCTGCCCCCCCGAAGTAATGGAGTTCCGGTGCCAACGGTCAACGTGAGTACATCTCGACGATAAGGTGTTCCTCGATGGGAACGTCGATCTCTTCTCGTTCGGGCAGGCGCAGGACGGTTCCTCGCTTCTGCTCCCAATCGACGCTCAACCAGCCTGGCGTGCCGCGCCCGGCCGCCTCTTCCTGCAGTTCCTGCAGGCGAGGCTTGTTCTTGGAACCCGACTTCACCTCGATTGTGTCTCCCTCCGACACCACGAACGAAGGAATGTCGGTCGGACGGTCATTCACCAGAAACTTGCCGTGATTGACCATCTGCCGCGCCTCCGGCCGAGATGCAGCAAAGCCCATCCGGAACACCACGTTGTCCAGGCGTCGCTCCAGCAGCTGCAGCAAGATTTCACCCGTGACTCCCTCTCGCCGCGCCGCTTCATCGTAAACGCGTCGGAACTGCTTCTCCATAAGCCCGTACATGCGGCGCACCTTCTGCTTCTCCCGCAGGCGCAGTCCATACTCGCTCACGTTGCGCCGGCGGCCAGCACCATGCTGTCCGGGGGGAATGCCGCGCTTTTCCATCGCGCACTTCTCGCTGAAGCACCTGTCCCCCTTGAGGAACAGTTTTTCTCCCTCCCGCCGGCAAACCCGGCAGACGGGACCCGTATATCTGGCCACTTGTTAAACCTCCTCTTCGCAAAACTGCATTATGCTCGTCATCGACGCCGCTTCGGTGGACGGCATCCATTATGCGGAATCGGTGTCATGTCGTTGATGGCTGTAATTTCCAGCCCCACTCCCTGCATGGAACGAATCGCCGCCTCGCGACCGGAACCCGGCCCCTTCACAAAGACCGAGGCCTCGCGCAAACCGTGCACCATGGCATCGCGTGCCGCTTTTTCCGCTGCCACTCCGGCTGCGTACGGGGTGCCCTTGCGCGAACCCTTGAAACCGACGGCTCCGGCACTGCCCCACGAGAGAGTATTGCCGGACTCGTCAGTGATGGTCACTACGGTATTATTAAAGGTCGATCGAATGTAGACTACGCCTTTCGCCACATTCTTGCGCGCCTTCTTGCGCGGACGAGAGGCACGTCCCCTTCTTTTGGCCATGCTTTCCCTCCTATCTATCTGTGGGACCTCCAAGACCCCAAAGATAATCTGCCACATACCACATGTCAACCTGCTAGCAAGGTCTCAAGCCGACAACTCAGCGCCTGCGGCCTACCCGGCGGGTAGGGCCCTTGTGGGTCCGGGCGTTGGTTCGCGTACGCTGCCCTCGCACTGGCATTCCCTGACGGTGACGAATACCGCGATAGCAGCCAATGTCCATCAGCCGCTTGATATCCTGCTGCCGTTCCCTGCGGAGTTCTCCCTCCACAGTGTATTCCTCATCTATCAGACGGCGCAGCTGGCCCGCCTCGGCTTCGGTGAGATCCCGCACCCGCGTCGTCTCCTCGATGCCTGTTCTGTCCAGTAGCTGGCGCGCCCGGGAGAGTCCGACCCCATATATGTGGGTGAGAGCAGCCACAATTGTCTTCTCGCGGGGCAGGTCGACGCCTGCAATTCTTGCCATGTCCTGTCACCTCCTCAACCGATCAGCCCTGACGCTGCTTGTGCTTGGGATTGTCACAGATAATCATCAGCCGTCCACGACGACGGATGACCTTACACTTGTCGCACATTTTCTTGACTGACGCACGCACTTTCATCAGAAACCCCTCCAAAAAGGGTACTATCCTACGCCTGACTAACGATGTCGCCACGTAATGCGACCGCGGGTGAGGTCGTACTGCGATAGTTCCACCGTGACGCGGTCTCCGGGCAGTATCCTGATATAACTCATGCGGATCTTGCCCGAAATATGAGCCAACACTTTGTGGCCGTTTTCCAGCTCTACGCGGAACATGCCGCCCGGCAAGGACTCGACGACCGTCCCTTCAGCTTCCACCACATCCTCTTTCTTTTTGTTCATCTCTCCATCCAGCCTCCTCTTCGGCGGAAAGCATGTGTTCCAGCAGTCTCTCCCTCTGCTCTGTGCATCTTCCTGCAGAATCTGTCTCGCCGTTGTACTCGGCCAGGGCGCGGCGTACCTCTGCATCCCGAACGCGACCCACCTGCATTCTCGTCAACAAGGTCCGCTCTTGCACATGCCCAATCCTGCGCAGGTGCCGCACACTCTTCAGCTTGGGCCGGCGCAGGGTTCTGCGAAGGCCATCGACGATAGAGACTTTCCGGTCATCAACCCGATCGACTACCATGTAAACCATATCCTCGTCGCGACCCGCAATTGAAAGGACAATATCACCGGCTTTCATATTCCGGCTCACGACTCACCTCCATAGTATCGGCCCGCCAATGGCATCTTATTCCTCTTCATCTCCCGCACATCGGGTCAGAACTTCGGGACCGGATTCGGTGACTGCGACTGTGTGTTCAAAGTGCACTGACAGTCCGCCGTCCATCGTACGGACGGTCCAGCCGTCGTCGTCCGTCCTGACGCGGTAGTCTCCCTGGTTCAGCATTGGCTCTATTGCGAGCACCATCCCCGGCTGCAGTTCTGGACCCCGGCCGGGTGCTCCATAGTTGGGAATGCTGGGATCCTCATGCATATCCCTACCAATACCGTGCCCTGCGTAGTCCCGCACCACGGAGTAACCATGTTCACGGGCACAGGCTTCGACAGCATGGGAGATATCTGACAGCCGGTTGCCCGGCTCTGCCTGCTCTATTCCAGCCCACAACGCCGCTTCACCCGCCCGCAGCAGATCACTCGCCTTCTCACTGACCCTGCCGACGGCCACCGAGGTGGCGTTATCCCCGTGAAAACCGCCCAGTATTGCTCCCACATCCACGCTGAGAATGTTTCCCTGTTTCAGCTGGCGTGAGCCGGGAATTCCATGCACCACCTCTGAATCAATGCTCGCACATATGGTGGCTGGAAATCCCCTGTATCCTTTGAAGGATGGCAATCCTCCAGCATTGTTGATGCATTGCTCTGCTTTTTCATCCAGCTCTTCGGTCGTCACCCCGGGGCGGACCGCGGAAACGACACGCCTGAGGGCCCTGGCAGCCAGGCGACCCGCCACACGCATCTTCTCCAGCTCGCGCTCCGATTTGATGATGATCAATGCACACCTCCAACCAGAGGCCACCGCTTCACTCCAGCAGGTCCTCTAGCCTTTCATTCACCTGTTGCACAGAGCCGATACCGTCAATGGTGAACAGAAGTCCGGATTCGGAGTAATACTGTACCAACGGCTCAGTCTGCTTGTGGTACACCTCGAGTCGTTGGCGCACGGTCGATTCCTTATCATCATCCCGCTGCACCAGATCGTTCCCGCACTCGTCACAGATCCCCAACGATCGCGGCGGATTGAAGACCAGATGATAGCTCTTCGCGCATTTTGGACACACCCTACGTCCGGTCAGCCTGCGGATGAGCTCACGTTCGGGAACCTCGAGGTTGACGATCATCTGCAGCTGCATGTCCAGATCGACCAGTATCTCGTCCAGCTTCTCCGCCTGCGCTGCCGTTCGCGGGAAACCATCGAGGACGAAACCCCGCCGTGCATCCGGAGCCTGCAGACGCTCCCTTGTGATTCCCACGACCACGTCATCGGGGACCAGCTCACCACGGTCCATGTACTGCCGGGCCTTCAGACCCAGATCTGAACCGTCCTTGACCGCATCGCGCAACATATCTCCCGTGGAGATGTGCGCCAACTTCTGCTTACGAGCAAGGATTGCGGCCTGTGTTCCCTTGCCCGCTCCCGGAGGTCCCAACAATACCAGATACATCATGTCCTCCTTCTTAGCGCATAAACCCTTCGTACTGGCGCATGAGAAGCTGGGCTTCGATCTGCTTCATAGTTTCCAGCGCCACACCGACGACGATCAGCAGTGCTGTCCCACCGAAGTGCGCACCGGGCACACCGGTCAGTCCACCGAAGAAGGTGGGCAACACAGCCACGCTGCCCAGAAAAATTGCTCCGGGCAATGTGATGCGCACCAAAATCCTGTCGAGGTACTGCGCCGTCGCCCGTCCGGGCCTCCGGCCAGGGACGAACCCTCCATAGCGACGGATGTTCTCCGCCACGTCATGCGGGTTGAAGGTTACCGCAGTGTAGAAATACGTAAAGAACACGATCAACAGAAAATACAGTGCCGTGTGCAAACCCGTTCCGTAGTCCAGGTGCTGTGATATCGATTGCGCCAACGGATGGTCAATAAACTGAGCCAGAGTCGGCGGAAATGCCAGCACACTGGAGGCAAAGATGACCGGGATTACACCGGCCTGGTTCAAACGCATGGGTATGTGCGTCGACTGGCCACCGTACATCCGACGACCGATAACCCGCTTGGCGTACCGCACGGGAATGCGGCGGCGACCTTCTTCGACGAAGACCACACCGGCAATCACGCCCAGTCCGAGCACCAACATGATTAGCGCATTGACCGGGCTCACCGTTCCCTCGCGCAGGTACATACTGAGGCTGATGGCTCCGTCCGGCACCTGCGATACGATTCCGGAGAAGATCAACAGGGAAATTCCGTTGCCGACCCCGCTCTCGGTAATCTGTTCACCCAGCCACATCAAAAACACCGTACCGGCGGTCAGTGTCACAACCACGTTCGTAAGACCAAATACGTCGGCGTGCGCGAGGGCCCCAGCACCGCGCATGAAGTAAGACATACCGACTGCCTGCACCAGGGCGAGAACTACGGTTGCATAACGGGTCCACTGGCTGATCTTGCGCCGTCCCTCTTCTCCTTCCTGTGACCACTGTCCCAGCTTGGGCACAACAACGGTCAACAGCTGCATAATGATCGAGGCGTTGATGTACGGCGTTATACTCATGGCAAAGATCGAAAAAGAGCTAAATGCCCCTCCGGCAAACATATCCAGAAGCCCGAAGAGCGATCCCTCGGCAAACAGCTGCTCAAGCGCCGTCGGATCTATACCCGGTACTGGCACATGACTGCCCAACCGGAAGACCAGGATCATGTAAATGGTAAACATGATTCTGCGCCGTAGATCAGGAACCCTGAATGCCCGGCGCAGCGTATTGATGATTTCCACCTTATACCACCTCGGCCTTGCCGCCGGCTCGTTCGATCTTCTCCTGCGCCGTACGGGAGAACTGGTGAGCGCGGACCGTCAGCGATACGTCGAGCTCGCCATCGCCGAGAATCTTGACACCATGGCGCACATTCTTCACCAGCCCCTCCTGCTGTAGCCGTTCAACCGTGACTTCCTCACCCTCGGCAAACCGGTTCAGGTCTGCGACGTTGACTACATCGTATTCCCTGCGGTTCGGGCTTTTGAAACCAAACTTGGGCAGACGCCGATACAGGGGCATTTGACCGCCCTCAAATCCCGGGCGTACGCCGCCGCCCGATCGAGCGTTCTGACCGGCCATTCCTCGTCCGGCTGAGTTGCCCCTGCCGGAGCTCATTCCTCGC
This sequence comes from Clostridia bacterium, assembly GCA_003551365.1. Taxonomy (GTDB): domain Bacteria; phylum Bacillota; class Sulfobacillia; order SLMV01; family SLMV01; genus PWGR01. Next base: position 25,665 of record PUMM01000098.1, read on the forward strand.
CCGCGTCGCTTCCTTCGGTTCCTGGAACCGGCAGCTGGTCGGAGTTTGTGCAGCTTACTCACGACGTCTCACCTCCTTCATCACTCAGATGGCAGCAATTCCCCCACGGACTTGCCGCGCATCTTCGCCACCTTCTCCGGGCTCATCAGGTTTCTGAGACCATTAATGGTTGCCTTGGCAACATTGGTGGGGTTGTTCGAGCCCAGGGACTTGGTCAGTATATCACGCACTCCTGCCAGTTCCAACACAGCGCGAGCCGGTCCCCCGGCTATCACGCCAGTACCCTCTGAAGCCGGCTTTAGCAGGACACGGCTGGCGTTAAACTCACCCACGATCTCATGTGGAATCGTCGTGCCCATCCGGGGAACGCGGATCATTTCCTTCTTGGCCTGATCCTTCCCCTTGTTGATGGCTGGCGGGATCTCCTGTGCCTTACCGAGGCCCAGGCCAACGTGCCCGTCGGAATCACCGACAACCACTACGGTAGTGAAATTGAAGCGTCGTCCGCCCTTCACCACCTTGGCCACACGACTGATCGAGATTACGCGGTCTTCCAGCGATTCCTCACCAATTTCTTCTGCCAGAGTTTTCTTGCGCATAAAACCCTCCTTCCCGTACAGTCTAGAAATCCAGGCCCTCTTCGCGGGCCGCTTCCGCCAGGGCTTTGATCCGCCCATGATACTTGTAACCGGCGCGATCGAAAACCACCTGTTCTATCCCAGCCTCCAGGGCGCGCTTGCCGATCAGTTCGCCTACGCGGGCGGCCTGATCTGTGCCCGTCAACTCGCCATCTACATCTGCATCCAGGCTCGAGGCTGCCACCAGGGTAACTTCATTCACATCGTCTATCACCTGAGCATAAATGTGCCTATTACTACGGAACACACTCAACCGCGGGCGGTCAGGCAACCCCCAGATCTTCTTTCGAACGCGTCTGCGCCGGCGCTGACGCTGTTCTCTCTTCGTCACAGGCATATTCCGTGTCCTCCTTCTACCTGACTATGCAACCGGGTGGGCATTACGTTGTGGCCACCGCAGTCTTGCCCTCTTTGCGCCGCACGTGTTCGCCGTCATACCTGATGCCGTGCCCGTGATAGGGCTCGGGTGGGCGAACGGCGCGAATGTCTGCCGCCACCTGACCGACTTCCTGCTTGTCAGCTCCGCGCACCACAACGCGGCGCTGGGTGGGTACCTCGATCTCGATGGTATCGGCAAACTCCATCTCCACAGGATGGGA
>PUMM01000169.1 GCA_003551365.1 Clostridia bacterium
AAGGATGCTACCCTGGCCGAATGATCGCAGAGAGGCCATGTGTGTGTATGTTGTGGTTGATGCAATAAATCAGCGATGCGGTGGTCGGCGCGATGAATGCCGGCCCCGCATTGCCCACCCAGGACGGTTCGCGCTGGCCAACGAGGTTCGATAGTGAAGGAATGCTCCGGGATGCACTACTGACGCAGCGATTGTTAAAAGCTGGTGGTTATACTTCTGTGTGCGATAGAACGCAAACCAGAACGTTTGCGGGGAAATAGAGCAGATTAAAGGTGATTGAGGGTGGCTGTACTGCGGCAGAACCTGGCCGCATTGTCATAGGGAAAGGGGATGAGAGGATGCATCGGAGGAAGTGGCTGATGGTGATTCTTTCTGTATTGCTGGTGATGGCACTGGGAGTTGCCTGTGCCCCAGTCGAGGAGGAGGACCCGGTAGAAGCAGAAGAGCCGGAAGAAGAACCCGAGGAAGAGCCGGAGCCGGAAGAGCCCGATGATCCTGTCGAGCTCAGATTTGGTGTTGCTTCAGATGCAACAAACCTCGACCCCCGACTGGCGACCGATGTGGCTTCGGCCAACGTGACTAACCTGGTATATGCTGGTTTGCTGAAGTGGGACGACGACACTCTGGAGATAGAGCCGTATGTGGCGAAAGAGATCGAAATCCCGGATGATACCACGTACATTTTCCACCTGCATGAGGGCATCAAGTTCCACGATGGCGAGGAACTGACCGCGGAGGATGTCAAGTACACCTACGATACATTCCGCGATCCCGATTTTGGAGCCCGTAACATTGCATTTTACGAGCCCATAGACGAAATTGTCGTTGTGGATGATTATACTGTTAAGTTCGAAATGGAAGAGCCCAATGCACCGTTTCTCTATTATCTCGCTCCCGGAATCGTGCCCAAGCATCACATTGAAGAGCACGGTGAGGGAGTTCTGGAGACAGAGCCCATGGGAGCGGGACCCTACGTGTTCAAGGAGTGGGTGCCCAACGACCGCGTAGTTCTCGAGGCACATGACGATTATTTTCAGGGTCGTTCAGAGATCGACACCATCATCTTACGGCCGATTCCTGAAGTCACGACCAAACTGATCGAGTTGGAGACCGGCGGCGTGCATGCGATCGACGGCATCCCGCCGGAGGAAGTGGAACGGCTGCGCGAGGAGCCGGAGGTCGAGGTTACGGTGCGCCCGGGCACGGGCTTCAACTACTACAGCTACCATCACGGACAGGAACCGTTTGACGATGTGCGCATGCGGCAGGCGTTTGCGTATGGAATGGACATGGAAGAGAAGGTCGATCACGTCTGGTACGGCATACGTGATGTGGCGTACTCGCCCATTATCCCTACCTCGTGGGCGCACAACCCCGACGTGCGCAGGTTCGGACATGAGCCGGAGCGGGCCAAGGAGTTGATGGAGGAAGCAGGCTACGGAGACGGGCTCACGATTGACTTCAAGCACTCTGAGGGTGAGGTGACGCGGGAGCACGTGGAGATCGCCCAGCACCAGCTGGCCGACATCGGCATGGATCTGGATGTGCACGAACAGGAGTGGGGCGCGCACTACGATGACATTCTCGAGGGCCGGTTTGAGGCCTATACCATGGGCTGGTCCGGTCAGACTGACCCCGATCGGGGAGTGTACCGTCAGTTCCACACCGATAACTGGGCACCCGCCGGTGCCAACCGTCAGCTTTACTCCAATGAGAGAGTGGATGAGCTGTTGGTCCTAGCCCGTACCAACGTAGATATGGACGTGCGGGAGGAGAAGTACCACGAGATCCAGGAAATCTTGGCTGAAGAGCAGTCCTACACGTATATTTCCTACTATGTGACCAAAGCTGCGCATCGTCCAGAAGTACAGAACTACGCCGGTCGCTGTGGCTACTTCTATACCTGGGAGCTGAAGGATGCGACGCTGGCAGAATAAGCCTGCCCCGATGTGCGGCAACTGGGACTAGGATGAGGGTAGTAAGCAGTCGGGGGTGCGGGAAGGGGGAACTCCTCCCGTACCCCTGCTGGCTGGCATGGAAACGGGAGCGGACGCAGTTGCCAGATGAGCCTCTCAGCTACTGCAGTTGTCTCCTGGCGAAATGGCACAGACATAGTTCGTCCATCTGATGTGGCATGGCCAGTTGGATGCCGCTTGCAAACTGCCGTGCTGGCTCAGTTGCCGTCATCTTTGGCAAGCTCAATACCCACGGGACAGTGATCAGATCCGTAGACCTCCGGAAGGATGAAGGCATCGTGCACGTCATGAGCCAGATCATCAGATGCAAAGACGTAGTCAATGCGCCATCCCACATTTCTGTCCCTGGCACGAGTGCGCAGATCCCAGTAGCTGTAGTGCCCCTCGCCCGTGTGGAACATGCGGAATGTATCCGTGAACCCCGCGTCGAGCAGCCTATCGATCCAGTGTCTTTCTTTTGGCAAAAAGCCCGAGGTGCTCTGGTTTTCCTGTGGTCTTGCCAGGTCAATCTCCCGATGAGCGGTGTTGACGTCCCCGGCGACAATAATGCGTTCTCCCAACTGCAATCTTCGCCTCATTTCCTCCAGAAATGCCTCATAGAAGTCCATTTTGTACTGCAATCGCTCCGGTGAAGCCTTGCCGTTGGGGAAGTAGACATTGAAGAGCACAAAGCTGGGGTAATGTGCCACGAGTACCCTGCCCTCATCATCAAAAGCGGGATGGAACCGGTCAGATATATCCAGCGGCTCCAGCTTGCTGTAGAGGGCTACACCGCTGTATCCTTTGCGTTCACCCTCTCCATAGTATGAGTGATAGCCCGCAATGTCTCTCACCTCGGGTGAGAGCTGCTCGGCCCAGGCCTTGGTTTCCTGAACACAGAGGATGTCCGGGTCGTCTTCCTGCATCCAGTCAATGAGTCCCTTCCGGGCTGCTGCGCGCAGTCCATTTACGTTCCACGAAAGAATACGAATAGTATCACTCCTGAGTGGACATCTATTCCGCGTCTTGGTCGGGGGGAGGCCATCTACTCTCCCGCGAAAATCCGTACGGTATCCTCTGCCCGCTTTGGGCAGGGGTTTGCTGCAGTCGTCCGTGGTGCATGCACGTTCCGTTACGAGCTAATAGCGCAGCTGTAGCGAACCAAACACCACGTTTGTCTCAAGGTAAATGGTCCCCGGGTCTCCCTCGCGATAACTCGGTGATGTGTATGTTCGCTCACCGAACACCGTGGAGCCACCATCGGGCGTGGAGACACTGCCAAAGGCTGAACTCGCTGAGACTTTGACCGGTACGTCGGGCGGGAGATGTATTACGGTAGAGCCGAAGACAGTGTTGAACTTCAAACGCATAACCTGTTCGTCTCCCGGGGGCGCAATGCGGTAGGTGCCCTGGCCAAACAACGTGTTATATTCGCTGGAACGACTAACTTCCACGACGCGCGAGTCCATTATGATGGTGCCTGGTTCGGTTCGCAGTCCCGGGGGGCCACCGAAGGCAAAAATGAGTCCCACATAGATGAGCAGTATACCTACGGCCAGACGGAAAAAGGGTATGTTGATGTCAACGAAGGATTTCAAAAGGGCCAGCAAACCAATCAGGACGAAATAAATCCCCCAGAACACCTCGCCAAAGAGATCAATTCTCATTCTTCCCCTCCTTCCCATCAGATGTCATTATGACTAGCTGACACCAATAATCGTATGAAGTCAATAGTCCGTGCACAGCTCCCAAAGCGAAAGACAGTCATGGTCCTCTGCACCGGTTCGCCCATGCTAGTGTGGCCACAACTGCATCCACATTGCGATGCCCTGCAGCAGCAGGAGAAGTGGTATGGCCACACGGAAGAGCAGCTTGCGGGTCTTGTGGCGAAAGACACGCATGCCGGTGTAGATGCCGGGAGATCCGCCGAGGCAGGCGATGAGAAGAAGGAGATCTTCGCGGATCCGTTTGCCCCCGATGCGGGCCCTGCGTTTGTCAAATCCCATGAGGAAAACACCGACCAGATTCGTGGCCAGGATGGTGCCGATTACAATGATCCTCGATGTATGCAAGTGGGTCTGCCTCCCATCGCTGCGCGATTACCGACGTATCGGGTGGATATCAATATGGCATTAAACGTCGACTGCGAGGAAAATGGTAGCACTTGCAGAGAGCAGTGTCAGCATGGGGCAGGAATTATCGCAGATGGAGAGGAAGGATTGTGCGGTATGTCTGGACGTTGTGATTGCCCGGCTGCGCTACCCGGCCCAGCTCAGCAGCGCAGCTGTCTGGCAGGCGCGGCAGACGATGGAGCGGCAGACCGGCGATGGATGCGAATTAGAGGGGAGTGAGGGTCTTGAGTAACTACTTCGTGGGGTCCCGTGTGCGGGAAGTTGACACCCCGGTTCTTACCGTTGATCTTGATTTAATGGAAGATAATATTCGTAGGGCATCTCGCTTTTTTCGGGATCTTGCTGTCCAGTGGCGGCCGCATACCAAAGGCCAGAAGGTGCCGGCTATTGCTCACCGGGAAATAGCCGCAGGCGCCATCGGGATAACCTGCGCCAAGTTGGGTGAAGCAGAGGTCATGGCTGCATCGGGCGTCGATGATATTCTCATCGCGAATCAGATTGTCGGAGCACACAAGGTGCGCCGTCTGGCCAATTTGTGCCGCCAAGTCCGAGTCACTGTCGCGGTGGACAGTGAGCAGAATGCGCGCGAACTGGATGAGGCTGGTCAGAACAAGGGTTGCAGAATTCCTGTAGTGGTAGAGGTTGACGTGGGTATGGAACGATGCGGAGTTGCACCGGGAGAACCGAGCGTGAATCTTTCCCGGATGGTACACGAGGCGGACGGACTGCAGTATGTGGGAGTCATGGGATGGGAGGGGCATGCCCGCCGGTACACCGACCCCTCCGAACGTGCGGCAGTGTGTGAACAAGCCATCAGTTTGCTGGTGGAAACTGCAGAGCAGTGTCGGCGTGAAGGGCTGCCGGTGCATATTGTCAGCTGTGGTGGAACCGGAACCCAGGAGTTTAGCGCCAGATATCCGGGAATAACGGAGATCCAGGCGGGCGGGATCATTTTTAATGACATGTATTATTCCGCTCTGGGGCTCAGGCACCAGTTTGCTCTCAGGGTGATGAGTACGGTGATAAGCCGACCGCACCCCCGACGAATAGTAACTGATGCTGGTAAGAAGGCGATGAGCAGTGATACCGCCGTTCCGTATCCCTGCGATCTGGGGACAGTTAAGAATGTGAAATTCTCGGCCGAGCATGGGACCATCATCACTGAAGAGCCGATGGACGACAGGCAGGTGGGGGACAGGATTGAATGGGTCGTTGGCTATGGAGATACTACGGTTTCCCTGCACGATGAGATGTACGGTATTAGGTCTGGACGGGTGGAGGTTGTTTGGCCGATTCTCGGCAGAGGGAAATTGCGGTGAATGGTGGCATGTTCGCCCACATCTTCCGGCGGATGTGCTCACGCCAGACATTTCTGTTCTGCACGGTCGTCCAGATGTAAAGGAATCCTGGATTGATGACGCGAATACTGCTGGCGAAAGTCGGGGCGCGGCGTAATGCGGGGGAAATTCCGAGTGGATTCATGCTCCTCTCGTGCTGCCCGTTTTCTGCATAGTGTGCAGTGGGTGCACGAGCCGCGAGCCGTGTCAATCGATTTCCGGGAGGCGATCATGGTGAAACTCCTATACGTGGATGAAAACGGCAAAGATGTGCTGCGAGAGGCACTGATCGATATCATCGGATTGTGCGATGACTGTGATGATGCTCTGGTCGAGCGGGTGGGGGAGGATCGCTACTGTGCAGAGCTGGACGTGTCATCGGAAGAATTTCGCATCGTGTTGCAAGCCCTGCGTGAGGAGGGTGTGGCCTATACAGTGGACGGGGACACAATGGCCATACGCTGCCTGGAGGTACTGGAATCATACGAGGCGGCACCGTGCGATGCCGGGTTTATCACCAACCCGTGGGCCGACATATTCTACGGCGAAGGAGACTGGGAGGTTGATGAAGCAGCTACTGAGGATGCTGATCCGGCCGGTAACAATGATCGAATCATATTTATTGACGGGTCTGAGCTTACCTGGGATGAGCGCGCCGCCGAGTGGCGGGCCAAGTAGCTGAGCGCTTTCATACTCATCCGATATTGATGAATCCATGTCCGGGATTCTATCTCTCTGCGAGGCATTATGCAGACAATCATCATCGTCCGGCATTCCGGTGAGGCCTAATCCTGCCCGTGTATCCCGTGTCCTGACAGTACCTCTGCCCCTTTCTCACAGCGGATGCTGCCGTCCTCTGTGGATCCAGTAGTTGAGCCGGACTGTGTCACGGATTAACGGCTGATTGGGGCGATGGCCCACGGGTCTCAGCGTCAACAGTGTGAGGCAGCAGACTGCGAGACACTGGTAGATGAAATGCATGCATGGTTTCACGGATACACGTATGTACAGTGCGGTTCACCGGCAAGATACGCCCACGCAGTGAGCCGCCCTGGAGTCGACTGGGGGAGTTGATCCTCGCATTATGTCTCGCCGACCAGGTATGCAGACAGGCGCCCATGCTGCAGCTGGAGCAATATTTGTGTGCACAGGATGCTGCTCGTACATAGTCAAAAGGGCCGCGCAGGGATTTGGGGACAGGGGTGGCAGATTCCTCACCGAATAGAGAAGCAGGCCAATTGGACAGATTGAAGACATGTATCATGGTGTGATTGGTGTCGGGGGCAGGATATCCTCCATAGCCCCTACGCCGGATGGAGACTGATGTGATACTTCTCGATTGAGCTGATGTCGTGGCGGATACTGGTCCCCTAAATGCGGAGGGATATCTGGGTCTTTTCCGTGTATCCAGGGAGAGAGGAGCAGTCAGGGCTTTGCCCATAGACATCAGACCTCTGTTCGGAGGTACTGAGGATGAATCTGAGCATCTGTTCATTTTGGATCACGGGGCCGCGTTAAGAAAAATGCGTCGTGTGCCTTCTCCCAGCACGATCGCGGATTTCAGTGCCCCTGAGAGCTGATAGGATGCCGGATGCTACTGAATGCGCACAGGCATTTTCTCGGCAGTCGTTTTTGTCCTTGTAGGCACCGGCCATGATAGATGCTATGATGGAGGCCGAGAGGTGACGAACGTGAGTTTGACTCAACTCAGAGTACACTTGATCATAGTGGCTGCGGCCATGTTTACATGCGCCCATCTCGTGAACATGGCAGTCTATGGCGGACTGAATATCCACTGGTTTCTCATCATAAGTCTCATGTCCCTGTCTATTGCATCCAGCATTTATCTGGGTATGCTGGTTGGAGTGGGTGCCGTTTTGCTGATAAGTGAGGCCCTGCTACGGGCAAACCGGCTTTTATCGGTTCTTCGTGAAACCAGACGCCGCATGATGAGGGACTCGGGGCTCACCAGCTGCTGAGTCGTGGCGAGATCGATGTGCATTCACCCCAGTAGGTATACTTGCCGGTTTGCGAGACAGGTGTACTGGAGGG
>PUMM01000173.1 GCA_003551365.1 Clostridia bacterium
AAACTCTACCGGTCCCGTGTCAGCTTCATCGGTAAACCAGGCCATGGTGGCTCCACCGACCACCGCAGCTGCGATCGCAATCACCATCATGCTCATTATCATTCTGCTTTTCATCTTTCTCTTACCCCCATCTGATGTGTTTTCCTGTGGCGTTCGCCAGACATCCAACCGTTTCAGTAGTAAAGGATCATCAGTCAGTTCTAACTGCTTCTGCTCGCACGGAAGCACACAACCGTCCCCGTGTTCGGACCCTAGATACGCAACCCCCTCTCTGCACACGGTCAACGAAGACCCGTCCCCGCCGAGACACACGGCTATCAATGATCCAGGTAATCACAGGGTTGACTATTAATCAGAGCTGCAGGGTGCACCAGGCCACTCATCAGCGACGGCCTCATCGCTCGCCTGCAAGCCCTCTACCTCCAGTTTCACCTCATAGGTGCCACTATCGAGTTCCTCATCGGCGAGACCCTGCAAACCCAGGGTGATCTCCGAATCCGGCTCCACTCCGCCGGGAGGACAGTAGTACCACCAATCATCCTCGCCCTGTCTCCAATCACCCGAGCAATCTGATGCGGCATCCCATTCGCTTACGGGCGAACCGGCTGTCTCACTCTCCCCCACAACCGTCGCCTTAACTGCAATGACCACCTCGTCTTCCCCGGGCTTCGATATGGTGAAGGTGTGCTCGTCCACCAGCATGTCCTCCGCCTTCCATTCCATCTGTCCGGGAGGAGGAATCGACGAGTTGCCCCGGAAGGGGAATCCCTCCACGTCACTGGCTACATCCAGGTATGCTTCTGTCATGAGCCAGTCATCGTCCAGAGATATCGTGACCTCAAGTTCCTCTCCATTAGGCTGAACCTGAGCCTCACCGCGCCTGTCGTGCTGAGCTCCCTCCACCATCACTGCGGTCTTCTCCTCACCGACTTCGTACGCAAAATATGTCTGCCATCTGGCGTCAGGAAAGACATATTTGTGCTGCTTTTGCCCGTCATCCTCGTACAGATCCGGCTCCGCCCCCCAGGTCGAATCACCGTCAGCGGGATAATACTCATATTCCTCCCAGAGGCGCGCCCGAACAAATACCCTCTTACTCCCCGCATTCTCAATCGACCAGCTGAATTGGACCTCGGAATGCTCGTCCAGGTCCCAGCTGTACGCCGCATCATTTTCCTTCGTAAGGTTGCTGTGAAAGTCAATGACGTCCACCTCAACTGTGCCCAGCGTCATACCCACGGAGGAAGGCACCACCTGCTCATCGCCAAACCAGGCCATGGTGGACCCGGCAACAGCGATGCCCGCAGTCAGCAATATGAGAGATATAATGACGAGCAATCTGGTCTTCACGATGCGCTCCCTCCCCCTGATGCACAGTGGCTCACCGCCACCTCAAACGTCGACTGTAGTCCGTTCCTCAGTACTGGATTCCTCTTCCTCCTGGTCCATCTGTGCCGACAGGTGCAGCAGATTCCGCACCTCAAAACCGATGACGAGTATGCCAGGGATGATCACCAGCGCGAGCAATCCAGTACGACTCTGGGCGAAATCCAATAGGACTCCCGCGTATGGAACCACCCGCACCACACGGCCGATGAGAAGGTCTGACGTCACCGGCAGCGGATCATCAACTCGATTGGCATCGCCCCGGGTCGTGAAGCTGAGGTCGCCGTCCGCTTCATGTACTTCCATCACCCGGTGCGTAGTGAGGGACTGTTCATCTGTACCGTGATAGGTGATGATGTCTCCGACCTCGACGTCCGCAGCGCTGACGGGTTGGACAATGGAGAGACTGCCGGCCTCAATGGCTGGACTCATGCTGCCGCCCTCCACGATATAGACCTGGTGACTAAATATCTCCGGAGGTCCGCCCACCACTCGACTCTGAACCAGCGAAAACACCAAAAGGGCCATGAATACAAGCACCAGCACGAACAGACCGTTTCCTGCCAGATGAGCTGCCCGGCTCAGTCTGCCCCGGGAGCCATCGGAGTCGGTGTTCTCATTGTGCCTCTCCGGCCGACCGGAATGGTTCTCAAATCTGTCTCGGTCACGGCCCGCCTGTATGTGCATCATCACCGCACCCCCCTATCTGCCCGGAGCTAGTCGTCCGCACCGTCATCATCGCTTCCTTCGTCTCCATCGTCAGAATCATCTTCGTCCATGCTCTCGCCATCATCACTCTCTTCCCTGCGGGCGGGATCTCCCTGCTCATCGCCTTCTGGCTGATCATCGGAGTCATCGTCAGATCCATCAGAATCCTCGTCTGCTTCATCTCCATCGGACGGTTCGGATTCCTCGTCGGGGTCATCGTCGGCCTCTTCATCAGAGGAGTCATCATCTTCATCGTCTGATTCATCGTCACTGTCCTCATCCGGGCTGTCATCTGGGTCATCGGCATCTTCATCGTTTGTATCCGAATCCTCATCGGAGTCGTCATCTGTATTCTCATCAGAACCCTCGTCTGCTTCATCTCCATTGGACGGTTCGGACTCCTCGCCGGCATCCTCACCATCAGTGTCCGATACCAGCTCAATCTCGAACTCTATTGCCACATCACTATCAGCTTTGCTGGTAGCGGAGAATTCCATGACTTCAGCCGGCGCCTCACTGGAGACCGTCAGTTCGGCAGCATCCTCATCCAGTTCCACTCCCGTGGGATGCTCATCCAGAGAGATGATGCTCTCAGCATCCGACAGGGCATTACCCTGCTGATCCAGTACGGAGACCTTTAACTCGTGCACCGCAACAGCATCCTCGCCATCCTCTGCTGCGGGAATCGCAATCTCTGCAGGAGCCTGCACGCTGATGTCGGTTGGCTCGGGGTGAAACAGCTCCGCTGTGAGCGAAGCATGCAGGGCAGTGTCATCATCCCCGTCCTCGCCGCTTGCAGGCCAGTGAGCCACTATTTCCAGTTCTCCCGGATGTGCCTCATCGTCCACCTGCAGGATGCCATCGCTCGTCATGACCGTCCCGGCGGCAGAGTCTTCCATCTCCCAGGACGCCCCAGGCACTGGCTCACCGTCTGCAATCAGCTCATACTCATACTCAGAAACCGCATCCTCCTCGGGTATCAGAATCAAAGAGGAACCATGTATCTCTCCCTCTGCTTCTTCCAGTGATGGACTTTCATCATCTTCCGCTCCGGCCGCGGACAGCAGTTCTACATCCAGAGCCGCAGTGAGGGCACGCCCGTCACTCTTCTCCGTGGTTCCTTCCACCGACAGGGAACCGATCTCACTATCCGCATCGATCACCAGCTTGCCGGAGGAGAACTGCACTCCGTCCGGCAGTGAAGAGGACTCCCACCCGGCCGCAGGGACCGAGGATCCATCCTGATCCACCAGCTGATAATGTACTTCCTTCGCCTCATCGTCCTCCGGAAGCTCCAACTCGGCGGGCCCATATATGCTGACTGAGGTGACCTCGTGCACGCCGTGCAGATCAATGCCTGCCTCACCGCGGAAGGTGAAGTGGTCAGTGCCATCCGCATACCCCTCGCCGACCACCTCGAATCCCACACGGTCCTCTTCTCCCGCCCCATCCGCGAACCAGTCCGCCACTGCATCCGCCGCGAACGAGGCGAGGAGCTGGTCATCCTCGACGTCGGCCTCCTCTGCAGGCAACAACTGATCCCTGTAGGCCAGTTGAACGGAGGGGAGATAGATATCATGCACGTCGAAATCAGGGGGGAGCTCCAGCTCAACTTCCAGGGTTTCGTGCGCAGGCTCCAGAACTCCATCCACCGCTTCCTCTGCATCCCCGGCCAACATCGCCAGTTCCTCATCCTCAGTCTCCTTTTCCGCAACAACAGCAAACATGAACTGCTGCAGGAAGCGGGAATGTGCATCCACTGCGCCTGACCCGGGGTCAGGTACAACTACGTCAATCTCCAGCAGATCGGACTCTGCCCGACTGATGAAATAGGCATGAATGGCCGGCAGGTTGGCGATGGTCATAAGCATGGCCAGGACCACGAGACTGCCCCCCAGGCGCAGAAGCTGCCGCTTCAGACCGCTGATGAGCGCCCTCACTCTAATGGCTCGCCTGCGACGCATCTCGATCCTTTCATACAGATCCGGCACTCCCGTTCATCCCTTCCCCCCACACATGAGAAAACCGACCGTCAACTCTCCGGTCGGTTGTGCCAATGGCTCCCGCCGGATCAGGCACCCAGGTCACATCCGGCGTTCATCGCCCCCGCATCATTATCAGGTTGTTGTTCTGTCCGTAAAACAGTACTGCTTCCTGTTGATCCCGGACGAACCATTCACAAAAAAATGACCGACCACTTCAACATGGTCGGTTGCGCCACTGGCTCCAGCCGGAATAAAGCGCCCAGGTCCTGTTCCGACTTTCCTTGCCCCCGCGAATAATGATAAAATTGCTACGGTTTGACAATTAAGATCTGTATATTGTTGCAAACAATCACAATCAAACCGTCCATGCAAAATGGTATACGGATTTTGAACCCATGTCTGTTTCCCTTCAGGACGGTCCTGGCTGCACCTCGAGCCAGTCAGAGAGACAGGACTGGCAGGGTTGGGGGCAAAAATCCCACTCAGAACTGGTCAATTATGAGCGGGGGAGCGCCACAGGGCGGATGACGCCCGTGCAGCGCAGGCGCATGAACAGCACTACACAACTGGTGGAGTAAGGTGTCAGATGAATTATCAGTTCGTGCCACAGACGTTACCAATGATGCTGTCTGCCCTGATCACCGCTATGCTGGCCTTCTATGGCCTCAAGCACCGCGACACCCCCACGGCAAAAATCTTCGCTCTCAATATGTTCCTCGGCACGCAGTGGGCGCTGATCAGCACCCTGGAGATGTCCGCCACGACACTGCAGACCAAGCTGATATGGGCCAACATACAGTACGTTAGCTATGCCATCACCCCGGTCACCTGGCTGCTGATGACAATCACGTTCGCCGGCAGGGCGCACTGGCTGACGCCCCGGATCCTGAAGCTGATGCTGGTCATACCAGTGCTGACGATCATTTTGGTGTGGACTGATGATGCTCTGGGGCTGGTTCGTTACGGCATTCACCTGGATACTGCCGGCTCCTTTCCCGTTGTGGGCAAGGAGTACGGCCCGTGGTTCTGGGTGCATGGAACCTACAGTTACCTGTGCATCTTTACCTCACTGGGTTTGCTGTTCAGCCTGACCCGACAAAGAAATGCCGTGTACCGCATGCAGGCAATATCTCTTCTGACCGGCCTGGCACTCATTCTCCTCTCGAACCTGCTGTATGTCTCGGGGCTGGATCCCGCCGGGGGCTACGATCCGACCCCGGTGGTCTTCTCGCTCACCGGCGCGGTCATCGCGTGGGGAATTTTCCGTCAGCATCTGATCAGTCTGGCCCCCATAGGTAGAGACTTTGTCGTGGAATCCATGCGCGGCATGATGGTGACCGTCGACCAGAGAGACCGGATAGTGGATTCCAATCCTGCATTCCGGGACGCTTTCTCAACCGGTGAGCGCCCGCACTCGTTGGCCGGTCAAAGGCTGGAAGAGGTTTCTCCCGAGCTGGTTGGGGTAATAGGGGAAGGCAAAGAACCGCATCAGGAACTGGGCGATGTGATGCTCGCGGATGGCCTGCGTAACTTCGAAGTCTTCGTCTCTCCCATCGAGGACAGAAGTGGCCGTCTGTGGGGCAGAGCGGTCCTCATCCACGATGTGACCGAACTGATGCAAACCCGGGAGGAGCTCAATCTGGAACAGCAGGAGGTTGCGGTTATGGAGGAGCGTGAACGCATAGCCCGCAATCTGCACGATGATCTCGGGCAGCTGCTGAGTTTCGCCTCGGTGCAGATCCAGGCTACACAGAGGGAGCACCGGCAGGGCAACGACCCGATGGTGGAAAGTCACCTGCAGCGTCTGGCCGAGATCACGCATGATGCGCATCATAAACTGCGCAGCCACGTGTATGACGTGCGTAACCGGGAATTTGCCCAGTCCAGCATACGCAATCTCCTGTACAAGCGGGTCGAGTCGTTCGTGGACAACTGTGACACGGTGGACTGGAACGGCGTTGTGCTCAACTTGCATGTCAATGATTACGATAAATATACCAAGGAGCAATTGGTCTACATAACCCAGGAGGCCCTGAGCAATGTTCTGCGGCACGCAGAAGCGACCTCTATCTCGGTCAGCCTGCAGGACAGGGGTGAAGAGCACGAGTTGATCATCGAGGACAATGGCGTCGGAATGGCAGACGGAGAGCAGGACGGGGACGGATCCGGAACGGCAATAATGCACGACAGAGCCCGAGCGCTGGGTGGCTGCATGACCATAGATTCTGACCCCGGTGAGTTCACCCGGATCACGGTGACCTTCCCGGACAGGTGGGAGAGATGCCGCAATGAAAGTAATGATAGCTGATGATCATCCCCTGTACGTCGAGGGACTCAGGAATCTCCTGAGACATGACTTCCACATTGTCGGTAGTGTCGGCGATGGGCGCGGGGCAGTGAAAGCGGCCCGGGACAAAAAACCCGATGTCATCCTCATGGACATCGACATGCCGACCATGGACGGCATTGAAGCCACCAAGCTAATAAAGGAAAGAATACCGGAAACGGAGATTATAATCCTCACTGCCTTCCGAGAGAAAGAGAAGCTCTTCCGGGCTATCCGGGCGGGTGCAGCCGGATACCTGCTCAAGGACCTCGACGGAGACGAGATCATAGAAGGCCTAAAGGAACTGAAGAGGGGCAAGAATCCCTTTTCACCGGGTATGTCGGAGCAACTGCTGCACGAGTTCCGCAGCGGTAACGGGAGGGACGATCAGAGGGAAAGCGGACTGAATGGTGAACTCAGTGACCGCCAGATAGAAATTCTTGAACTGGTCGCCCGGGGGCTTACCTACAGGGAAATTGGCGAGGAACTCTTCATCAGCGAGCGCACAGTGAAGTATCACATGGAAAACATCAAGGCCCGGCTGGATCTGCGTTCCCGGGAACAGGTGATCGCATGGGCCTGGGAAAAGGGTATTCCCAACTAGGATGAGATCCCCGCCTGATGTGTTTTGCGCGACGGGATCGCTCACCACTTAGCCCATCCGGACAGGATAAGGCCCGACACCGTTGAGTGCACTCCGGCGTCGGGCCCTCATCTACTCTATCTCACCATCCGCTCCTCCAGGTATCGGGTGAGAAACGCCGCAGCCTCCGCCCGCGTGGTCACCAGGTCGGGACGGAAGTGATAATCTCCGTCGATCGGGTAACCCTGCACGATATCCAGATCGGACAGGACGGCCGCGTGACCCCTCGCCCACTCCGGAATCTCGGCAGCATCGGCAAATGGCGGATCACCGACCGGAGTCAGATCCAGAGCCCTCGACAGCATGGTAACCACCTGCGCGCGCGTCACCGCATCCTGCGGACCAAAACTCCCATCTCCGTAACCCCGCATCAGACCGGCATCCATCACCGCCTCCACGTACG
>PUMM01000073.1 GCA_003551365.1 Clostridia bacterium
CTCCCAATTGCTCACACAGAGCATTGATCACTGGTGCGGGACCATCAAACAATACGGTGGTCAAAAGCCTCGCCTCCTCCCGTCGAGCTGACCATAGCACAAACGGAGGAGAAAAGCTAGGCAATACCTGGAAAATCAGCAATCAATTTATTCTGGGTCAGCCGAAATTAGGGTGCGGAAAGTGCGCTCCAGTGGGTCAGCTCTTCAGTAGTGACAGTGGCTGTCCGTAAGAGCAAGGATACATTGGCAGCACATCTTCTTTCCTATCATCCGGCATCGTGCAATTGTATTGCCGTGGATTGTCCGCCATAAATGCGATCACCTGCGGCCAAGCCCGACATTGATTTTTGCGCTGTTTTTTGCATCAACTCCCCAGTCCCGCAGAACTCTCCGGAGATCCTCACAACTTTGCATCTCGTCCACATTGGCAATGAGACCGACCGAGAACACCGTATCAACTTCCGCACTGACTTTTTGCAATTGGCGCAGCGCTTCCGGAAGTTGCTCTGGCGTTGTGGAGCATTCGACGACGGCAGACAGCACACGCTCATCGACAATGTCGCCTGACAGACAACCCTTCTCCGGGTCTGTCATCAGTGTGAACACGGGGTTGTCCGGTGAGAACTGCACATCCACGGCAGCCAATGCCCGGGTTATTGTGTCTACATCCCGCAGGCGAGCGCCCTTGTTCGGGCGGCCGACATCTATTGATAGACCGACAACACCGGGGAGAAATCGATGAGTTATTTCGTTGGTCTTCATCTCCTCTGTACCGCGACCCGAGACAGTGGTCTCCGTGAACGTTGTGGTCGGATCGCTGAACATGCGGCGTACTGAACGGGGCCAGGATACCGGTTCCTCCTGCATTGCCTCGGTGGGGCAGTTATCCCAGCGCATGCACACTCCACACTCAAAACACATATCGTGGTCCACACTGGCCACCTGCCCGCTAGCCTTATCACTCTTGCTCCGGAGCTGAATTGCCTCCCCCGGACAAACCTCAATACACATACCGCAACCAATGCACAGATTGTCACTAATTATCATCCTCATTCCTCCCCAGATATTCCCGGAGTATAGCCCTGGCGACAGCGGTATTGAAGACTCCACAGGTGCACATGCCTGCCATCTCTCTTGCGCCTTCCTCTGGCGTAATGTCGCCCGCATTAACTGCTGCAGCTCGATTTTTCGCCAACTGGGGCGTGATCAATCCGTGACCGCACATCATTGTGAGCGCCTGGATATCAGGTTCGGGTAGATTATCCACCCTGCCATGCACGCCGAGCGACACGTTAACCGTGTGAGGTCGCAGGTCCGCCCGTTCGATCAGCGGCCACGTCTGCTGTGGGTTGCCGGTGACAACCACGGAAAGACCCAGATCGGCTTCTTTCAGCTGGGAGAGTGCCTGCACGAGCTGCTCGGGTTGATCGTAAGCGGCTGCCACATAGGAGGTTTCTTCGATGTCGTTGCGGAGTTGAGTGGGCGTTACCCCCGTGAAGATGCCGTCCTCGCCGTTGGCCATGTTCACAGGGTCGTGCGCGGCGAGGATATCCAGGGCCTTCCGCAACTTCGGTGCAGACCCGCTCTCATTGAATCCCTGACAGGCCATGATCATCACGATGTAGTCACCGGGTGGTTCGCCGTCTTCTTTGCCGGAGGCATGGTCTGATCCGACAAGATCTGAGTAGAGGCGATGCAAGGTGTGGGTCATCAGCTGATCCTCCATTCAACCTAGGTGTACGTGCAATGTTGCGGTATTCGCATGCAGCACATATCTCTCCGGTGAATCTGGTTTGCCCGGAGAACATCCGGCAGAGAGATTGCCATTAATGCGACACAATCATTGTACGGGGCGGGGGGATCTTTGAGAAGGGCATCTTATGGAGGGCCAAGAGGTCGGCCACTCCTGTAGGGCGCCACCGGCCAGAGGCCGACCTCCCGGCAGGTGAGCCAGCTCAGCCTGGCTATTCATGTCACCTTCATCTAGTTTTCATCGTCAAGTTTCTTCTCCAGCTTGGCAATCAATGTCGAAAATCGAATGAGTACGTATAAGGTCCCAGTTCCTACAAGTATGGCCGACACCCCCACTAAAAGGGAGCCCAAGCCGGTTTCGACCATCTTCTCTCACCGCCAAACCGCAGAACACATTACTCGGATCCCAGTTGATCGAAGAAGGATCCTACCTTCACCAGCAGAACCGTGACTCCGATAGACACGAGAAGCTGACCAACCGATACTATCATGTCACCAATATCCATAGATAAATCCTCCCTTCCACTGCCAGCGTTCGAGATTCTCCAGTGCGGTCCTCCCTGTCCCCGGAGAAATCTGCACGTTTCGAGAGGATTCCCACCGACCGGCCCGGGATGGAGATATCTGCGCAGTGCAGTTGTTATCACATTGAATCTGGAGGAAAACCCCGGGGTGCGATAGAATGAATTACAATGAGTGCAGTTCTGTCTGACCGACTCGCACTGCGGATGAAGAGAATGTCGTCATAATGGAGTTGTCTCTTGAAGGGTATTCTCGGGAGTCCGCACATCTGTCACGAAAGATGGGTGCCGAAGGAAACTACTATCCATGAAAGGCAAAAGAGCAGATATCTACTTCGAACCTGAGAATTCGGATAGCCATGCAGGCCTGTTCATATCGCTCGAAGGAGTGGAGTCGTCCGGCAAGACGACGCAAGCAGACCTTCTCACATCGTGGCTGATGACCCGGGGCCATCAAGTACTGCAAACTCGGGAACCGGGTGGATGCTCAGTGGCCGAGTCGATAAGGTCCCTTTTGCTGTCTGCTGAACGGGAGGCGGATGAGCACATCGCGCCCGAGACAGAGGCACTCCTGTTTGCTGCGTCCCGGGCTCAGTTGGTGCACAATGTGATCCGCCCTGCCCTGCAGGGAGGTGCGGTGGTGGTCTGTGACCGATTCGTTGACTCCAGCCTGGCCTATCAGGGCTATGGGCTGGGCATTCCGTTGGCGCAGATCTGGGACATCAATATGTTTGCCACCGGGAACCTAATGCCCGACCTTACCTTTGTCCTCGGCCGCGGCTCCGATCTATTTTCGGCGCAGCAGAGGCCGGCAGCCGATCGGATAGAGGCACGAAGCGAGGAGTTTCACCACCGCGTCCGTCGCGGTTATCATTCACTTGCCCAACGTTTCTCCGATCGAATAGTGCTGGTCGATACCAGAGGTGGAGTGCGGCGGACGGCGCAGTACATCCGTGGCATAGTCGGTGAAAGACTGGACGATAAGCACCAGGGGTCGTGACAATGACTGCTTAACCTGGTGGAAGTGAGGTGAGTACAGAGGTGAAGCTAGTTGTGGCCGTCATTCAAGACCGGGACTCTATTGACCTCCTGGAGGAATTGATGGAGGCTGGGTATCGAGCAACCAAGCTCTCGAGCACCGGCGGCTTCCTGCGCGAGGGAAATACGACACTCTTGATCGGTTGTGATGATGAAGATGTCGAGGAGGTTTTCGGAGTCATAGAGAGCGTCTGTCGGACCCGTGATCAGGTGGTGACTCCAATAACGCCGGTTCGGGGCAGCACGGGCGACTCGTTCATCCCCTATTCCGTGGAAGTGACAGTGGGTGGGGCCACTGTCTTCGTTCTGGATGTAGCACAGTTCTTCCACGTGTGAGGAGGTGGGACAGTGAATGACGAGGCCGTCGATCCCCGGTTCATAATGCAGGAACAGCCCGTAGCTGAGCGCATCATTCGAGTCATAGTGGGTCGCAATGATGTGAGTTCTGCCTACCTTCTCTATGGGGCAGAGGGTCTCGGCAAGGCAGCTCTGGCCCATTGGTTTGTGACTGCTCTGCAGTGTGAGTGTTCTGATCCGGCCTCGCGCCCCTGCGACGAATGTTTGGCCTGTCGCAAATGTGAGGCCGGAAATCATCCCGATGTGCATCTGCTGGAACCGGCGGCAGATCGGACCACAATCAGCATTGATCAAATCAGGGATGACATTCGCCCCGTGCTCAGGCGCCGATCCTATGAAGCCAGGCACAAGATCGTCGTCGTTCCGGAGGCCGATCGCCTAACACCGGAAGCGCAAAATGCGATGCTGAAGACTCTGGAAGAACCGAGTGGCAGCACTATTGTGGTGTTGATATCTCCTTCCCTGCGCCCGCTGCTCCCCACGGTTCGTTCGCGCTGCGTGCAGATTCCTTTTCAGGACCTGGACTACTCCTCGTTCCGTTCGAGACTGCAGCGACAGGGGCATCTGAGTGATGATGCCTGCCGTCAGCTTTACCTGGCCACGGCGGGGAATGTAGAGTTGAGTGAAGCTATTGCCGCCTCGGAAGACCAGTCGCAGAGGTGGAAGACCATAGAGCAATTGGCGGAGGAGCTCGTCAATAGTTTCTTTCCTTCCCCCGCGGAGATCACTAGCTGGGCAGATCGTTTGAGTCCTGATCGGGACTCAGCCCGGGAATACCTGTCTCTCCTGACTGTTTCCCTGCGTGCCCGATTGCTCGATTCCGGGGATGCGGGTCAGTTCAGGTTTGCCGACTGTGTTGATGTCATTTCCGAGATGGACGAGGCGATCGCGTCCAATGCCAATGTACGCCTGGCGCTGGAAGTATTGTTTGTCAAGTTGCGTGAGGTTCTGAACTCCGACTATAATTGAATGCGACTTCTATACTGAGGAGGCAATGTGCGATGCCAGAAGTGGTGGGCATTCGCTTCAAGGAAGCATGTAAGATATATTATTTTGATCCCGGCGGTTTCACCCTCGAAGAGGGCGAGGATGTCATCGTGGAGACGGCCCGAGGCCGGGGTTATGGTTGGGTCACCCTTCCCAACCACACCATTGATGATGAGGAAGTGGTTACCCCACTGCGCACAGTGGTGCGCAAAGCCACCAACTCCGACCGGGCCCGCATGCGTGACAACAGAGGGCGCGAGGACGATGCACGTCGTCTGTGTCAGCGCAAGGCGAACCGCCACGGACTGGAAATGCAGGTGGTCGACGCCGAGTATGCCTTTGACGGCAGCCAGATAACCTTCTATTTCACTGCTGATGGGCGCGTCGACTTCCGCCAGCTGGTTCGCGACTTGGCCGGAACATTCCATACTCGGATAGAGCTGCGCCAGATTGGTGTCCGCGATGAGGCCAAGATTATTGGAGGCATAGGGGCCTGCGGTAGAGCCTGTTGCTGCACCACTTTTCTCGCCGATTTCACCCCCATTACCATACGAATGGCCAAACGGCAGAATCTATCCCTCAACCCGGCGAAGATTTCGGGTCTCTGCGGTAGGCTGATGTGTTGTCTGCAGTATGAGGACATGGTGTACGAAAAAGCACAGGAAGAGCTACCCGATCAGGGTGATCAGGTGGAGACTTCTGACGGAACCGGGCGGGTTATTCGCTGTGACTGTCTCGAGCGCAGAGTGCACGTCAGGCTGCAGGATGGGCAGGTTAATCGCTACTCGGCAGAGGAAGTCAGCCCCAGTTGTCGTGAGATGCGGGGATGATTGAGTGAATACCGGCACTCTATATGTTGTTGCCACTCCCATAGGAAACCTTGATGACATCAGTGTGCGAGCAGTCTCTATCCTACGTGCCGTTGATCTGGTGGCGGCGGAGGATACGCGAACTGCACGGGTGCTGATGGATCGCCATGAGATCGACACCCAAACCCGCAGTTTCCATGACCACAACGAAGAATCGATAGCTCCCGTGTTGTTGCATAAGCTGGAGAGCGGTTTGGATATAGCTCTCATCTCGGAAGCAGGTACTCCCGGCGTCTCTGATCCGGGTTTCCACCTCGTGCGCGAGGCGCATCGACGGGAAATCGAGGTGATTGCTATTCCGGGACCCTGTGCTGCCGTGGCCGCGTTGAGCGCCAGTGGGTTGCCGAGTGACAGGTTCTACTTCCTGGGTTTCCTCCCGCGCGGCAGGGCTGCCCGGGAGCAGCTGCAGGAGGCGGGGCTGGTAGATGCGAGCCTGATCATCTACGAGTCTCCCGAGCGCATTGCAGCTACCCTGTCGCTGCTGGATGAAGTGTTGGGACAACGCACGGTGGCCCTGGCGCGGGAGATGACCAAGATACATGAGGAACACTTTGTGGGCACTCTCGATTATCTGCTGCAGCTCATGCAGGAGGATGAGTTGCCAGCGCGGGGAGAATTCACCCTGGTGGTGGCGCCGGCCGGCTTCAGTGTCGACGGAGAATTTCCTTCTGAGCATGAGTCTCCGGAGGCGGCGAATCAGGTCGTAATGCAGCAGGTGCATCTGCTGGTGCAGTCGGGATACCGTCTTTCCCGGGCGGCCCGGATAGTGGCCCGAGGCCATGAACTCCCCCGCAGCGATGTCTATCGGTGCTACCTGCATCACTATCGCAGCTCGGATTGAGGATCCTTCGGTTTTCCACTCACTGCTTGATCGGAATGCAGGATGGTGCTCCTCGAAGCAGAATGACGTGAGGAGAGAGCGCAATGTACAGACCACACCAAGGTCGAAGAATCGATTTGTGGTGGAGAGGATGGAAGACACATGTTTGACGTGCTGATTACCGGCGGCAGGATAATGAACGGTACCGGATCTCCCTGGTTCAGGGCGGATGTAGGGATTAGCGATGGAAGAATTTCTGCGGTGGGCGATTTGCGCGGTGCAGAGGCCAGTGAGACCCTGGATGCTGGTGACTGCGTGGTCTCGCCCGGCTTCATAGACATGCATTCGCACTCGGACATGAATCTTCTGATGAATCGTCGTGCGGAGAGTAAGATCCGGCAGGGAGTAACTACTGAGGTTATTGGGCAATGTGGAAATTCTGCCGCATATGCATCGGAACAGCAGATAGAGGATCTGCGTAGGCAATGGGGAGAGGAAATCGGCGATTTGAGCTGGTCCAACATGGAGGAATACCTCAGACTCCTGCAGGACCGGGGGATTGCTGTTAACTGTGCCGCCCTTGTCGGGCATGGGAACATACGCAGGTGTGCCGTGGGCGAACGAGACCGGGCTCCCAGTGCTGAAGAGATGGAAGAGATGAAGGATATGCTGCGAGAAGCTCTGGACGCGGGGGCCGTCGGAATGTCTACCGGCTTGATCTATCCTCCCGGCGTCTACAGCGAAACTGATGAACTCGCGGAACTCGGAGAAGTTCTCGGGGAAAGAGATGCCATATACTTCACTCATCTGCGGAATGAAGCTGATGAGCACGCTGCATCTCTTAAAGAGGCTATTGAGATCGGCAGGAGAGGTGGATGTCAGGTACAGATATCCCACCTGAAAGTAGTAGGGGAAGAAAATTGGGGTCGGGCCGACACTGCACTAAAAATCCTCAGCAGTGCGCGTCAGGAGGGGTTGCCCATCTTTGCTGATCAGTACCCCTATGTTGCAACTGCGACCAGCCTTACCGCTTCTTTGCCATCCTGGGCGCATGACGGTGGTCGTGACGCTATGCTCAGGCGGCTGC
>PUMM01000045.1 GCA_003551365.1 Clostridia bacterium
TCTGCCTGCACGGTAAACAGTGCAGGTGCCTGGGTCGGTATATCCGTATCTCAGGAGGGCTGATGGCACAGCCTTAAGTCTGCGTCGCACTCGCCTACCAGAAATGGACTGGCGTTTAATCAGCAGACGACCTCGTAAGTTCCTGTTGGAATCCTCGTTCGTGAACGAAGTGAACGGGCGGGGAGGATGTCAACATTGGCCCAAGTTGGCGCATTCGTGCCACGGACTAACCGGCCACCCTGTCAATTTCTATGATGACATGCAGTGTCCCCACCAGATTGTCGTAATCCTGGGTGGCCAGCCGCTCCACCCACTCTCATGCGGGTCGGCATGGGGGCGAATGACCAGACTCGACGCCATGCCCGGCGCTCAGGTCGCGGCCTGCATTCCGTCCGTCTTCGGTGAACTGCCTCCTGCAACAGTGTTGACGCACATTTCTCGCACTCTGATTTCCACCGAGCTGGAACAGATTGAATACCGCATTTTCGGGGTGATCTCGAAGGGATAGCGGTGCAGGTGGCGAATGATGGATATAAACGGGACTCGATTCCGGATACGGCAGATGCTCCAACCAGACTGCTGGCAGTGTAAGTGAACTGACACTGCCGCCTGTCAGCCTGGCTGCACCAAACACGGCCTGACATGAGGTGCATGAGGACAGCCTACTGCCGACCATATGGTCACAGTGAGTCAGCAACTCACTTGTCAGTCAGCAGGCATCGACTCATACTCTCAGCGCAGGGATTAACTGCCGGACCTGTGTGACGGGGCGTTAAGCAACCAGCGCGGGATGTTATCACACCACAATTTCGGAAGGGAACGATACGATGAGCAAATATGCACAGGTGTTGGGCCTCGTCACTCTTCTGCTGTTCTGCCTGGCAGCTCCCACAGAGGCCGCACTGGACGACATTCGCGACAACCCGTACGTGGAGGCCATTGAGGCGATGGTGGGACTCGGCGTGTTGGAGGGGCGTGGGGATGGCAGGTTCTATCCCGAGGATCTTCTGACGCGCGCCGAGGCGGCCAAGGTGGGCGCCTCTCTGCTTGGATACGATGATGCGGATGCCGGAAGGGCCAAGCTGCAGTCAGCCGTTTTTGACGATGTATACCGGGGCATGGAGCCAGGGTTGGAATGGGCGGTGGGATGGATTCACCTCATCGCCGATGAAGGCATCATACTGGGCGACGGCCACGGAAATTACCACCCGGGGGCCAACCTGGAGATGGCAGAGTGGGCGGCAATTCTGGTTCGGATTCTCGGTCATGAAAGGGAAGACATGGCCTGGCCGCATGATTACGACGACCTGGCGAAGGAACTCGGACTGGCTGCAGGCATTGAGTATCTGAGTGATGCTGCTGTTAACCGGGCGGAAATGGCCCAGTTCACGTCTCTCGCGGTACACGAGGTTCCGAGGGCAGACGGATCCCTGCTGCTCGACGTTGTGCAGTGGCCCGGGCACGCCGGGGAGGAAACAGAAGACGACCATCACATCGGCCAGCTGCAGGTTGAAGTGGACATGTCACCCGAATACCTGCCCACCGGTGGCGGCCACACGGCGTCGGTAACCGTCACGGTCGCGGATGAACGTGGTCATCCAGTCCCGGATGCGGACGTGGAATTTCATGCCTGTGTACAGGGGGACGACCGCAGCAGCCAGTTTTCCGATCTGCGGGCTCGGACGAACGCCTCAGGGCAGGCCGAGAGTCGATATACCACTGTCAGTGGAGACGACCATATTCTGGTGAACATGAATGTGACGGTATCGTACGAACCATTGATGGAGTTCGCCAACGCGCAGATCGTGGCAGCCGACAGCGCAGCGCAGGTCCACGGGACGATCTACGACCCCTACACCGGCGAACCCGTTCAGGCCCAGATGTTCTTCGAGCGGAGGGATGGCGACCAGATTCACATGACGGGCGGGATCGAAACGGATTCGCAGGGTCATTATTCAGTGTTGCTGCCGGCGGGACTGTACGTGCCGTGGGTAACATTTCCGGATGGCGAGCGCGATGTCTTCATAGTGGATGCAAGTGAGGAGGATGCGACCCGCAGCATCGACTACCGGAAGGGAGTCCTGGAGGGCACGATCACCGGACTACCACCGGACACCGAACTGATGGCCATCCCTCGCGATTTCCGGCCCGGGCCCGCAGACCACACCCTGGTGTGCAGCACCGATGACGCGGGTAGACTGGCCTATCGACTCGAGCCCGGCACCTACCATCTGGAGATTGTGGGGCGACCTGACCTCGGTATCATCGTTCCTGCAATCGACGTTAAATCCGGGGAGGTAACCGATTTTGGCACGGTGGCCGGACCCTGAGTTGAACTCGCCACCAGTGCGCGGCTGAGCTGGTGATGTACCGGGACGAAAACTACAGTATAAAACAGAGCATGGCACCTCCAGGTACGCCCCGCCGGGGTGATGCCTGGAGGTGCATATATAAATTCCGAATCTCCCAATGGGCTCTTTAACGGCAATGCCGGCAGGCACAGCGGGCCCTACGGATCGTGGTGCAAATCTGATCTCCTGCCAATCTGGTCCCGACTACCCAGGGCCGATGGACTCCCCATCGCACTGCCCTCGTTCCTGCGACGCTGCTACTTCTGGGGTATCCGTAACCCCGGAGAGCCCGCGGTGGCGCGGGTGAGGTTCTGCCTTGAGGTTATCTCATGTGGGATGACATGCCGCCTTCCGCACTCGCCCCCGATGCTGTCCACTCCAGCTCCCGGGGTGGGCAGGAAAACTGAGTGGGAAGCCGAAGTCAATGGTAGATGGGTACGGACTCGCTCCATTGCAGTATGTCGGGTGAATAGCTGTGCACCCGGTGCGCACTGCGAGGGAGACATATGTACGAGGAGGGACAAAATGCAGGTCGATTTGGATGGCCACGACGGCATGCAGCTGGCCACGCCCGCCCGTCGCCTGGCCGGATTTCTGGCAGAGTCGTTTATTCTCCTGTTTCCATGGATAATCATGGCGGGCGACGGTGGGGTGGGGCTTCTGCTTCTCCTGGCCGTGTGGGGTTGGGAATTATGGTGCTGGGCCAGCTCCAGAACCATAGGAAAACACCTCCTGGGTATGACTGTCGTCAGTTCGCGCAGCGGCACAGGCGTCGGTTGGGGCATGATGTTCGTCCGTGAGATAATCGGCAAGTCCATATCCGGCTTCATCTTTGCTCTGGGCTACCTGTGGATCCTCATTGACAGTCAACATCAGGGCTGGCATGACAAGCTCATAGGAGCGGTGGTGGAGGAGAGTCCGGAGGATGCCGGACAGTTGCAGGAATACTGAGTCACAAGTGCATCAGACCACCCATGATCCACGGTGGGGTCGGGTGGGACGGTTGGCTGACGGGAGGAGGTTGGGTTAATGTGTGGTCGTTTTTCCCTGTATGATATTCCGGAGTTCTTTCGAGAATACCAGATTAACATTCCGGAGGAAGTTGCTCCGCGGGCTAACATCGCGCCCACTCAGACCATCCTGGGAATAGTACGAGAACAAGACTATGAGGTTCGCAGATTCCGATGGGGGCTGATACCCTTCTGGTCGGACACCGTGTCCACCGGGATGATAAACGCACGCGCTGAGACAGTCGACAGGAAACCCACGTTTCGGCAGAGCTTCCGCGAGCGAAGGTGCCTGATCCCGGCCGATGGATTCTATGAGTGGAAAAGAGAAGGGAAACGTAAGCAACCCTATCGCATCACTATACGGGAGCGCAAGGTATTCTCCTTTGCCGGGCTGTGGGAATCGTGGACATCACCGGAAGGGGATAGGATTGACTCCTGCTGTATCATAACCACTGAACCGAACGAAACGGTGCGCCCGGTACACAATCGCATGCCGGTCGTGCTACCGAAGGCCGTTGAGTCACTGTGGCTCGACGTGAGCGGGGATCATCAGAAGCTCAAAGAAGTACTGCAACCCTATCCATCCGAGGAGATGGTGATTTACCCGGTTTCCGATCGCATTAATTCTCCTGCCCATGACCATCCCGACCTCATGGAGCCTCTCCGGGAATAATTAACAGTACACACAGGGATTTGGTGCAGCAGCTGCCGCCAGGCGGGGCAGCTGCAGTTGCCCTCCAATGAGGCATAAAATCCGGCACTTGCGGGCATTCCTAGCATGGCAAATACGCAAAAAGGAGGGGCGCAATTGGGTTTACGCAGTCCGGCCAACCTGATCGGTCCGTTCATAGCCGCCGCCCTGCTCCTCATCCTCCTCATTGCCCTTGCCACGCTTGTCGATGAGGGTGAGCTGCTCCGGACCGACCCCCCGTCCGAGGCGGTTAATGTTGTGACCAGCATCCATCCGATCACGGCAATTGTGCAGAAAGTGGGAGGTGATCTGGTGGATGTGAGCACAATCCTACCGGCGGGATCAGGTGCTCACCTACATGAGACCAGCCCGCGGGACATGAGTGTGGCGCAGGCTGCAGAGTGCGCTATTCGCATCGGTGGGGAGATGGACAGCTGGGTGGTACAGGTTTTCGAGGTGTCCGATCACAAGTCCCATCTGCAGCTGCTAGATGCTGCGGAGGAGCTGTCCCAGCAAGACACGGTGGATTGGGTGAATCCGCACATATGGCTCGATCCCATAATTGTAAGGGATTATCTGGTTCCCACGGTTGAGCGCGAACTGGCAGATGTGGATGCAAGCAATTCCCAGCATTACGCTGAAAATGCAGAAACCTTCCAGGACGAACTTACCAACCTGCATCGGGAGCTGGTCGAGCTTATGGTAGACATCCCCGATCGCGGTTTCATCTCGGATCATCCGGCCTGGACGCACTTCGCCCGCAGGTATGAGTTATGGGAAGTCGGGGTGATTGAGAGAAGTCCGGGTCATGAAGCCGGTCCGAGGGAATTTGCTAACCTGCTGCAGGAAGCAGAAGCTGCAGGAGTGCGAGTTATTGTCACCACCCGCGGACACGTGGGGGCCTCGGCCCAGTTCATCGCCGATGAGCTGGAGGCTTCAATGCTCGAGCTTGATCCCATCGGCACCCCACACTGCGAAGAACGCAACTGCTACCTGCAGCTGCTCCGGTTCAACGCCACCCGGCTGGTGCAGGCACTCAGCAACGGGAGCTCGGGAAGGAAGTCGGAGTGATGACTCAGACGATATCCGGCCGGGAATCGAACGGCAACACACGACTCCTGGAGGTAACGAATCTTTGTGTGGCCATCCGCGGTGAGCCGGTGCTCCAGGATGTGTCCCTGGGGCTGCGGAGGGGCCAGATCAAGGGAATCCTCGGTCCCAACGGAGGGGGCAAGACCACTCTTTTGCGAACCATAGCTGGGCTGCAGGGCTACAGTTCCGGTCGAATACTGTTTCCATGTAGGGAGACCGGGCAGAGGAGACCCCCCATCGGTTACTTGCCGCAGAAGGAGACGTGGGGAATGTGCAGCTTTCCTGTGCGGACGTATGACCTCGTTCGCATCGGGAGAGGGGGAGGGGTGTGGGGGAGAGAGCCCGCGAGATGCCAGGTGGATAGAGTCCTGACCGACATGGGGATTGATCGGCATCTGTGGGGCAGGCCCATAGGGGAGCTATCCGGGGGACAGCGTCGACTGGTTCTGCTGGCCATGATGCTGTCAACCGGGAGTCGCCTGCTGTTGCTGGATGAACCTACTGAAGCACTGGACAATGACGCCAAGAGACGATTTCGTAGGGCTCTTCGCCGTATTCGCGCCGACGATGACCGTGGACGGGGGGTCCTGGTGGTCACACATGACCCGGATCTGTACACGGAGTTCGACGAGGTCATCGGAATTGCGGGGGGCGTATTTGCCCGGCAAGCCCCGGCACAGATTCCGCACGGTGGCCACAACGAAGTATCTTACTGCAACCCACGGGAAGAAACTGTGCGGGCCAAGGCCCGGCCGTGAGCGCTCTTTTCGCCGAGGTGACGAGACACGGATTTATGCTCACAGCAGCTGTCACCGGGCTGATCGTGGGCACGCTGAGTGCGGTGCTTTCCTTTTTCGTTGTGCAGAGAGGACTTGCCTTTGCCGGAGCTGGAATATCGCACGCCGCCTTTGGCGGTTTGGCCCTCGGGGTCTACCTGGATCAGCCACCGCTGCCCTTCGGTGTGGCTTTTGCCCTGATGTCGGCCCTGCTGCTTGCTCACGGGCCCCGGCTGGGGAGAATGCCTCCGGATGTGGCGATAGGCATAGCGTTTTCTGGATCCATGGCCCTCGGGGTCGTGCTCATGAGCGCCGCACATGGACAGTACTTCGGCGAGCTGTTCAGCTATTTCTTCGGCAGTATCCTCGCCATATCTCGCGCCGAACTGTTCATGGTGATTGCCCTGGCCGCCGGCACAGGTCTGTTTCTTCTAGCCTTCTTCCGCTCGCTACTGATGATGACCGTGAGTGAGGACATGGCCCTGGCCGGTGGAATCAGCGTCAGGTGGCTCGATTGCGCACTCCTGGCCGCCGTTGCCATCACTGTCATCCTGTCCGTCAGGCTGGTTGGAGTGGTCCTCGCCTCGGCACTTCTGATCGTGCCAGGTGCGGCCGGTCACATGCTTTCCGGACACTACCGCGCAATCATTTTCATCTCGGTGTCAGTTGCTCTGGTTGCGGTTGGAGGTGGTATGGCTCTGTCCTACTGGCAGGATTGGCCGACCGGGGCCAGTATAGTGCTGACACTCATTGCGCAGTTTCTCTTTGCTGTGTCAGTGGCCACGCAGTGCAGGAGTCAGGTGTTCCGGTAAATTTTCGGGCAAATCACAGACGGGAAGGATGCGAGAACTGTGTCGCAAGAAATGGGCAGAGGGCAAGCACACCGTTTCCATCTAATTCTGAGAATAATGCTAGAAAATGTCCGCGCCGTACTCGGAAAGAGTAACCTGTATGTGCGCAATAGGCATTACCGTGATTTTCCGCCCCCACCGGAGATCGGTGGAGAGGTTCCCGAAATATTTGCTGCCGCAGCGGGGGTATGTATTGCTGCCGATGTGGCACTGGGTGACGACGTGCGACAGGAACAGAAGAGGCAGGCGCACATAGTAAGCCAATGGGTAAGAGAAGGCATGAGCCGACATTACTGGATCGGCATACCCATCAGCTATCCACTGACCGAACGGCAGGTACGATGGCATGACGACGGCTCCGCAACCTATCATTTCTTTCAGATCTGATGGACAGTAACGATGAGGGCGGCAGGTGGGACGCCGCCCCCATCTGCGGATCCTGCATTGCTTGAGATGTTTGTCCAGTTCGCGTTCGATTTTGCAGAAAGCATCCGCCCAGGTGCTGCGGTGTTCGAAACTGTGCGCCTCGTCCGGATAGTAATATGCCTCGTATTGCGCTCCCAGGGCGAGACAGTCTTTGACTATCCGGTCCATCTGGGCAAAGTCCACGTTGGCATCTGCCGTTCCATGGAAGTTGATGAGAGGCCTCTTGAGGTTCTCCCTGTAGGTGCAGGGTGACCCCACCCTATACAGTTCGGGATTTTGCTCCGGAGTTCCGCGGAAGAACACATCGAAGCCACCCATGTGACGCCCGTGTCGTTTGTGAATCCACTGTATCCACTGTGCAAAGTCCCAAATCCCCGCCAGGTTGATGCCCATGCGAAATTCTTCGGGATACTTGGTCAGAGCGGTGAGGGTCATGTAGCCTCCGTAGCTCAAGCCCCACACTCCGACGCGCGACTCGTCCACATACGGCAGATCCTTCAGGTAATTGCCGGCCGCCACGACGTCTTTGATGTCATCCACGCCCATCTTACCGTAGATACCATTGCGAAACTCCCTTCCGTATCCTATACCTCCGCGGAAGTTTACCAGCAGAGTCGCGTAACCACGGTGGGCCAGATACTGTGAGTAGGCGTAAAAGAGTGCATAGGGTCGGGAGGGATGGAAACCTTCCCGCATCTGTCTTATCGGCCCGCCGTGCACATACACCAGGGCGGGATATTCACTGTCACTGGAGTCCTCACCCGCTCCGGGAGGGGAGAGCAGGTAGCCATGTATTGGCCATCCTCCGGCTCCCTCGAACCAGACCTCCTGCGGCTGGATATCCTTATCTGCCGTCCACGAGTCGGGTTTGGTCTGCGTCAGAGTGCTGTATCGGTCG
The DNA here is from genome assembly GCA_003551365.1 of Clostridia bacterium. Classification (GTDB taxonomy): domain Bacteria; phylum Bacillota; class Sulfobacillia; order SLMV01; family SLMV01; genus PWGR01. Next base: position 8,096 of record PUMM01000045.1, read on the forward strand.
CTGCCTTCCGTCAGCTGTGGTCCGTCCGTCAATTCGGCGGGATCGAGCTCGACCAGCCAGAGGTTGGCGCTTCGATGCGCATCACAGTGCACAAAGGCCAGCTGCCCGGAACCATCGGGTGACCATGCCGGCTGTACACTGGTACCGGGGAGATCTGTCAGCTGGTAGTTCCGCCGTTGTTCTACATCCAGCAGCCACAGCTGTCGCTGTCCTGCATCCGTACGGTTGGAGGCGTAGCAAACCCAGCGGCCGCCCGGCGCCCACGCCGGTTCATCCCCCATGTGGCCGAAGTCCTCACACTCGCCGAAGGTCAACTGCTGCAGGCTCCCGTCTCCGTTCGGGTCGTACAGATAAAGATGAGCCCATCCGTCGTCCTCGGTGAGGAAGATCACTCGGCTACCGTTCGGTTCGGGCCAGGCACCGGAAACCCGCAGGGGACCGGGGGTGCCGCGGGCCTCCTGTCGGTAGATCTCCTGGATTGTCACGTCCAGCGTAGGCGGGGCAGTGGTATGATCATTGGCGGCCACCTCCGCTGCAGCCGCCGCATCCTCCCGGAGAGCTGCACTGCAGAATGACCGCACCATTGATCTCTGCTGGTTGACGGCAAAAAGCCATGTGTCATCGTCCAGCCAGCACACCGCTGAACTCATGTCATGCATGGAACCAGTGCGCCACAGGAGACGGCCTTCCCTCGAGGCCACCCCCACATGCAGCACTTTATCCCCGTCGCGGAAATGAAACATGATCTTTTCCCCGTCCGGGGACCAGCGGACCGGATCGGTCAGCCCAAAGGCAGGGCCAATGACCTGGGAGTCCGGAATCGAAACAGTTCGTATGGGATCCCCTGCCCGTGAGCAGATCCACAGCTGCCCCTCGCAGATAAATGTATACTCGTCTCCATCCGGTGAGAAGGTTGGGGCCTGCATGTTTTTGCCGCAGTCGGTAATCTGGCGATCGGTGAATCCCTCGCCATCGGTGTACACAAGGTGAAGATTCCCATCCTGCACGTACAGAATCTCATCGCCGGATGGGTGCCAACTGAAGCCCGAAACACCCTGGTGGGCCTGGGATAGCTGCTCACTATCTCCGGAGTTGATGTTGACACACCACAGATCGGTAATTCCTCCATCATTGAGCAGGTATGCTATGTTCCGACCGTTCGGAGACCACTTCCATTCTTCCAGATACTTTAGATCCAGAACCTCAGATAGAGAGATCTTCGCCATTAATTGCCCTCCTTATGGTATTGCATGTGTGACGGATGTCTAGAAGTTCGTCTGAGTGTCCGCCATTCCCTGCCTCGATTGTGGTCTGCTGTACAGTGTCCCGGTTCTCGTTCCTGCGGTCAGGAAGATTAAAAGCAGATTTTGTCTTACGATCGACATGTTTCAGCAAGTAATGCAGGTAACATGTGATAGAATCCGTCACAGTTGCGTTGTGGACTGTCTCAGTTCGCCGGGGCTGCGGCCATCTACAGTGCAAAACACAACACTAATATACGGAAAGGGGCGTCAATCGGAAATGCGAAACAAGGTTTCATCGGTCGAGCACGGAATCCGCCTGTTGCAGAAAGTGGTCCGGGATAGCCATGATGAGGGGATAGTTCGGACCTACAGGTACGACCTGCTGGCCGATTGTAGTGAATCGACTCCGCAGTATGTCATTCGAGCGCATGTGGCCAGGATGGGGAGGGAGGGAGAGTACTACTCGGAGATGGCCAGTATCGCTCGACCGATATATGGAGCAGGTTGCTGCGTCCGGGAAGTATTTCTCGATGTGGCATACGCCGATCGGCCTGTAGACCCCGTGCACCTCGGTGATGTCATGCAGGACCGGTGTGCGGAAACGGACGTCGACGATACCCAGCTGCAGACAGAGGAGTCGCTCAATGTCTACTATCAATACGAAGCAGCCTGGCGGAAACCCGGTCGTGGCTGAGGCGAACAATCTCGGTCTTCATATACATGCTCGTATGTGCATTGGTCGGTACATAATCAGTACATAGCACATGAGATGCATACATGCCCAATCAGACGTTGGGGACAGGTGAATGGGTATGGAGGAGATCGGTCGGGCAGGCCTCCGCTGGGTGGAGGGATGCACTGCGAGGCAGTACAGCGAGATGATCTGACTCGACCGATCTCTCTGTCGCGTTCGGCCGTTGTGCCGGGTCGAGCACTGCGGTGGGAATATATGGCATGTTCGACGGCCCCGATCCTTCGCCGGCGAACAGGTGAGGTGTAGATAGCCCAGATGGGTGGATGCAAATGGCAGGAGCGTGGGGGAGAAGGGAATGCCAGAGAGTCCGCATGTCCGTTGGTGCGGCAGATGCATGATCGACGCATCTGTCCTGCGTAGTGAGCCGTTCACGGGCACGGTAGATTGTGAGGGGAGCGAGGGCAGCTCCGGGCAAATAAGGCATGACTCCGAAGACATAGTGCTGCCGTCCAACTGAATGGAGTGGACGCCGGTTGAACCTGGCGGTCGGCCGGCTGGGAAGAGAGGACGACTTCTGCGCATTCACCGGCATTGTCCATTGTCGTGTGCACGAATTCTCGGCCCTGGATCGACCGAAACTGTGATCAACCCAGGGTTACGGGATCGGAGGGGACCATGGATTACAGTCCGGTCGATATGGTGAGCATCGATTGAGCAGCCGCATATCATCTCTCTAACTTCCGATAATAGATATTATGTTAACTAGCACGGCAGAACAGGGAATCGCATGATGGCTCATGGGCCCTTGCGCATGGATTTGTCAATTATGTCCCACACCTCCGGGGTCTCGAGTCCCCGACGCCATCCGGCCACCCCGGCCAGATCGTACTTGTGCACCAGAGATAGGCGAGCGCGCAGTGAGTATTCATCCTCGATCCATATGCGGTATGTGGTGTTTTCTGCGTCGCCCTCATACTCCACATAATGCTGCCCCGTGGCTTCATCCCACTCAATGTCATCCTGTTTGTCTCCCAGATTGTTCTGAGCCCAGCTCATGCCGACTGCCCGGGAGCTGACGTCGGCTGGTTGTCCGTCCTCCCCAGCAGTCTCCTCCCAGATTCGCATGTAGAATGGGACGCCGAGAATCAGCTGTTCTGCCGGTACCTCCTCCAGCACCCCACGCAGGCCACGTTCAGTCCATGGAAGTGTGGCAACTGAGCCGGCCTCGGAAGATCCGGCAGTATGCTGGTCGTAGGCCATGAGGATTATGTAGTCCGCGGCACGTGCCAGCTCGGCCCGATCATAGCAAAGTGACCACGTTGGACTGGTCGATAGCGTGGTTACGTCGACTGAGATTGTCAGGCCCATGGGACGTGCCAGAGCGGATAGTTCGTGCACAAACTGGCTGAAGCGATCCTTGTCCTCCTGGTACATGTTTTCGAAATCCACATTTATGCCATCCAGCTCGTAGATGCGGGCATAATGGAGCAGTTGGCGTATCACGTTGCGGCGGGCCTCCCGATCATTGAGTACCTCGCTGGTGAGTTCCGGATCAAAGGAGTTGCTCGCCAACCCCCAGACCTTGATGTCTTCCGAGTGAGCCCAGTCGACATATTCGGAGTCCGCCAGGTTGCTCATCTGTCCGTCCTCATTGAGCAGGTGAAACCAGGTCGGTGATATCACGCTCACCTGTGGCACGGGATCAATACTCTCCGGATCCGGGGTGCGATGAGTGACCTGTTCCCACACGAGGCTTATCAGTTCTCCGGGAGGTGTCGCAGTGTCCTTTTCCCACTGGCCGGTCATGGGTGGAAGACTCTCCTCCTCTATGGCCCTCGCATTATATTTCGGGGCTCGAACTGTTTTGCTTTCAATGCTCTCTGTCGCCGTCGCCGGGATATAACCGCTCACGCCCTTGTAGGATACTTCGTACCAGCCAGATACCTCCCGGCGGATGGCAACCGACTCCCCGGGCGAAAGACGGAACAATATGGGGGTGCGCTCGCTGGGTTCGGTGCGCATGGGAACGGAATCTTCATCTGCCCAGTAACGGGTGACCCTCTCTACTACTGAGCTTACCGATTCCCAGGCAGTATTCTCGGGCGGCGACATGCGCCGCACTCTGGCCACAGTGACTGGATCACCGCTGCGCTTTACGGTGACCCGGTTGGTATCAGCATGGTGTTCGAATACCATACCCATCAGTTCGGCAAAATCAGCGCATATGTACACCCCGTCATCGAGCTCATAGGTTGGAGCGGCCAGATCAGTCGGCTCATCGTTGACCCAGGCATATTCATCCCCAACCCGGGTTTCGAAGAGAAGGTCGTGGATTGGCCATATCACGTGGGCATCGCCATCGCGGTCCTGCTCCACATATACGGGGGCATCAGAGTACTCCTGCAGAAAACTGACGGGAATGAGTAGATCGTCATCGGAGGTGAAGGCCGGTTTCATGTCCTCATCCACCACAGTGCCGTCCAGAACGAACCGCGGTGCATCTGTATCGACTGCCGCCAGTTCGGTGCTGGCCTGCAGCACCCACGCGGCGAGCAGAGCGCCCACGATCAGCAGGACGCAGGTTGCGCCCAGATAGGCCAACAGTGCCCTTCCATAAGGGTTGAGCGACCGTCGATTTTCTTTGAACCGTCTGCCCTTGGACATGGGATTAATGGGTCTGCACCCGATCCTTTCCCGCCTGGTTTGCACGAATTTTGTTGACTCGTTTTTGTTGTATTCCACATTAGAATGCTCATATCCTTGCGCGGGGAAGCACAAACAGCTGCCATCTAGTGGGCGCCTCGGACACCACAGTCATCACCGGGGAATCAGCTTCCTTTGGGGGGACAGAATATCGTTTACGTTAGGAGCAAATCAAGGTGGAAGGATGCACGTGTGAGTAAGACACCCGACGAATGTGACGAACAGCAGTACTTCGGCAGCGCTGGACGGGGCTGCTAGTACGACGTGGCCGACCGGCACGCCGGGGCAAAATGCAGTGTGGACACTGACCCCGAGTACATCGACAGGCCGTACGGGCTGGCCCTGCTGCGCGACCCAGCGGCGCCTCGCCGGCGACCGGAGCCCTCATAGCAGAGCGCAATAGCGACTGCATAGCCCATGATAGCAGGCGAGTGTACGGGGGCCCTCCACTTAGGGCACAAGACCCTTCCTCACCGCATCACCTCCCACCGCCCTTGACACAGAACATCTGTTCGCCTATGCTTTAGATGTAGCCAGAACATTTGTTCGGGTAGGTGATCTGAAGTGAATGCTCGATACGTGCTCCATTATCTGCTGGTGATGTTGCTCATTTCCTTTGCTTTCAGTTTGATGGCCCTCCCCCGCTCCATCGGCGCTTCCGGGGGCGAAACCACTCATGAGAGCTTCAGCTACACCGCAGTCACTGTCGAATCAGGTGACTCACTCTGGAGAGTCGCTGCTGCTCACGGCCCAAAGGACCTTGAGACTGAGCGGGTGGTTACGCTCATCCGGGAGGCCAATGATCTATCCAGCTGTGTCATTCAACCCGGGCAGACACTCATGGTGCCAGTACAGCGGACTGGCAAATGACGCCTGCGACGGGCGAACATGTGTTTGATGCGCGGCTGCGGTTATGATAGGCTTGTTGTGATGTCGGAGAGGAGAGATCGCCGTGACAGATTTGACTGACAGGCAGCGGGACATATATCGTTTCATAGCCAACAACGTGCGAGAGCAGGGGTATCCACCGACGGTTCGGGAGATCTGCCATGCAGTCGGACTGCGTTCTCCCTCAACTGTACACAGCCACCTGGCCAGCCTCGAAAGCAAGGGATACATCAAAAGAGGCCGGGCAAAGGGGCGCGCCATTGAGGTGCTGACGGATGACGGGGCAGAATCGGCCGCCGGGACCTCCCGTGAGGATATCGTATCACTGCCGCTCGTCGGTAGGGTAACCGCTGGCCAACCCATACTGGCGGTGGAAAACGTGGAAGACCAGATTCCTCTACCGCGCCAGATTGTTCGCAGCGCAGCCCGGGACGGTTTCCTGCTCCGGATTGATGGCGACAGCATGATTGATGCCGGGATTTTCGATGGTGACTACGTGATCGTCAAGCGGCAGCAGACCGCTGATGACGGGGAAGTCGTCGTTGCGCTGGTCGGTGATGAGGATGCCACTGTCAAACGCTTTTTCCGCGAGACCGATCACGTCAGATTACAGCCAGAGAATGAATCCATGGAGCCCATTATCACTCGAGATGTGCAGGTATTGGGAGTCGTGGTAGGCATTATTCGTGCGCTCTAGTTTGGTGCAGGACTCGGCTCTTCCAGAGTCGCACTACGTACCAATGTGCACGGCAATTCAAATTATCTGACTAGCAGCTTCCCCAGGACAAATGCCATTAGTTTGGCAGCAATGATAACCGTTCCATATCTCCGGATGAAGGCGCAATTCAACCCGAGCGGAGCGTTATGAGGGCAATCTCTGGTCGGCAGAAGAAGCGCACTGGCCATACACTCTCACCCAGGCCCGCATTGATTATCATGGTTGCTTCATTACTCACAAATTTCCCCCGATCAAATTCTGGGAAGAGTTCTTGGCCGGGGACATATACTGCACCCACAAAAGGCAGGCGCACCTGTCCACCATGCGTGTGTCCTACCAGAACGACATCCAGTTCTTCCTCGGAGGCCTGGTGGTATATGGCAGGCGCATGTGCCAACAGTATCCTGGGGAAATCATCGGTCACATCGGACAGTGCGGCGGTCAGATTCGCCCGGCCCAGGGAAGGGTCGTCCACGCCCACCAACCACAGATGGGCCTGGCCTACGGCCCGCCTGACGGCACGGTTTTCCAGAATCTCTACCCCCATGTCTACCAGCACTTCTCTCACCGCGGGGTAGTCAGCAGCATGGTCATGATTTCCCGGGACGAAGAACATATCTGAATCCTGCAGCCCCCGGATGAGATCTGCCGCGGGTTCGATAGAGGGTCTTCGTCTGTCCACCATGTCGCCGGTGAAGGCCACAATATCGTAGTCGCATTGTCGGATCAGCTGCAGTAGTTCTCGCTGTCCCTCACCGAACCGTTTGCTGTGCAGGTCAGTCAGATGCAGTATGGTGAAGCCGTCCAGGTCATCCGGCAGGTTGTGCACCTGCACACTGTACTCCCGGATGGCCACACTGTACATCCGCGGATGCAGAAAGACGGCCGTGAGCAGGAGAGCTGCAAGGAGTAGCGTCGGGAGCACACACTTCATGGCCTTTTCCCCCATCAATATCTCCCTCGTTTGCCGTCGGCGGATTCCCCCACAGGTCGTCAATACGTGCCGAGGTAACGCTGTACCTCCCACTCATGCACCTGGCAGCGGTACTCTTCCCACTCAATTTTCTTGGCATCGACAAATCGATTGCTCACGTGTGAGGTAAGAGTATTCATGACCAGTTCGTCCCGCTGCATGTGTTCGAGTGCCTGGTTCAGGGATTTCGGTAGTGCACCTATGTTCCTATCAGCGCGATCCTGTACATCCATTCGGTATACATTCTCGTTTATTGGTTCGGGTAGCGGCAGCTGTCGTTCGATCCCGTCCAGTCCCGCGGCAAAGGTAACAGCCAGAGCCAGGTAGGGGTTGCAGGCGGGATCGGGACTGCGCAGCTCGACGCGCGTTCCCTCGCCCCTGCGCGCCGGCACTCGTATCAGCGGGCTTCGATTGCCCATTGACCAGGCGATGTGTACTGGTGCCTCGAAACCGGATACCAGTCTCTTGTACGAGTTGACGAGGGGATTGGTTATGGCCGTGAACCCGCGACAGTGGTCCAGGAGTCCGGCTATGAAGTGTCGACAGGCGTCACTGAGTCCATCGGGGTCTTTGGGCTCGTAAAAGGCGTTGTCATTTTCGCGAAACAAAGACATATGGACGTGCATGCCCGAACCAGCTATCCCGTGCTTCGGCTTGGGCATGAACGTGGCGTGCAGATTGTGCTGCAGCGCAACAGTTCGGACCACAAAGCGGAAGGTGGCTATTTGATCTGCAGTGGTCAGTGCGTCTGCATACTTGAAATCAATTTCGTGCTGGGCCGGCGCCGCCTCGTGATGGGAGGCTTCAATCTCGAAATCCATATCTATCAGTGCACGCACCATGTCCTCCCGGGCTGCCTCCCCTCGATCCAGTGGAGGCATGTCAAAATAACCTGCCTCATCGTGACTACTCAGCGTAGGTGATCCGTCGTCTTGGCGCAGGAAGAGGAAGAATTCGGGTTCCGGTCCCGCATGGAGTCCAAATCCCGATCGGCCGGCCCGAGACATCACCTCCTGCAGTATGGTACGTGGGCAACCCTCAAAGGGTTCTTTGTCAGGCCAGGTAATGTTGCACATCAAGCGGCCCGTTCTACCGCGATCGCCCCGTTGCCAGGGAAATATGGCAAAGCTGTGAGGGTCGGGCTGTAGGAGCATGTCGGATTCTTCTATGCGAACAAAACCCTCGATGGATCCTCCATCGAAAGAGATGTCTCCATCCAGGGCCTTGGGGAGCTGCTCCACGGGAATGGTGACATTCTTGACGGCGCCGAGGATATCCGTAAACTGCAGTTTGATGAAACGGATGCCTTCATCCTCACACCGCCGCATAACATTATCCCGTTGAGTTCTGCCAGTGTCATCATTGCTCATTTTGTGCATCACCCTTCTCCTGGTCGTCAGGCACCTGACCGAGTCTGGAGCTGGTGCGCCGGGCGAGTGACTCATTGATGGACACTTCCACCCGGACTCCGTGGTCCGTGTATTTTTCGGACAGCACCTCGGCCTCCCGATGTAACTCGTCCAGTACATCCATTTTTTCGTACGGAACATCAAAAGTGGTTCTCACCCGCGTGCGCTGGATCAACTCGCTCATCAATTCTCGCAGTTCTTCCAGGTGGATGCCGTGCAGAGCAGAGAGGGTGATGGGATTGGCCAGTTGTCCCATTTGATAGGAATCCGGTTGCCTCTCTGCCGCATCCACCTTGTTGAGCACTGTGATGGTCTCCTTCTCCTCTGCCCCCAACTCGCGCAGAACCCCGAGCACAGCATCGACCTGCCGTAACCAGTCATCATGCGATATGTCAACCACGTGCATGATGTAATCTGCCTGGGTAATTTCCTCCAGCGTGGCGCGAAATGCGGCCATAAGTTGGGCCGGTAGATCGCGTATGAATCCCACCGTATCGATCAGACACGCCTCCACGGAGTGGGGCAGATCGATTTGCCGCACCAGAGGGTCAAGGGTGGCGAAGAGCTTGTCCTCGGTAAACTGACCAGCTTCGGTCAGCTGGTTGAGAAGGGTTGACTTTCCCGCATTGGTATAACCCACCAGGGCAAAGCTTGGAGTGGCGCGCCTCCTGCGCCGGTCTCGCACTCGCTGACGATGCTCGCGGACGTCCGCGATACGCCGACGCAGGTCAGCCATGCGCTCTCTGACACGACGCCTGTCGGTTTCCAGTTTGGTCTCACCGGGGCCCCGCGTACCGATTCCTCCGGCGAGACGGGACAGCTGTTCGCCCATCCCTGTGAGTCGCGGCAGCAGGTAGCTCAACTGAGCAAGTTCTACCTGCAGTTTGCCCTCTTTGCTCCGGGCGCGCTGAGCAAAGATATCCAGGATCAGGCGAGTGCGGTCAATGACCTTTATGTCCATCATATCCTCCAATTCGGCCTGTTGACCGGCACTCAGCTCATGGTTGAAGACCACTGCATCGAGATTCAGATCCTCCGCGACTTCAGCAATCTCCTGCACCTTGCCGCGGCCAACGAAAGTGGCCGGGTCGGGCTTGCGGCGGGCCTGTGTGAATTCCGTCACCGTCGTGCCGCCCGCAGTGCGGATCAGTTCCCGCAGTTCCTCGCGGCGGATAGCAAGATCATCGTCATCATAATCTCTGACCAGCTCATCAAGAAGGAGCGTGACCGCAGCCACCTGCTCGTCCTTCCGCATGGGCCCTCGTTCATGCAAATGCATTAATCAACATCCCTCGCCTTCACCATCCAAACCTCGCAACAGCTCAGGCAAATTATATCATAATGACCGGTCCGATAGGTCAGCTCATGGGATTCGGCATCAGGTCCTGCACCCGGCCGGCAATTCATGCCCATACGGTCACCATACCACTGGCTAACAGTGGACTGCCACCTCCACGGGCGGACAACTTCTCTAATGTCCCCGCTTAGTATCACCTATTCTGTGCAGAAGAGACTGCAGCCCATCACCCCGTCGGGCAGAGAGCGGAATTACGATGACTTCCGGATGAGCCTCCGTTATACAGCGGTACCCGGCCTGTGACCAGGGAAGATCCATCTTATTGGCACCAATGAAGTACAGGGGTGCCTCAACTCCCGGGGCCTCCGCTGCATGGTTAGTCACCGTACGTCTGCGCAGCCCGCGTGGCACCAGGCGTTGCAGCCAGCCGTTGCGAAGCTCATTCCTGTTTCTGTCGCCCAGAACCCGGCGCAGCTCGGGCCAGTTCGCCTCGTGTAGAAAAGTGTAGATTGCTTCATCAACGCGGGTAAAACGCTGTGAATGGGGCGATTTCCCCACGCGGGCTGCATCCATGATGTGCAGCAGGATGTCGCAGGACGCCATCAATCGTATAGTATCTGCACCTTCTCTCTGCCTGCTGCAAGACTCTATCCCATCGTGCAACCCAGGTGTGTCGAAGATCAGAATCTCCCTCCTTGCACCATCAGAACCAGCGATGCGCAGCTGCAGAGAATGGGTGCCCGGCAACCTCCTGTTATCATTTTCTCGCACCCGAATATCGTCTGATGCTGCAAAACACCTACTCCCCTGCGAGAGAATCCGTCGAAATAGGAGGGTCTTGCCACAGCCTGGCGAGCCGACAATGGCGCATTTTTGCCTCACTGCTCCATCTCCTCAAAGTCCTCGGCGCGAAGCTTCTGCAGTTCCTCGCGGTTGACTCGCCTGCTGTCCAGCAACCTGAGAGCCTGGCGCCGCATGGCGCGCTCCAGGAGATTGCGCATTGAACGGGCATTGCCCGTCCCCCACTCCCGTCCCTGCAGTCGATCCGCAGCCGCCCACAGAGCCGTGCGGGCCCTTCCCGACAGATGATACTGTCGTCTTCGCAGCATAATTTCGGCGATCCGCACCAGCTCCTCCGTACTGTAATCTGGAAACACCAGGTGAGTTGCGCAGCGTGACCGCAGCCCAGGATTTTGCGCCAGAAACCATTCCATCTCCCGCGTGTACCCGGCGAGGACGAGCACAAAGTCGTCGCGCCGATCTTCCATGGCCTTCACCACAGCATCTATAGCCTCTTTGCCAAAATCTCTCTCCCCACCCCGGGCCAGCGAGTACGCCTCATCGATGAACAACATACCTCCCAATGACTCTCGCACCTTCCTCCGCATTTTTTGCGCAGTGTGGCCGATGTATTCTCCCACTATATCCGCACGTTCCACCTCGACCAAATGTCCCTTCTCCAGCACCCCGATGTCGTGAAAGATCTGGGCGAGTATGCGGGCCACGGTGGTCTTGCCCGTGCCCGGATTGCCGGAGAACACACTGTGCAGCATCAATGGCTGAGCCCTCAGCTGCAGCTCAGTGCGCCGTTGCTGAATGTACGCATAGGCCAGGACCTCTCTGACGGATTTCTTGACGCTTTCCAGTCCCACCAGATCCGCCAGGCGGCGCATTCCCTCACTGTGGACTGCGCCCCGTGATTTCTGATGCTGTTCACTTTCCGCCGTGCCGTTGTGTGGGGCATACCCGCCAGCGTCGGGACATACGGCATCAGAGTACTCCCCAGCCAGGTGCGACAGTGCAGTGGGAGCCGACATGCGGCCATCCTCCAGCCAGGACATGACCTCTGCCTTGCTCAGCGATTCTACGCTGTTGTGCAACGTGATCCTCCCCTGCCAGAGCTGACTCAGATCAAACGAGAGAAGATACTGCGCAGTCCGGTACGGTCAATCCGCTCATCAATCACCGACCCCTGCGTTGTGTACAAATCTCTCTCGCACAGGCGCTCGAAGAGGACTGATCCCGCCAGCGTCTGACTTTGCGCCCGTCCCTCTGCCGTCAGCCGGGCCTCCCCACCCCACGCTATCAGATCCCCGCAGACCGTGTCCGCAGACAGTTCGACAGCGGCACTTTCGTGCAGATAGCGGGCTGCATTGTGTCCGGCCAGCATGCCCGTGACTATGGCCTCAGTGTGACCGACGTACACCCCGGCCTTCTCGCCTGCGCAGAACAGGTTGGATCTCCCCGTAACCCGCAGCGTGCGATCGCGCGGAGCCACGGCCGTGAAGCGGATGGAGTTGCCCTTTCCGCCGGCATACGGGTCCTCGTAGCGGGCGTTGGTGAGCCCCTCCAGAGTCCGCAGCTTATCGAGGGGAAAATATGGCGTCATGAGCTTGACGTGCCCGGTGTCCAACAGCACGATGTTGTCCGCGTATTCGGGCAGCGCGTACTGCTGACAGGGCTTCGTCGCCAGCTTATCGGGGCGTCTCAGCTCTTCCGGCAGCGGCAGCACAACTACTCCCGACTGCTCAAGAGACCGACGGAGTTGCCCGGACAACGATTCCCTGTTCAGCTTGCCCGAACCACTCATGGCGCCCGGGAGGTCCTCACCCTTCACTGCCATGGACTCCGGGACACCACTACGGCCAGTGACGCTCACGCGTCCTCCGAACGCCGGGCAGCGCTGGATGCACATGACACAGCCATTGCCGTAGCGAACGCATGCTCCCATCGGACCGGAAGTACCAGTGGCATCGACGAATGCATCCCCGAGAATGATCTCCCCTTCGTCGTCCACCAGAGCGGAGACCGAGTTCCCGTCCATCCTTACATCGACTACGCGGCGCATGATCTGCACATCCACTGCAGAGTCACTCAGGTGCTGGCGCACACGGGGCTCAATCTGGATTACATCGTACAGGCTGGCGTGTTTCTGCCCGGGAAACTCTACATCCACATGCCGGGCCACCTCATCGGTGATCGCGAACAGCTCCCCACCCCCTCCCATTCTCAGGGCCTCTTCGGTCGCCGTATACCGTCCATTGTTGCGCATAATCCCGCCCACCAGACCTGCGCCAAGCAGCATGTCGGTCTTCTCAAAGAGTCGCACCTCGGCACCGGCCGCGGCCGCGGAGAGTGCAGCAGAACAGCCAGCCCACCCCCCACCGACGACAATAACTCTATGTCCCCTCATACGCAGACCTCCTCCCCACCTCGTAATCTACCCCCGCCAGATTACATCCTCCGGGGCCACATCCGCCTTGCATCCCCGCGCCTCGGATCCGTCGCGCAGCTGTACAGTACAGGCTCCACACCATCCTGAGCCACACACCATAATCTGATTGTTGGACGCCACCCAGGACTGGTTGGTCAGCCGGGCGGCACCTACCCGGCGATGCAGAAAATCGCTGCCGAGGCTGATCAACAGGTGCCCGGGTGCCCCGGCAATCCGCGCAGTTACTGCAGACCAACCCGGCCGGCATTCCTCCCCGTCATCATCCAGGTTCTGAAGAAAGACCTCCCCGGGGAAGCATGGGAGATGGTCCATCGCGTAGGTGACTCCCCCGATTCCGGGGTCGAGCAGCAGCTCTCCCGTGCACCCCTTGCTGCGCAGTACGCGCAGTATGTTGGGCAGAAGTGATTGGCCGGTACCCGACACCAGGAGAAGAACCGACCTGCAGTCAGCCTGCAGCAGACGCCGCGTACCCAGCAGTCCGGAGCGATAGGGTCCGCTGATCTCCCAGATCTCCGAGCATCTCGAGAGCTGATTGGTCTTGGGCCCGCGATCCCCATAAACGATACGGCACTTGCCGTCCGGTTGGACATAGAACACTGCCATTGGGCAGGACCACGTGATCTCCGCCCCTGGCGGCTTCACCATAACAAAGCTCCCCGGCAGCCTGAGATCCGCCTGCCAGGTCTCCGGTGTGTCCAGGGTCACCATGTGTAGACCGTCACCGATGGTAGTGCGGCGGATGATGCGGGTTCGCACGAATCGCCTCACCCCGCCCTTCTCCCCCCGCACGTAGGCGTCATAGACACATGCCCCGTTCCAGGAACACGCATCACAGCTGTCCGCTCCCCGCAGAATTGGACAGGCAATACACTGCCCGCTGTCTGCCAGGAAGCAGGGGCAGGCATCGGAACCCGTATCGTGGCAACCCATCATATAATGTTCTCTTGCTCGAGGCACAGGATCCCCCCATCCCGCACTGCGCGTTAGGCGAATGCACTATCAGGTTATGAAATGGGAAGGCGGCCTGTGTATGGGAAGGAAGGTCAGATTGTCATTCCTCTATTCCCCGCCGCGCGGAAATCCCGCGGGTCCAGTAATGCTTGACCTCACACATCTCGGTTACCAGATCGGCGGCATCCACTATTGATTGCGGTGCCTGGCGACCGGTGAGGATCAGCTCAACTCCCGCCGGGCGCATGCATACCAGCTGCAGCACATCATCTTCTGTCACCAGCCCGTAATGAAGCGCGACATTTATCTCGTCCAGCACAATCAGATCCCAGGATTCATCCAACATTGCCGAACGGGCCATTTGCAGTCCCTCTGCCGCCTGCTCCACCAGCCTACGCGGTGGGCAACCGGGAGGAAATATCTCGACATCACGCAGGCTCTTCGCATCCTCAGGATCCAGTTGATCTTCATGGGCCACAAAGTAGGGTTTTCCCACCTGAACCATCTTGAGCTGCGGTTCGAGCCTCCGAGCACCCAGGTGTTCTCCGTATCCCCAGCGTTTCATGAACTGTATTATGTAAACGTTGAGATCCCGCCCCACGGCTCGCAGGGCGAGTCCCAGGGCTGCGGTGGTCTTTCCCTTGCCGTCGCCCGTATAGACATGGGTTGCTCCGCTACCCAGATCACTGCTCGCGGCCATATCTCCGCTCCTTCCGCTGCGCACTTACCCCTCATTATCCACATTGTTACAGATCTTCGCATAGCGATCTACGAAGGCCTGAATCAGTTCCTTGTTTCTGGTAAGGGCCCCCACCCATGTATCCAGAAAATCGCGACCCTCCGGCGTGACGCGGTACACCTTGCGGGCCGGCCCGCTGCCCGTAGTGTCCCAGGTCGACTCAATGAAGTCATCGGTTTCCAGTTTCTGCAAGTTGCGGTATATCCCGCCGGGGTCGGCGTCAGCCTGTCCCAGCTCACTCAACCGCCGGGTGAGCTCGTAGCCATGGCTGGGTTTCTCCAGCAGGAGAAGGAGCAGGGTCGGTTGGACAAAACCCTGCAGCAGTGCTCCCTGTCCGGGGTAATGGCAGAGGCAGTCCTCCCTGTTGTGGTGTCCGTTCTTACAACGCAATCTGATCACTTCCCAACCTTACATCGGGTCGCTTCACTGTCTGTATCGTAGTACTCCGCACGGCAGGCGTCAACGGGCCCGGCATGACGGGGAGGATCCGCGGCGGTCATCTGCTCCTGCGGCGCCTCAGCAGGTATATGACTGCACCAATCAGAAGCAGCAGCCCGGCAATGGGCCACACGAGAAGCGATACCGTTTCGACCCGTACCTGCCGGCCATCAGTGGCGGTATATAGCTCGGGTATCTCCGGTACGCCGTCCGGACCGCGCGGCATGGAACTGATGTAGTCTGCCACGGCACGCCAGGCGGTGAGCGGCTCTTCCCCGTGATAGACTATGTGGGTTTCGAGATCCTGAATGGGCCGGCCAGCGGAATCCTTGGGCTCTATGGCCAGACGGGGCAGCATGTCCCCCACCATCGGGACAAAGGAGGCCACAAAGGTGTCGACGACCACATGATAGAGATCGCCGTCATCCCATTGCAGTGGAGTGAAATTATCCTCCTTCATCTGCGGGTCTGCCTCCAGATATCGCTCGGCATGCAAAACCGCACGGTAGGTGGGCAGTGGCTGGTCCACGATGGGCAGCTGCAAGAGTGAAGCCCGGTCCGGATCGTATGTGTGTCGCAACCCTGAGACTTGCTGGAAAAAAGAATCGCCCATGATTCCGGAAAGCAGATGGGAGATCTCCAGCACGCGCCGCACCTCATCCCCGGTGAGATACACAGAGACCAGGGAGTACCCCGGCTCTTTCTTCGGGCCATGCCCCATGCCCACTGTGGAGACCACCTCGTACAGAGACAGATGACCTCTACTCTTGTCCCTGAGTGACGGCTGCAGGGGACCCCGGATCTGTCCGTTGGCCTGAAAAGCGAAGTCAACTCTCTCTTCGGTGTGCTGCTGCACCGACCAGCGGAAGGCATCGGCTATCAGATTGCCGTAGGGAGTCTCTCTACGCTCCGGCACATTGCTGATCTCGTCCTGCACCCGGCCAATCACCTCGTACACATCGTCATATTTCGCCCCGGTGCTGCGGGACACGGTAGCGTTGACCGCATCGGTGTATGACTCAACGCGGGCGGCCACTTCCGGGCAGGGATCAATGTCGTCATCGAGCGGCAGGAGGTGCGGTCGGCCGGTCTCCGGATTTCGGATGGTGAGTGATCCATCGACCTCGTCATAGGCCAGCTGTAGACATCCCAGGTATTCGGTGTGAGCACCGGCCTGCACTATTATGGTGTCGTTTACCCGCAGCGGCTCGTGCAGCGCAGTGTGGCAGTGTCCTCCCACTATGACATCCACACCGTCGATCTCCCGCGCCAGCTGCCGGTCTTCTGCCAGACCTGAGTGGGTGATCGCAATTATCAGGTCAACCCCCTCTTCCTGTAGGCGCGCGACCGCTTTGCGGGCAAACTCCAGCGGGTCTTCAAAGTGAACGGGTGCGGCCCCCGGTGCCAGAGTGATGGGATGCTCGCCCATAACAGAGAAAAAGCCCAGGTCCAGATCGAGATCGGGGGGAGAAATGACTGTCGTCATCAACAGCCGTTTGTCAACCAGCTGGTGTCCGGAGGGGAAGGCCGCATTGCCGGAGAGTATCTGCGTCTTGTCGTGTGCCGCGGGGTAGCCGGCGGCATTTAGATACTCGGCCAGGGTTTCCGGACCGGCATCAAACTCGTGGTTGCCCAGGATGACCACGTCATATCCCATGTGCTGCATGAGATCCAGTTCGGGAGCCCGACCTTCCAGGGCGAGCCAGGCAAACGGGGTTCCACCGATAAAATCGCCCGCCGACACAGTGAGAACTGCCTCTTCTGCCGCAATTTCTCCCCGCAGATCACGCAGGGCCCCGGCCAGCCGGGCAAAGCCGCCCACGGTATCGTCAGGCGCCTCCGGATCATGGTCCAGCAGCGGCGAATGAGGTAGGAGTGCGGAGTGCTCGTCGTTGGTGTGCAGTAGGGTGAAATGGTGGGCATCCGCATCTCCCCGCACTCGGGCATCACCGGCGAGAAATACCGCGGCCAGTACGATCAGAGTTAGCATGGCCATAGACAATATGCGACTCATTTTCCACCTCCCAGATCCCCTTCCCGCCCGGCAAAGGCCGCACATAGAGCAGCGCCTTCCGCGGGGGTAGCCGCGGGAGACGAAATGCGCACGTCCCCGCACCAACTCCACAGAGCCTCGCTGAACGGAAGCGCCAGCGGGGGACGTCCCCGCCAGCAGCTGCCTACCAGCTGAACACTGTTCAGCCGAGCCCCCTGCCTCTGCAGGCCACGAAACAGGGATGCCAGGTCGCGTCCCGCCCGGCGCACAATGGCCTCAGCGGCATCTTCTCCCCGCCGCGCGGCGCGAAAGACCTCGGGGGCAAATCCTGCCACAGCCGCCACATCGATTCCCCACGGTCGATGGACCGTTCGAACCAGATCTTTCGCCCGCTCCAGCCCGAAATGTCGCAATGCGCGCTGATGCAGAACTGGTGCCTCGCCCCTATCTTCTTCGTGTTGCAGCGCGCATCGCAACCCCGCACGACCGATTGTGAAACCGCTACCCTCGTCGGCCAGAATAATGCCCTGACCACCCGCTGTGTACCACTGTCCGGCAGAACGAGCGATTGCTGTCGAACCGGTGCCGCTGACCACGGTTGCGCGTCCATCCAGCGGCAGGCCTCCCGCCCAGTGGGCAGCCTCGGCGTCGGTGATGATCTGACAGTACGCGGCGGGAAAATGGTGCTGCAGCACCGCACGGGCGATTTCCTCTCTGCCGGATAGCTCCTTTCCCGCCAGACCCGCGGTCACCCCGCGCACCGCGTCCCGGCTCTCTCTTTGTGCCGCCCCGCACAACTCGCGCAGGGCTGCCCGCAGTCTGAGGCCGGCATCTCCTGCACCCAGCCAGTTGGCTGCAGGGCCCTCCATCTGCCATACGGTATGGACGCACCCCTCCTCCCCTATTTGGCAGAGAACGCCGCGGGTCTTCGACCCTCCTCCGTCGATGCCCAAAAACAGATCCTTGACCGACACCTAGCTCTCCCCCTCCCGGAACCGCGAGGGAAACTCAGCACACTCGCCGACCTGCCCGAGACCTACCCGCCGTGATGATACGATGCTGTCACTGGGACCCTTCCCCGCTGTAATCAGCAGTGGGGGGCGGTCGAGAGACAGGGCATTGAAGCTGCGGTCTATGGCGAGAGCCTCGCACAGCTTCCCCGGTCCATCAGTCAGCTGCGGATCCGGAGCACCGCCCACTGTGGCGCTCCGTCCGCGTCGGCGAGCCA
>PUMM01000068.1 GCA_003551365.1 Clostridia bacterium
CCTTGAGGGTGTACTCCGCTCCTCGCTCCAGCCTTTCCCAGCGATCCCCGCGCGCCATGTACTTCTCGAAGTCCTCATAACCGCGATCCCGGGTCTGGCGGGCCCATTCGTATTGGCGCAACCACTCTCTTCTGGCCAGTTTCTCCTCGAACTGGCGGGCCAGTTCCGCCTCGTGCCGGGCCTCTATCATCTCATCTGACGGGCCGATGGCATCTCTGGTGCGGGCCTCATATTCTATGTCCGCTCCTCGCTCGGTCAGCTGCTCCCGGAGTTCACCTTCCCTGCGCGCCAAATCCTCTATCCTCCGGTTGTGCTCGGACACGTCAAAACCCGCATCGCCATAGCCATCCCTTGCGGCCCGGGTAAACTCGATCTGCTCCATCACATTGCGCAGGTCATCCTGTCTTTGTTCAACCCATCGCTGTTCGGCCTCGCGCTGCGCTTCTTCTCGCCACATCTCAACTTCCCGCTCGTACCGCTCCATGTCAATTTCGTGGCGCTGCCACTCCAGGTAATCTATGTAGTCATCGTACTCCTCCCGGGCTCTGTCGAAGTCCGGGCTATCCGGATCGAGCTGCCTCTGCAGCTGCTCCCATTCCTCCCGGTACTGATCGATCTCACGCTCGAGCTGCACATCGCGGAGGTCCAGATCAGCAAAATCCATGTCGGCAGGGTCGTCTTCGCTGGATTTGCCAGTTGCTCCGTCTCCGTTATCTGAATCCGGCAGATGAACATCCGGCGGAGGCTCTTCGCCTCCCGGGGCTGCGGCAGCCTCTGCCGTCATCCGCTCCAGCCATGAAGCAAAAACTCCCAGACACCCTGCGAGGATGGCGGTGATGAGTGCTCCAATGAAGCCCTCGCCAAAGGTCGCAGCGGATTCCCCGGGGCAGTCACAAACAGCGAACACCCAGACACCAGCCACCGCATTCATAAGGGGAAGAGAAGAGTTCGCCAGCAGGTCTATCCTGGTCAGGATCAATGGTGTTCACCTCCGAATACATGGGGCCTCATTGGGCAATTACGCTCACAGTATTCCTTCATGGGGCAGCACCTGCTGCCTGCCCCCGGTTGACAAAGGGCAAGACGACTGCCGCCAGCAGGGCGAGTCCCCCGGCAATGTGCCCAACAATGGGTGCCCCAATGAGCATGAAAAACAGGCTCAGTATCATTCCGGCCGCGGCAGACAGGATCGCCAGCTGCACCCGGTATCTGGGTACGATTATCCCCTTGCTGAAGAACCGCCAGAGATCCTGGGTTCCCGCGCGCAGGAGACTGATGAACATGTTGGGTTGAACTCCCAACTGATACACCAGGGCAACCGCGATGAGCAGGGCAGCGGCACTCCTTCCGGCATCCTCACCGGACAGGTAATTGGCTCCGACGAGACCCACGGCAGCTCCCAGCAGTAAGGAAATCGGCTCCCCAGCAGCCCGGTCCTGCAACAGCTGTATGGCCGTGGAGACACCGTGAGCCATATTCTTAGCTGGTACATCCCAGCCCTCTCTTCGGGCCGTCCGCAGTAGGTGTTTTCCAAATTTGTAGGCGATGACCCAGAACAGAGTCCTGGGAATGAGGGTATTCTGTGCAGCAGTAGCAAACACCAGCAAGTTGAGGATTGGCATCATGAAGCTCGGCATCCACGGGGGCGGCGCGGCCAGATTAACCTGCATCAGAATGAAGTTGACGAAAAAAACGACCCCCAGAAACACGCCGAGTTTGGGCAGTGCCTTCGGCAGGGAGCGAAATGCTTGCTGCAATGCTGGCACCAGGATACCCTTCAGCGTCTGAGGATCTTCACCTACACCTCTTCCCACTTCGGCCCCGGGTGCGGGCGGCACCTCTTCTGGACCCGGCACCCGCCTTGGAATCGAGGGTGGCACTACGGCTGAACCCTCAGAAGGAATTGCCTCATCATTCATGTGGTTACCTCCTCCTTTAGTTGAAAACCTCTGATAACTCCTCGGCAAGGACGACACCAGTGGCTGCAGCTGGACTCAGAGCCCGGCTGAGTTACCACCCCAAGCATACGCAGGATGTGTGCACGGGGGCATCACCCCTGAGGGTGATCTTGTTGTGAGTCAGGCTTTTGACTGAGCGAGGTTGTCATCATACGCATACGCGGTTGGTTCAACAGTGGTGGATCTGCATGTTTGCATACCCGGATCTGCTCCGATTATGGGCGTGGACTATCCTGCATTATGTACTCACTCCGGCACGCTCTCTCGGGTACATTTGGCCAGCTCCCACGTCACCACGGGAACCGTCATGCCAGTTGAGGGTACTTCGTGACTTCGGCCCATGCGGAGGGGACTTGCACCCACCAACACTCACTCATGCCAGGAGTGCAAGAGAACGGGGGACCCTCTTGGGTGAGAGGTCCCCCAGGTGACTCGCAGGAGATTGCCAAGCTTAGCAGTCTATGTGCTTGATGATAGGCCTACCTCTTTCTGTTGAGCTCCACTATTCTTACGGCCAGCATCCCTGCCAGTATTACCAGGATGCCAACTGATGCGAAACTCATGTAGGGGACGAATTCTAGATGGTGGTGAATGCGGTGCAGTTCAGTTCGGACCTCCCAGAAGCGGTGTTCCATCTGCTCCTCGAGCTGCTGTTCCATTACTTCCGATGAAGCCTCAACCGCGGCTGTATTGAAGAGAAAGAAAGCCGCCAACGCCAGACCGATGCTGATTGCAACCCGTGCTTTTGCACTTCTCAAAGAATGCAATTGAAACACTCCCTTTCACCAGATGTTTTGGACCTAAGTGAAAATGAGAATCACTTTCATCTACATCGGTAGCATATAGCTACCCGTTTTACTGTGTCAAGGTGACATCCATTACACGCTCTAACTACCTCAAGACACGTGCGCCGCCAACTTCATCTTTCCTGGTGTAGCCGGGGGTTACACCGCGGGGTCATGGTCTCGTGCAGATCGAAAAGCAACACACTTCTGCGTCAGGCAGGGGACGGAATCGCCAAATCCCTGCAACCGTGCAGCGGTTCCACGAGTAGGACTCTGGGATATGCCCCAGCCCCAGGAATCCGCGATTTGATCATCCCTCAACTGGTGATTAAGACCTGGTGCAGTTGTTGGGAGAGAGAGCGGTCCCTGGACAATTAGTCTCAACTCCCCAGCTATGCTGCTGCCAGCTTGACGCAGGGAGCTCAGATGGTTGACAATGTACAATATTAAATGAAAATGATTCTCATTCTTATTGCTGAGGAGGACGACCTTTTGTCAGGAGCAGACCCAACCGCTAGCTTGACCCGCCAGGGAGAGAATGGGCCGTGCCCGAACACGTTCGTCAGCCGCATCTACTCCCGGCCATATCGCCACACAGCCCTTCGGCAGATGGAGATCGGCAATATATTCTGGACCGGTCGGGCATTAAATGTCGGGCGCGGGTCAATTCACTTCGGTGCCATGTACACGAAACTGCTCACCGGCGCGGAAACTTGGCCGATTGAGCGCCGACCTGACACCGCACGCCTTGAGGAAAAAGGCGTCAGCAGCCGGGTACCGCAGAAGAGGGTCGGCGTTACCGCGATGGATGCTGCCGGCAGTATTCCTCAGGGATCAAACTCCGTCCTGCTTACCCGGCAGGCCAAGCCAAGCCACATCTTCAGAAGACTCTGTGAGTCCGCCCGGTCCGGTCGGGTCTCAGTTTTCGAAAGTAGAAACCGCAACTCAGGCCTCCGTGACTCATTAGCAGAACTATACCGGGCTGAGGGTGTCACGAGGCAAGACATCAGCGCTTGTGACCAGGCTATTCTTCATGAGATCCCGGCGCACGGGAGTCAAAGGAGGAAATGATATGGGAGATCAGGCGAGAAGGTCGGCCAGGGGAGTGTTGTTCAGGTTCAGCGGCGAGCTGATAAAGCTCATCGAGAAGGCTGGCTCTTGGTTTCCGACTCTGGGCCGAGCATACGGAGAAACATTCTACTCCGACCTGCTCGAGAGAGAAATGGAAATGGTATCACTGTGTCCCGGGGACAACGTCCTGCATATAGGTTGCGGTGCTCTACCCCTCACCGCCCTGAATCTGGCTGAGAAGGGCCTCAAAGTAACGGCGGTGGACATCGACCCAACCGCTGTCTTACGAGCAAAGAGATTCCTCAAGCAGATGGGGGGCGAAGATGCCGTCGAGGTACGGCATGCTGATGGTGGCAAAATGTCGGCCAATCAATTCGATGCTGTGTGGATTTCTCTGCACGTTGCCCCGAAGAGGGAGATCGTGAGCAATCTGCTGTCAAACTTGCGCCCCGGTGCGCATCTTGTTTACCGGAATCCCCGTGGACTACTGTCCCTTCTGTATCCCCGGATCAGGCCTGAGAGCGTCGCTAAAGGGTGTCACAAGCGGATGGAATTCATCCTAGGAAAGGAATCGATATTCGTCTGCAAGCAAGAAGGAGGCATTGAATGTGTCGAGTAAACAAGCCCACCGAAAGCATACCGTCCTGGCAGAGCTGCAGTCCGGTAACACTGCTTTCATTTCTGAGACTCACCGGTGTTCCATGTTTTCATCTATGGATTCGTGGCGAGGCAAAACCTTACAATGCGTTGCCAGCATTCAATCGGGGGCCCTCTGATGAAGGGCGTGAGTAGACGACAAATCGCTCTGGCGCATGCCGCGTCAAATCCGTGTCTTCCGGGAGGTGAAGAATGAATGGCGGCAGATCGTGAACTCCCCTTGATACTCCTTATCGGTCCACCAAACGTTGGCAAGAGCGTCATCTTCAATCAGCTGAGCGGGATGAGTGTTGGAATGGCCAACTACCCTGGTACTACCGTTGACTACACAGAGGGAGTAGTTGAACTGCCCGGAAGCAGCGCAAGGCTGATCGATGTTCCCGGTATCTACTCCCTCGAGGCGAGTAGCGAAGCAGAGGAAGTGGCTATCCGGATGCTAGACCAACAGCCGGATCTTGTCGTCTGCGTCTGCGACGGCCTTCACCTGGAAAGCAGCATATATCTGACCCTGCAGATCCTCCAAAGGGAGCTGCCCACGTTAGTGGTGGTAAATCGGGTCGACCTGCTCACAGAAACAGGCGGCCGTCTGGACCGCAAGTTTCTTCAGGAGGAGCTGGATATCCCGGTTATGCCAACCGTAGCCACAACCGGGAAGGGTCTTAATCGCTTGCGCCAAACCATAAATAAGGCGCTCGAACCGGAAGATCGCCGG
The DNA here is from genome assembly GCA_003551365.1 of Clostridia bacterium. GTDB lineage: Bacteria > Bacillota > Sulfobacillia > SLMV01 > SLMV01 > PWGR01. The sequence goes on from PUMM01000068.1 coordinate 5,184, forward strand.
GTGCAGGAAAGAGCCGAACTGAGCTGGGCAGCTGCTGAGAGAATCCATAACCGGGTGCTCAGCAGACAGGGTCCAGTCTCAAATGTCCGTCAGAGAATTGGTGACGCGGCCATGCGCCCATGGCCGGGGGTACTAATAATGCTGGCTATGCTGACAGTGGTTTTTGCCTCGGTGGTCGGGCTTGGGATGGCCCTGCGCAACTTCATTCTGCTGCCCATAGTTCGGGGGGGATTGATACCGGCGATCGTTGCCCTGGTGCAACACTTGATTCCACCCGGCCTGGTGCGAGAAGTTATGGTGGGTGAATATGGCTTTCTCACCAAGGGACTCGAATGGCCCTTCACACTGGTTATGCCCTACGTACTCAGCTTCTATCTGGCCCTGAGCCTGCTGGAGGACAGCGGCTACATGCCCCGTCTGGGGGTTATGCTGGATGGTCTATTCAGCAAAATTGGTTTGTCAGGTACTGCAGTCGTGCCGATGCTTCTGGGTTATGGTTGTGCAATCCCTGCTATTATGTCCACACGTACGCTATCGTCCCACAAGCACCGCCGGATGGTAGCTCTAATGGTCTCGCTCAGCGTGCCCTGTGTGGCCCAAACCGGTGCCTTCATCTCCCTTCTGGCCGCCAGATCGCCCGGAGCCCTCATATTCGTGGCCATGTTTTCTGCTGGCGCACTGATAGCAGCAGGCATTGTGCTGTCGCGGCTCCTGCCAGGTGAGCACCCAGATACGGTAATGGAGATTCCTGAGCTTTTGCTACCCCGATCCTCTGATATAGGGAAGAAACTGTGGATGCGTAGTAGACACTACCTGGGCGACGCAGTGCTACCGGTTATTGCAGGTGTAGCCGTTGCTGCAGTTCTTTACGAGACGGGCCTAATGACGCAGTTAGGAGAGATTCTACGTCCACTAGTCTCCGGTTGGCTGCGTTTGCCCAAGGACGCTGCCGTGCCTCTGCTTCTGGGGATCTTTCGTCGGGAGCTGACCGTACTTCCGCTTCTGGACATGCAACTCGACACCCTGCAGCTAACCGTAGGTTCCATCGTTGGCCTGTTCTACGTGCCCTGCGTTGCTGTCCTGGGCATACTCCTAAGAGAGTTCAACTATCTATTTGCCAGTGCGGTTCTTCTGGTGACAACTTCATCCGCGTTTCTAATGGGAGGAATGATCGCTCATATCGGAGCACTCTTCCTGTGAGGTCTGGCAGGGCAAATGGGGAATAGTAAGGCAGCCATAATCCAGATTCATCCCTCTCTTCGGGTATATGAAGAGCCCTAACGTAGTACGGGGTGTAGAATTGAAGCCTATTGCTCGAGTTTTCGTGTTAACCAATGCCTGTGTGATGCGAGAGACCCCCACCATCCGACTTTCGTGATTCCGTCCTGGACCTTCCCAGAGAGACCACTGGCATTGTTGCCAGCTGTGCTCCCGGATCTGCAGAGAGAACTGGCACAGCCTGAGCCCATCCCAGGTGCCTCAGGACCTGCTCTATCTTGTAGTGATGAGTGGGTGGGATTTGCCGGAAGGTCTTGATGTGCCGAAAGACACGCTCCGTCCTCTACAGCTGCCGGTAGCATTCATCCACCTTCTCCGCGCAGCATTCCCCGGCATCCAGGGAGGTATAAGCACTATGCTTATACGTATTCGACAAGGCACACCCCAACAGAGTGGCATCGCCTTGCAGCATGGGACTGTGCGCTAATCACGCGGGATGGAATCAGGCTACAGACACTCGCAAATGTATCCGTCAGCATAGAATGTCGATGCAATCGCTCCTGTACCTCGTCCTAGCATCACACTGCTCCCGCCGCTGCTCCCTCTGCCCCTAGTCAACTCGGATGAACAATGAACTACCTCCAGTTCACGCAGCGAATAATCTTCCCCTGTGCCGGCCATCATCAGGTCAACCCGATGAGGGCAATGCCGATAGCAGCACTGGAGAACAGAATTATCGCGATAGTTTCGGCCATCTTCTTCGCCCCGGCCAGCCAGGCGAACACCGCATTTCCCGCAGAGTCTACTGTGACAGCCAGCACGACTCCTGTACGCGCCACCGGGGCAGAAAGCGTGAGATCTAAGGCATTGCCCAATGCCAGCAGCAGCGCAACTGCGGCGCCAATGGTGAGAGCCGGTCGGATCCGGAAGGGAGTACGGATCCTCATCCGCAGTGTGTGAGCGGTGCAGTGGCGCTGCCAGAGGAACAGGCTCACCCCGGCCCCCACGCCCGTCA
>PUMM01000141.1 GCA_003551365.1 Clostridia bacterium
AGCGGTAGCCGCGGCGGGCCGCCATAGAACCCGAGCAGGTCCAGGGCGGCTTTGAGTCCCGGAATTCCGTACCCGGTGGTCACAGCAGCATTGATGTCCAGGATTTTGCGCTGCAGTTCGCGCGCGCGGTCGCAGTTGCCCTCATTGTAGGCTGTGTAGATTTCGGCGCACAGATCGGGCACCACGTTGGCCACGGCCAGAGTGCCTCCTTTTGCTCCCATGTACAGGGCGGGCAGCAGGAAGCTGCCGGATCCAGCGAATACGGCGAAGTCATCGGGGGTGTCCCGCACCATCTGCGATATCTGGGCGATATTCCCCCCGCTGTCTTTGATTCCCACTATGTTGGAGTGTTGGGCCAGGTCGCTGATCAGGCTGACCGGCATACTCAGACCGGTGTTGCGGGGCATATTGTACAGCATGATGGGAATGGGGGAGGCATCGGCCAGCTGAGCGTAATGATTGTGCAGCCGTTCCTCCGTCATTCCGCCGCCGAAGAAATGGGGCGTGATCACGAGGGCCGCAGCACTTCCCGCCTCGGCCGCTGCACAGGTCAGTTCTATAGTGTTGCGCGTAGATTCGCAGCCCGTTCCGGCAATGATCGGGCGGTCAGCGGGTAGAGCATCGCGCACCACCTCGAGCACGCGCACTTTTTCATTCCGAGACAGATAGACGAATTCACCATTGGAACCGAGAACCACCAGTCCGGTCAGGTCGGTCTTGGCCCATCGGCGTACATTGCCTGCCAATCGGTCCTCGAGAATCTCGCCCTCGCTGTCAAAGGGCGTCGGTATGGGAGCATAAATCCCCGTCAACATCCATATCATCCTTTCTTGCTCAGCGCTCCTGCTTGCTGTGCTCATCCTACCTCTCTAAGTTCACCGGGTAGAGCGAACCTCCTCCCTTGCGTACAGTATTGCTTCGCCGGGAACGCTCCTGTACTCTGCGCGGTCTGGCTGCAGGAAAATAGCAGGTGTACGGAAGGGCCGAGGTGCCCTGGCGCGAAGCTTCATTTGGGGAGAAGGACGATCCCTCCGGCCGGTTTCCGTCTTCGGGCGGAAGGACCTGACGTTCTGATGCGGAAGGAGGATTAGTGTGGGATCCTGGGGGGGATTGTCCAGATGCCAGGCCCGGTCGGCTGCCCGATCAGCCTCCGGGGCGGCGTGTGACCAGGGTATACATTTCACCGAAAGGGGAGGATGCTCAGCTATGAAAGGCAGAAAACTACTGATGATTCCGGGACCGATCGAGTTCACTCCCGAGGTCTTGAATGAGATGGCAAGGCCTACCACCAGCCACGTGTCTCCCGACTTCATTGCATGCTTTGGCGAGTGCCTGGAAATGACGCGCGAGGTATTTCTGGCCCCGTCGGCGCAGCCCTTCATCGTGGCCGGTACGGGAACCTTCGGCATGGATATGGTGGCCAGCAATTTGATCGAGCCGGGTGATCGCGCCCTGGTAGTGAATACCGGCTATTTCGGCGATCGCATGGGAGACATTCTGTCCCGCTACGGAGCAGAGGTAGACCACCTGCGCGCCGGCATCGGCGAGGTGGCCGATGAGGACGAACTGCGCGAGGCGCTGAAGGCGAAGGAATACACGCTGGTTTCTATGACCCACGTGGATACCTCCACTGCTGTCATGACCGACGTCGGTACCCTGGCCCCGATTGCCAAGGCGGCCGGATGTCTCACCGTAGTGGACGGCGTCTGCGGCACGGCAGGAGCAGAGTGCCGAACCGATGAGTGGAATATTGATGTGCATCTCACTGCCTCACAGAAGGCCGTCGGCGTTCCCCCGGGACTGTCATTGCTGACTTTCAGTGAGGACGCCATGGACAAGTTCAGGGAGCGCGATGAGCCCGTTGCCAATTACTACGCTGACATCGACAACTGGTTGCCCATAATGGAGGCATATGAGAGCCGTAGCGGCGCCTATTTCGGGACGCCGGCCGTCAATCTGATCTATGCCCTGCACGTCAGTCTGAAGCAAATTCTCGCGGAGGGCATGGATGAGCGCTTCGCCCGTCACGAGCGACTCGCCGGCGCCTTCAGAGCTGGCGCAGCTGCCATGGGGCTGGAGATGCTGCCCGCAAGTGAGAAAGAGGCCGCCCCTACTCTCTCGGCCCTGTACTATCCGGAGGGGACCGATGCTTCCCTGTGTCCGGCCATAGCGGATGAAGGTGTTATGGTGGCCACCGGCCTGCACGCAGAGATCAAGGAGGAGTACTTCCGGGTAGGTCACATGGGTGACTGCAACGAATCGGACATACTCAGCACGCTGGGTGCCATTGAGCGGGCCCTCAGCTCCAGGGGATACACCTGTTCCGCCGGCTCCGGTGTGCAGGCGGCGCAGGATTTTCTGACCGGCAAGTGAGGCAACGCCACTGGCGGCATCTCGCCGGGCGCCGGCTGTACTCTGGTGCACCTGCGCCGGCGCCCGGCTACCCAAAGTCTAACTTTTGTCCTGCGATTCTGCCGGACCGTCCTGCCCTCTGGATTCTGCGCGAGGATTGTGAAATGCCGGTGGAGTGGGCGAGGGAGGCGCATAGTACTGGCCGGGAGAGGACAGGTCAAAGTACAGGAGGGCGTCATCGTCCACCCCGAAATCCTCACTCGAGCCGGATTCCTGTACATCATTGAGGGCCTCGCGAAAGAGGGCATTGTGCGCTTCCTCTCTATTCAGCAGAAAATCTATCGTTTCCCGTACGCCCTCGTCCTCGATCTGTCGGTGCAGATACTCGTATACTACCTTGGCCCGCTGTTCAGCGGCTATATTGGACAACAGGTCGGCGGCCAGATCGCCTGTGCTGTTGACATAGGCCGCGGTCCAGGGGTGACCGGAGGCAGTGGTCAGCTGTGGTCCGAGTCCACCCAACACGTGGGATTGGATGCTGCCCGCCTCCACCTCCCGGGCGTTGAGATCACCTCCATTGAGCAGGCGGACAGTGGCCGCCACCATCTCCATATGCCCCAGCTCTTCCGATCCGATATCCAGAAAAAGATCGCGGACCCTGGGGTCGGTTGTGCAGAAGCTCTGTGATAGATACTGCATGGCTGCTTTCAGTTCACCGTGGGGTCCGCCCAGCTGTTCGGTCAGCAGTGTTGCATATTCCGGGTTGGGACGCTCTATGCGAACCGGATGCAGGAGTTGCTTTTCGTGCCTGAACATGCCAGCACTCCTTTCCAGGTGTCATCAGTATGTAGCGTCCCCGCCCGGCATGCTCATGATTCGCCCGCATTCACATCTCGACTATCGCCCGACGTTCTGCTGGCGGCATTTTCGCTACCTCTTCCAGCACCTCCAGCCCGGAGTAGCCGATGGAGAATATGGTTTCCGTGAAGGTGGGATCATCCCATCCCAGCCGGCCCTGCATCTCGTCCAGGTACTTCTGACCGTAGTAGTAAATGGTCATATATCCCGGCCACAGATCCTGAAAATGCACCTGTCCCCTCGCAGCCTGCGGCGAGAATTCCATGTACTTCTCATACAGGTGCATGGCCTCCTCGACCGGCCTTCCGTAGTGGTGAAGCAGGAGATCAGCCCGGATGCGTACTGCAGTGTGCAGGCGCCGGTAGGCGACGAAGAGGGGGAAGGCCCGCTCCGGGAATATGTGCTGCAGCAGGGGTTCAGACCGGTGTGCTATGCCCTCGTTGAGGGGCCCGGATCGGTTCATAAGATGGGACAGTTTGAACGACTTTGGGAGGTCAGACGCGGCGGTCTTGACCCGTTGTGCATGATGCCCCGGGTAGCATTCGTGGATCGCCATCATCTCCATCCACCCCAGAGTTACAGCCCGGTAGTTGTGGTCGTTGAGAAAGACTGCTCCGCGCAGGCTCTCCTGCAGGGGATCCGGTCCACTGTAGCCGCCCCAGGGGTAGGAGTCCTTCAACTGTTCGGGCACCGGATGCACCGCACATGCTTCACCCGGGGGGAGGGATATGTAGGAGAGGGATGCTTCCCGGGCGCGGGCAACGAAGTCCTCCATCAGCGGGAACATGTCCTCTGGTCGGTCGCAGCTGGGCAGGTCGGTCTCCAGGATTTCGTGCGGGTCCCGGTTGGGGTCTATGCCGGCGGCGATGCGCCGGAAGGTGTCAACACAGCTGTCTATTTCCTCTTCGTGCCACTCCAGCAGCTCTTCCAGCTTGATTCCCCACACGCGCCGCAGTCTTTCCTCATAGGGAAGTGGCTCTCGGGGATGTGTGGGGGGTAAAAGGTCGTCGTAATGCTGCCGGGCCTCCTCTACCGCCGTGCGAGCCCGGGTGATGATGCGGGGAAGCTCGCGGACGCTATCAGCCAGTAGTTCGGTCCTCTCTGGAAGGCCCGCGAGAATTCCTTCCAGGCTGTCGAGGTGTTCGCGAACCATGTCGCGAGCCGATTGATCCATTTCGGGGCACTGGCTGTTGACCACAGCCAGCAGGTTCTCCGCTCTGGACAGCCTGTCGGCCAGGACCGTGCCCCGCACTTCGGGCGATCGCTCGTCCATGGTCAGAAGCGGATTTATGCTCCCGGCCAGATTGGCCAGGTATCGAAAGGGAAAGGCCCGATCATCGGCCACCCGGAAGGACAGTACATCGGCGGTATTGGCAATGTGCACAAGCGTTATCCGCTCCAGGGCGTTGGTGGGTTCGACGTCCCTGATCCTCTGCAGCAAACTCTCCAGCCGGTCCTCCATCCGCTGCAGGTTTGGCTCGGTTGGCAGAAAGATCTCTCCTTCGTATTCGCCCGTGCCGGCATACTGGGTCCACAGATCCACAATCTCCCCGTCGAGTTCATGCACCTGCGAGTTCAGCGCAAGATCAGTCAAGACTATCGACCTCCAGATGGGGCGCAACTCCATTGCGATCCGGGTGCAGCAATCAGGAGTCGCAGCCGGTTTCCTCCGTACTTCTGGTTGGTGTGCCGTAAATCCTATGCTTTCGGGCAATGTACTGCGCGGTGTGGCAGGAGACACAAAAACTCCTGTAACTTCCTGTCGATGCAGGCAGGTAGGTGGCACCGCAATATAGAACAGCTTACCGTAAGGAACCCACCGTATGGAGTAATATGACCTGCCTTGCGATTGCGTTTGGGTGGAGGTGTAATGACGGTGCTGCAGTGCATGCGTGGGAGTCACTTCCCCGCGTTGCCGATTATGATTCTATGTGTCATCATGGCCGGCGGTTGTCGACCGGCCCCTGCTCCGGAGGAACCAGATGAGCCGGAACTGGAAGAGATGAGGGACATACCTTCCGGGGTGGCTGAAGTCATCGATGGGTTCTGGGGGGGCTTTGCCGCCGCAGACCGTGATGGCATGGTCGAGTACATGTCGGAGGACCTCAAGGACCAGATGCGTTCGCGAATGGGGCTGCGGGCCCTGGCATCCGAGCACCACATAACTCACGATTCCTGTGTATATGCGGGATTTCAGGATTTGAATGTAACCATAGAAGCGGCTGAGGAATCTGCTGACCGAGTATTCGCGGTCGTAGTCATTGAACACCCACAGATGCCCCGGGACCAGTTTGCTGCTTTCACTGACGCTTTCGAGGATGAGGTCCTGCGTGCGGCACACCGGGATCGGGAGGTTGACTTTCGTGCCGAGTTCTCTGCGCTTCTCGATGACTGGGAAGTACCCCGGGGGAAGACCCGGGTTTCCATGGTTCTTGCCCGAGAGCGCAATGGTTTCACCATCATCAACACGGATGCTCCCAATAAACTCTTCTCGTCCTTTCAATCCCTGCACCAGACCGCGGTGTGTGATGGTGTGCATGATGCGCGAGTGACGCTGGAACAGGGTGAACAGTTGGACGTGGATACCCGTGTGTCTGTCGAGTTTCGCGGCGAGAGGATAATGGTGCAGAACGCTCACCTGCCGGAGTGCGCGCTGGATACAATGGTCATGGATATTGCGGGACAGGTGGATCTGTCGGTCGAACGCCTGCTGGAGGCTCTGGCCGATTTCCCATTTGATTGGGAGGGTCTGCAGCACTACCTGCAGATGGGACCGAAGGATTTTCTGCACAGCGGCCAATTTATCTTTGATTCGGCCCGCAATCAGCTGGCGCTGGCCATGTCCCGTCCCTATGCGGTGGCCACCCGGGATACTGCCGTGGGGGTGGTTGATGTGCCCACCGGCGAGGTGAACTTCCTTGATGTTGTTCCCGGTACTGTGGACTTTCTATCCTGGTCGCCGGATGATGAGTATTTGGCCTGTGCCTGGACGGAGTGGGGTCCCGGGTTCGTAGAGGTGGATGTTTATCTTGAGGATGACACCATGCGGCTGACCGAGGCCCTCGGTGAGGAACTCACGGACCCGATCGATGGCATGCGCTGGTCGGATGATGGCGATGTTCTACACATTGATGTGCGCGACGCAGCAGATGACATCGAGACGTGGTCGCTGGATGTCCGCGATAGGGATCTCCGGTCCAAGTAGGAAAGAACGCCGCCTCCTTTTTGCCCAGTGTAGTAGCACTGCCCCCGGCTTTGGTGATGCCGAGCCGCCGTATCTGGCTGCAACCTCTCTCACCATTTCTTGCGACCCGCAGCAAAAAATGCTGTCTGCGGGGAGTTTCCGCGTGATATACGCGTGATGGACTGCGAGACCATTGCTTGCGGTCCCCATGTGCGTCAGCCCGATCTTGGGTAGGAATTTGCCCCAATAAGTCCGGCCTGCCTGCTGGGTGAGCAGGCCGCCCTCCTGCACTGGGAGGGTCTCTCCCACGCAGATGGCTGCGGATCCTGTGAGGAGATGGCCACGACCGTCCAGGTTCTTGCTGGGGGAAGTCAGAAGAAGTCATTGCGGGCAGACAGGGGCTGAACATCCTGCTGCGCTAAGATATCGCAGGAATGCAGAGCCCTGGATGCAGTCGATTCTTCTGGATGACGCGCATTATGCGGTTGCATATTTGCGTTCGTTTGAATGGTTGCAAGACAGGTTGTCCTGTCTGTTGAAAATACTTACTGAGGTAGATCTGCCGTGTCGGTGCCCGTCCCGGATCTGATCGGTGTTCTATGTCACTATCGGAAGATTGCAGTAGTGCACGATCTGTCATTGCCTGTGCAGGACGAAATGGCGCCGGTAAGACCACGGTCATGTGCTCTCTGATGACCATGGTGCCCGGGGGCGACCGGGCGGTTCTTTTTGGCCTTGACTGGCAGTAGCGGGGCGAGGAGATCCGGTGCCTCGTCTGCTATGGGCCGGAGAGCCGCAGTATGTAGGGCTGCATGCATGTTAGCGAGCAGCTGCGGTCTGTGGGAGCGCTTTGCACCGGTGGCGGGAAGATGAACTGGTGTGACACTGCGTAAAGCGGTTTGCCATTGCCATGGATCCCGTGCGGATTCGCGGTCTGCTGACAGTGATAGTCGAGAAGGGCCCGAGGCGGCAGGAACGCTTCGATGGTGGTGCGAAGAGAAGAGAGGAAGATTGCCCGTCCGGGCAGCTAACATCGATGAGATCGAAAGGAATGATAGCATGTCCGTGAAAGACACGCCGCACTACTACCACCGGGTGCTGGAGCGCATTCGCCCCCGCAGCGAACCCCCTTTCGAAGAGGAGAATATGCAGCGCAGGGTATGGGGACGACCCTGGGGAGTTCATAACGATGTCGGTCGCCTGCGGTCCGTTCTGTTGCATCGTCCGGGAGAGGAACTGCGGGTTATGACTGAGGACAAGTATGACCCTGATATCGAGGCGCTGATTGATGAGGATGCCCAGTGGTATTTTCGTTCTGACCGGGCTCCTGACCTGGACCAGATGCAGAGGGAGCACGACGGCATGGCGCGGGTACTGGAGGAAAACGGGGTTGAGGTTCATTACGCTGACGGATCTCCGGAGAATCCCAATGCCATGTTTACCCGCGATGCCGGCATTGCGGTTCGGGGCGGGGCGGTGATCTGTCGGCTCGGGCCGGTTGGCAGGGAGTTCGGCACCGGCCGCCGCGGGGAGGAATTCTTCATTGCCCGCAAGCTTACCGACCTGGGTATGCCCATCCTCCGGACCATACATGGGACAGGGCTTTTGGAGGGAGGCAGCTTCTGCTTCCTGACGGAGGAGTATGCCGCGGTGGGCACCAGCTACAGGCAGAATGCGGCCGGCGTCGATCAGCTGCGCAGTGTGCTGGAGCATCAGGGGGTGCAGCTGGTCGAAGTGCCGCTCACCGGTCACAGCCTGCACATTGATGGGGCCATCGTCATGATTGATCGCGATGCCGCTCTGGTGAACGTCACGCGCCTGCCATACTGGTTCCTGGACACACTGGAGGAGCTGGGAATCCGTGTCGTCCACGTGGATCCACGAGATCCGCCTACGGCCATCAACTGTCTGGCGCTGGCTCCCGGCAAGCTCCTCATGAATGATGCAGCACAGAGGACGGCAGATCAGCTGGACCAGATGGGATATGAGTGCATACAGATACCCTATGGCGAATGCCACCGACACGGGGGAAGCATCCACTGTTCCACCATGCCGCTGGTGCGTGACCCCTGAGAAATACAGGTGTCCCGGGGGCCGGATACCGGATATGTCTACCACTTCACATCCGGCCCCGCTCTATGCATGGGGTGCGGGAATTCTTCCCGCACCCCGCATCACTCTACCCGGTCCTCGAATCTCATCCGGTTTCCAGCTCCTTCTTGCTGGGAAACCAGCCACTGGTTCGCAGAGAGATCTTCACCAGCAGCAGCATGATTGGTACTTCTATGAGCATCCCGGTAACGGCAGCCAGGGTGGCCCCCGAGTCGATTCCGAAGAGAGTTATGGCCATGGCGATGGCCACTTCGAAGTGATTGCTGGCGGCAATCTGTGCCGATGGTGCAGCATCCTCATAGGGCAGCCGCAGCAGTTTTGCCGCCACATACCCGATGCCGAATATCGAGAATATCTGTATGGTGAGCGGAATCAGCACAAACAGTACCAGGATCGGGTTGGACAGCACTATACCCGACTGCGGGGTCACAATTACCACGATGGTGATCAGCAGAGCCGCCGGGGATAAGAAATGCAGTTTGTCCGTGAAGCGGGCAAACTCCTCCTCACCCTTTCTGTTCAGGAGTATCTTCCGGGTGTAGTAGCCAGCTACCAACGGCAGGCCCACGTAGGCGAGGACGCCGAAAGCCACGCGAGCGATGGGAACCGGAACCTCAGCTACCGGCAGCAGTAAAACGGCCAGGGGGCCGTACAGAACCACCATGGATAGGGTGTTAATGGCAACCATGACCACAACATGGCCCATGTTGCCGCGGGACAGGTAACCCCACACCAGTACCATGGCGGTGCACGGTGCTATCCCCAGCAGAATCATTCCGGCCATGAGCTCGCTTCCCAGGTCATAACCGACGTAAGGAGCGAGAATGACGCGGAAGAATAGCCAGGCGATGAAGGCCATGGTGAAAGGCTTTATTGCCCAATTGAGTACCAGGGTAAGGGTTATGGGCCTGACAGATTTGCCCGCCCGGATTATCTCGGCGAAGTCGGTTTGCACCATGATTGGATAGATCATCAGAAACAGGACCACGGCAACGGGTGCCGGATATCCCGCTATCTCGAAGGCCTGAAATACTTCGGTCAGCTGCGGGAATGCCTCACCCAGAATCAGCCCGAGTATGATGCATATTCCCACCCAGACGGTCAGATATCTCTCGAAGAACCCCAGTTTCTGATCCTCTGCCATGTTACATGCCTCCCTCTGTTCGTCTGGTGTCTTGCCCCCGTGCGGAGGGGTGGATGTGCAGTGCGGCGCCGGATACCCCTTCTGCTACTGTGGCGCGTGCTGATTGCGCCCGGTTGCCGGAGGAATCCCGCGAGGGGTGGTAGGCGCGGCTTCCATGCATGAGTATATAAGAATATAATGATGCACGTCAAAGGTGTTCGCCCGGTTGGAGTGAAGTGCGGGGGATTTTTGGAGGCTGTTTGCTCCCTATCTCAGGTCCAGCATCTCGGGGTAGTCTGCTACCCAACGCGCATAGTGACGCAGGGAATGGGTTGGGGGATCATCAATCTGATACTGAAGGCGGGCGAGGCGCTCTACCCGCATGGGTCGCTCACCGCTGGTGGGGGTGATGTGAACATCTGCACTGGCTGCATCGGGGACCATTTTGATGTCGTGTTCCGGGTACTCATTCTGCAGGACAGTGACTATTTCCTCCGGATATACGAAGCGCCCCGTGGAGACATTTATGACCGGGACGTCAGTGGGTTCACTGCGGAGAGCCAGATGGCCGATGGCGGCTGCGGCGTCCGGTGCGTAGGTCCAATCCCGGGCCGCGCCGGTGCGCGAGACCCGCAGGGGATATCCACCGTGGGCGGCGCGGACCAGACTGTATACTGCCGACATGTTTGGGCGCACTCCCGTGGGTCTTTCCCAAGGACCGTATAGTGAGGGCAGCCGAACGCTGAATGCCTCCCCCATCTGACCCCGGTCGGAGTAGAGGTTGACGAACTTTTCGGCTGCGACTTTGCTCTTTCCGTAGCTGGTGGGTGGGTCGACGGGCAGATCCTCATCCAGTACATCTCGGTCGGTGCGAATGCCGCGGTATACGGCGGAAGAGCTGGTGAATATGAAGCGGTGCACTCCCCGGGATTTTGCCCAGTGCAGGGCGCGGAGACATCCCATGAGGTTAACCTCCGCGGTGCGTGGCGGGTCAGGGTCGTCGTCTCCGGGGGTGATGGCTGCCGCGGATATCACGATGTCCGGTTTGCAGGTCATCTCCCGCCAGGACTCCTCCCGGCTCACATCCAATTCTCGCCAGTGCACGTTACTCGGGTGCGAACCCGAGGTCTGCAGGGACGTTGGTGGGCAGCTGATGTCGCAGGCGATCACCCGGCATCCTTGCCTCGCAAGAGCCTCAACCAGATTGCGCCCCAAAAAGCCACCTGCTCCGGTTATCAGGACTTCAGTCATGACTGGTTTCCTCTCCTCATGGTGTGGGGATTATGCGGTCCGCCCCCGTCACCGGAGAATATGGGGATCCTTTTGAGCAGCTGTCGGTGGATGCCGGTGTACCCGCATCGTCCGGCCACCACCGCGAAGAATTGACTCATAATACTCTCGTCCGTTGCTACCAGGCGGTGGATGAAGTGCGGAAAACGGGCGAAGATACGTGAAATGCCAGAGGCCATCCGCAGTTCAGTGCCGAGCCGTTCCCAGATCCTCTGCTCATAGGAGGACAGATCAGTTTTCCCCGTATCCCAGGCTCGCATGAGCTCTGCTGCTGCGAGCTCCGCGCTCAGCAGTGCGGCGGATATCCCCTCGCCCGTGAAAGGATCACATAGGTGGGCAGCATCTCCCACCAGCAGGAAGCGCTGCCCGGCGATCGTATCGCGTGGGCCGGTGGGGATGGGGTGTCCCCGCAGATCGTGGGCCAGATCGGGGTCGATGTCGAGACGCCGGAGGTAAGAGGCCAGATGCTGGTGCAGGGGTATGCGGTTGCGTGCGAAGAACCCTGCCCCCACGTTGAGATGATCGTCTTTGGGGAACACCCAGGAGTATCCACCGCGAATGTCCCCGTAGTCCAAAAGACAGGTGTCGAGCGGTCCCCGGTATACTTCTATGGGGACCCGGCACCGCAGGGCGGGTGCGAGCGGCGCCCGCGGCAGCCTGAGAGAGTGCGCTGTGGTTCCCACAGCCCCGTCGGCGCCCACTACGTAGGTTCCAGTCGCATCTCCCATCGCCGTGCGTACCCGGACTCCAGTGTGATCGATGTGCACATCATGTACGGGTACGCCGGAGTGCACTGCTGCTCCCTTCCGGGCGGCCATCTGCACGAGATGTGCGTCGAAGGTCCGACGGGAGACCAGGAGCACTTCGTCATCTGTCCCATGGTGAGTGACGGGATGATCAGCGTCGGCGTAGCGAAAGGTGAACTTGCGGACCGCGCGTTCCACAGGGACGGCTGCGGGATCGGTCATCCGGGAGAGGATATCGATCGACTTTGGCGTGACCGCTCCTCCACAGGGTTTGCTGCGCGGGAGCTCTTCTTGTTCCAGTAGGACAGTAGAGATTCCCGCATCGGCCAGTAGAGCCGCCAGGGACGCGCCCGACGGACCACCCCCGATTACTATGACTTGTGCCTTCACGCATCTCACCTCCCCTGAGCCCTGTGCTCTGATTTCTTCGCCAGCGGGGGGTCTCCTCCGTCGGCACGGCAAATCTGGTGCAGCAGGATGGGGCGGTTGCCCCGGAGAAGATGATCATCACTGGTTGCAACAGATCCTATTTGCATGAAGGAGACGGAGGTGACGGCTGTGCGCATTGAGTATCCCATTACATTTTTCTATTATCGCGATCTGGATTCGGTGATTCCCTTCTACCGGGATGTGCTGGGTTTGCAGCTGGAGGTGGATCAGGGGTGGAGCAAGATCTTCGCCGTGCATTCGGGACAGAGCTACGTGGGCCTGGTAGACGAGACCGCCGGGAGCATGTCTGCCACGGATGAAAAGGGCGTGCTTTTGACCCTGGTCGTCGATGATGTGGATGCCTGGCATCGTCATATGCAGCAACACGGAGTTGCCGGGGTCACTGAACCCACGATGCACGAGGGCATCGGGGTCTATTGCTTTTTCTGCCGGGATCCCGAGGGGTACAGTATAGAGATCCAGAAATTCGTCTGATGGACAGCTGCACACCAGCTGGAGACAGCGCGGGCAGCCGCAGTGCCTGCCCGCGCTGTAGGTCCGCCCGTCTCGCATTACCTTTGGCGGATGAGCTCACTCTGCCTCTGCCGCTGAACGCAGTATTTCCTCGGCCCTGACCTGATTGAAGATGCCGCAGGGACAGAAGGAGGCGAGTCTTTCCGCTGCCTCCCGGGCAGAGGTCTTATTGTCACATACCCGGTCCAGTTCTCGCTGCACGATTCCATCCGGTACCATGTGATGGCCGCACATGGTGGTGATCTCCAGTACAGTGTCGCTGGGAAGGCGCTCCGTGTTGCCGAAGACGCCCAGGGAAAAATTGATGGTGTGCGGCGGGACTCCCGCTGAGCGGCAGGCTGCCAGAATGAGATCCAGTCTGCCGGCAATGATGACTGACAATCCTATGTCCTCTTCCGCAATGCGGCGCAGAAACTCTGCTACCTGCTCCTCGGAAGTGAAGACCCCCCGCAGGCGCGAACTGTCTCCGATTTTCTCCCGCACTTGCTGTTCGGGTAGAGCTACCACCGGACCCGACTTGACATCTCCCCAGTTGACTGAGCCGACCTCATCGACGACTCTCATGAAGCTGCGAGCCTTCCCCGCTATGTCATCGTCGTTGATGCCCTTTGACTGGTACATCAACCAGACGAAATCCCGGTCTGCCGCGGTGTTTCCGCACCGGTGCAGGCTGTGTGTCATGCGTGTTCCTCCTTTCAGTCGTGGGCGAGGGGGCGACCGAGCCCCATGTTGACCTTGCCGCGTTCCGGTTGCGGCAAGCCGCTCGCCTCAATCATGTCCAGGACGGGGGTGTGGCCATCTTCATCCACGCGGGCTATTAGTCCGAGAGAGAAGACGGTAGCAATGTCCCCCTCTACCTCCCTTATTGCCTGCAGTACCTGCGGCAGCCCCTCGATTTCCACCTTGCCTTCTATTATGACGGACAGGACGTGTAAATCGAGCACGTCGTCCTGCAGTCTGCCGGTCTCCGGGTCGCTCATGAGTTTGGCCAGGGGAGTACTCCCGGCCCCGGCAAAGCGAACACCAGCGGCCGCGACTGCCATGGCCACCTTCTGCACATCGCGCATGTAGCAGCCGACGCCCGGCCGGCCCATATCGATGGCGATGCCCACTTCATCTGCCCCAAAGCGGCCGGTGACATCGTTGGTCTTGGACTCCTCAGTTCCCCTGCCGGGTACGCCGGTTTCCTCGGTCGTCTCCGAGGGATCGCTGATTACGTGTTTGAACATATCGCCGAAGGTCTCCAGTGGCGTCTTCTCTATGGCTTCCTGTGGACAGGCCTCATTGCGGTAGCAGACCCAGCATTGCACGCAGACGGCGGGGTCTATCTCCACCCGACCCTCGCCGTCCGGCGAGATGGCATTTACGTTGCAGTAGGGGATGCACTCGAGGCAGCCGATGCATTTGTCTGCATTGACCCGCACCGACGATCACCTCCCTTTCACACGTCCTATCCTGCACGTCGCTCTGTCGTAGCGGGAAAGCGGTGCTCGCGGCCTCAGCTGCTGAACAGCTCCCGGATCGATTGCCGCCCCGCCTTACGCAGCCAGTACTTCGGTGAATGTGGGGCGAATCCTGCCGGATATGCCACCTACCGCGGCAGTGCCGGTCTTGGGGGGTAGAAGAATGCGGGCGGCCGACATAAGATCTTCACATCCACCACAGAAGGAAGAGGTGAAGGATCTTGCCCACGTTTCTCTTCTGCGGCTCCGAACTGAGTGAGGACGACCCGGCAGAAGATTGTCGAGTCATTTACGAAAGATAAAGCAGAAAGCCCACGGCTACAGCGCCGGGATGAATGCGTAATAGATAGATGAAAGCCATCCATTTTGCGTTATAATTACTATATGAGTAAAGTAGGTGGGCTGCCAGTCATGCAGTTGCAGCAACATAGATTCCCATCATTATCCTGGCTCCAAAACGTGCCATCTTTGCAAATCAGCAAACACGGAATTGGCTCTACCTGATCGAACCTGGGCCTGCAGTTGCTGCGCTGTTCATGGCAGGGATTTGGACGCTGCAATTAATACTCACATGCGAGGGCCATCTCCCATTGGGCCAGGAGACGTAAGACCTGCCATTGTCGAGGCAGTCTCTGTTTACTTCCAGAATCCCACCGGCTTGGGCCGTGGTAGTATGTCAACTGCGGAGCACCGAGCGTGATGAGGTGGTGTGGGTGGGCAGCTGCAATCTGACCGCGATGATGACTGAGAACATCTTTTTTTCGCTGCCCGGCCGTATTGCGCCAGCCGGGCCCGTCGCTGCTGGTTCTTCAGAGAGGGGGTGAGGGCAGATGGTCGAAGCCTTCGTGCTCACCAATGCAGATTCTGATGATCTGGCGGAATTGAAGAAGGAACTGATGATCCTCGATCACATCAAGTCAGTTCACATTATTACCGGTCCGTACGATCTCATCGTCACTGTGGAGGTGGCGGACATGCGCGAACTGGCAGATGTGGTCATGGGAGAGATGCGCAGCATTAGTGGAGTTCGCGAGACCCTGACCTGTGTCTCTGTGGGATAGGCTTCCCCGCTGGGCCGGGGGCGGTGGCGCTCTCCTGCCCCCGGCGCTCGTCTCCTCCAGCTACCGCAGCTCTGACTATCATTGAAGTCCAGCGCCCGTTCAGCCGCGTCCAATCCCGCCCTCCCGGGGTGCAGCGGCCCCCATCGTCTGGGCAGCATCAATGTGGCAGACGGCAGCAGATCTCCAACCCCGGTGAACACCCCCGTGCCCCGGTGATGACCGAAATGCTCCGTATCTCCACTGGAGGTCGCTTCTTTCAAAATTGCAAATCGCTATATTTCGTTGCAGGAGTGGGGGCATAACCCGTGGAACTGCATAGATGAACCTTACAGGTACGAAAATGGCAGATGCCAGCGATGCCCGCGCGGTGGTCGCTGGCGCCGGATGTTATGGGGGCTTGCGGGAATTCGGGGGCGATTGCTCACCCGGTTACTCACTGACCTTCATCTGACTCATCCGCGGCGCAGCGGCCTACGACAGTGAGGACGGAACACTTTTGGGTAAGGGGCGGCGACAGAAACATACCCGGGAAGCATGCCCGGGGCGAAAGGTGTGGTCAGCGCGCTGGCCACCTCAGAGGAGGGTGATTGGATGATGGATTTCAGTTTGACGTCGGAGCAGAAGATGGTCCGGGACATGGTGCGCAGGTTTGCCGAGCAGGAGCTGGAGCCGAACATGGAGGAATGGGATGAGGCGGAAGCCTTTGCACCCTGGGTGTTCGATCGCATGGCGGAACAGGGGATCCTGGGGCACTGCCTTCCCACCAGGTATGGCGGCGGTGGCATGGACTATATCACTCTGGGGCTGGTGTGTGAGGAGCTGGAGAGGATTGACACCTCGTTCCGCGTGGTAATGTCGGTGCACATCGGACTCTGCTCTTTTGGCATTTTGCAGTGGGGAACCGAGGAGCAGAAACAGAAATACCTGACGCCCCTGGCCAAGGGGGAGAAGCTGGGAACCTTCGGGATGACCGAACCGAACGCCGGATCCGATGTTGCGGCAATCGAGACGGTGGCGGAACGGAAGGGCGACGAGTACATTCTGAACGGTGAGAAGATGTGGATATCGCTGGCTGACACGGCAGATACTTTTGTGGTCATTGCCCGCACTGACCCCACAGCCGGGCACCGCGGCATCTCTGCTTTCATCGTTGAGCGGGATATGCCCGGTTTCGAATCTGAGGAGATACACGGCAAGATGGGCATCCGGGCCGGGGATACCGGTTCATTTACCATGCAGGATTGCCGCGTCCCGGCGGAAAACCTGCTGGGCGAAGAAGGAGAGGGCTTCAAGGTGGGCATGTCCTGCCTGGATGGCGGTCGCTACACTGTTGCCGCCGGTGCGGTCGGTCTGATTCGTGCCTGTCTGGAGACCAGCAAGAAGTACTCCATGGAGCGGGAAACCTTCGGTAAACCCATAGCTGAGCACCAGTTGGTTCAGCAGATGATTGCGCGCATGGCGCGGGATGAGGAAGTGACGCGCCTTCTGGTGTACAAGGCGGGATGGTTGAAGAACGAAGGGGTTCGCAACACCCGGGAGACCTCACTCGCCAAGTGGTACGGCTGCGATGCCGCCTTCCGTGCGGCGGAGGACGCGGTGCAGATCCACGGAGCCTACGGCTATTCCAATGAGTATCCGGTTGAAAGATATCTTCGCAACTCCAAGGGTGCGGTGATCTACGAGGGGAGCGCCGAAATTCAGACTCTGCTGCAGGCCTCCTATGCGCTGGGTATGCGGAAAGACAAGCCCCTGCGCTGCGAGCTGCCGGGTTGGCCATTCGAGGAGTGAGTTGCTGTGGGAGGGATGAAGTCTTGCGGTACATTGTCTGTATGAAGCAGGTTCCGGAAGCCACCGAGGTGGACATAGATCAGGAAACGGGGACATTGCTGCGGGAGGGAATTCCCTCCATTATCAACCCCTTCGACGAGTATGCCATTGAGGAGGCCCTGCAGTTCCGCGAGGAGCACGGTGGCGAGGTGACCGTGCTCTCCATGGGACCCCCGCAGGCAGAGGAGGCCCTGCGCGAGTCGGTGGCCATGGGGGCGGACGATGGAATTCTTCTTTCCGATCCGGCCTTCCGCGGGGCCGACACCCTGGCCACTGCCCGCACTCTGGCCGCTGCGGTCAAGAAGATGGGAGACTACTCGGTCATACTGTGCGGCAAGCAGGCCATAGATGGCGACACTGCGCAGGTGGGACCCGAACTGGCGGAACTGCTGGATATTCCTCACGTGGCTGATGTGCGCGATGTGCGGGAGCTCACCGATGAGAACATAACAGTGGAACGGATGATAGAGGGAGGATATGAGATCGTGTGCGCCTCTCTCCCGGCGCTGGTGACGGTGCTCAAGGACATCAATGAGCCGCGTCTGGCCAATATGCAGGGTATCATGCGGGCCAATCAGATGGACATCCCCACCTGGGGAATGGATGACCTGAATCTCTCCTCCACAGAGGTGGGGTTGGATGGATCTGCGACAGAAGTGATCCGGGTGTTCACTCCCGAGGCGGGAGAACCCGGAGAGATGATAGAGGGCGAGCCCCGCGAGCAGGCGCGGGAGCTGGCGAACAGGCTGCGGGACGCCGGCGCAATTTAGGAGGTTGCCAATGCGACAGCTGCTCATAGATCATGACAGGTGCACTCGTTGCGAAATGTGCCTTTCTGCCTGCCCCTTCGGGGCTCTCAGCCTGGGGGAGGAAGGCCTGGAGGTTGGTGATCAGTGCAATCTCTGTGGGGCCTGTGTCGATGAGTGTCCCGAGGGAGCACTGGACATATCGGGAGAACGTGAGGAGGTCGATGTTTCCGATTGGCAGGGCATCTGGGTCTTCGTTGAACACAGCGATGGTCGGATCGCTGGCGTGGTGGGTGAACTGCTCACCGAAGCCCAGAAGATGGCCGGCAAGGCCGGTTACGAGGTTTCCGCCGTCCTGGCGGGTGCGGGGGTGGCTGACCTCGTCGATGAGGTCATAGCCCGCGGTGCGGACCGGGTTTACCTGGCCGATCACGAGGATCTGGCATCCGTGCATGAGGAGACATATGCAGGTTTGCTGGCCGCCCTGGTGCGTCGCCATCGCCCCGCCGCGTTTCTGTTCGGGGCCACGGTGCGGGGGCGCTCGCTGGCGCCGCGGCTCGCGGCCCGCCTGGGTACCGGTCTGACGGCTGACTGCACCGAACTTGATCTGGAATCATCGGGACAACTGATCCAGACGCGCCCGGCCTTCGGGGGAAACATAATGGCCACCATCGTCTGCCCGAATCACCGACCCCAGATGGCCACGGTTCGTCCGAGAATACTGCGTGCTGACCCTCCGGATGCAGGTAGAGAGGGCGAGGTAGTGGATCTATCCGATGAAATGGAAGTAGTGGCCGCCCGCACCGTCCTACTGGATGCGGTGCGGGAGGATGCCGAGGGGGTGCAGATAGAGGATGCTGACATCATAGTGGCCGGAGGGCGCGGACTGGGTGGCCCGGAGGGGTTCGACATGATACGCGACCTGGCCCGGACGCTGGGTGGCGCGGTTGGCGCCTCCCGTGCGGTGGTTGATTCTGGTTGGATTCCCTACCCCCATCAGGTGGGGCAGACCGGCAAGACTGTCAGTCCCAATGTCTACATCGCCTGCGGCATATCGGGTGCGGTGCAGCACTTAGCCGGCATGCGATCATCGGACACGATCATAGCCATAAACAGAAACCCGGAAGCGCCCATATTCAAGATCGCCACCTACGGTCTGGTGGGCGACCTGTCCAGCATAATTCCGCATCTTAAGGAAGAAATCGAGAAGGCTCGTGAGGAATAAGGAGGCTGATCCAATTGACAGAAACCGTCATCGTCAGTGCAGTCCGCACGCCTTTCGGCCGTTTCGGCGGAGGGCTGGCCGGCATGCCCGCGGTGCAGCTGGGTGCCCTCACCATAGAGGAGGCGGTGCGCCGGAGCAGATTTGATCCGGACGAAGTTGACTACGTGCTGCAGGGTATGGTGCTGCAGGCCGGTGCGGGGCAGATACCCTCACGACAGGCCGCGGTTAGGGGCGGACTGCCAGTATCGGTTCCCTCCGACACAGTAAACAAGGTGTGCGCCTCCAGCCTGCGCACCGTGAATCTGGCCGATCTGATGATTAAAACGGGCCAGGCATCGGTGACCGTGGCGGGAGGAATGGAGAGCATGAGCCGCGTTCCCTATCTCCTGCGGGATGCTCGCTGGGGATACCGGATGGGAGACCAGAAGGTGGAGGACGGCATGATAGTGGACGGCCTGTGGTGCAGCTTCGGTGACTGTCACATGGGCGTCTACGGAGGCGAGGTGGCCGAGGAATTCGGTGTGAGCCGCGAGGAGCAGGACGAGTGGGCTCTGCGCTCGCATCGTCTGGCTGATGCAGCCTGGCAGGATGGCAGGTTTGCCGATGAGGTGATGCCGGTAGAGGCGCCCGGCCCCAAAGGGTCCACGGTCACTGTGGACCGGGACGAGTCCATTCGTCCCGACACATCCATGGAGAAGCTGCAGAAGCTCCCTCCGGTGTTCAGTAGGGACGGCACGGTGACGGCAGGGAATGCACCTGGCCTGAACGACGGCGCGGGAGCCCTGGTGGTCACTTCAGCGGAGCGGGCGCGTTCTGCAGGGGTTCAACCCCTGGCCGAGGTTATCTCCGGGGGGCAGGTGTCAGAGGAAGCGCGTTATCTACATACTGTGCCGTACCGGTCGGCCAGACAGGCGCTACAGAGAGCGGGCATGAAGTTTTCTGACGTGGATCTGTTTGAGATTAATGAGGCCTTCGCCGCCGTGCCACTGGTGAGTATGCAGCTGGGTGAGCTGGATCCGGAGACAGTGAATGTGAATGGTGGCGCCGTGGCCATGGGACATCCAATCGGCGCCAGCGGAGCGCGCATACTCATGACCCTGATCTACGAACTGCGCCGTCGGGGTGGTGGCGTGGGTGTCGCTGCCCTGTGCAGCGGAGGTGGACAGGGCGAGGCAACAGTAATAAAGGTGTGACACGAACAGCGTCTGCGGGAGGTGCATACGGTGAAGACCGTATTTGTGGCGGGAGCCGGCCGGATGGGCGCGGGAATTGCCCAGGTCGCCGCCGGTGCTGGTCATGAGGTGATTCTTTACGACCTGACGCAGGAGTTGGCCAATGGGGGACTGAAGGCCATCGATAAGTCCCTGCAGCGTGCGACTGACAGGGGACATGTGACTTCGCAAGAGGCTGACGGCATACTGCAGCGCATCACAACCACCGCCGATCTGTCGCGGGCCGAGCCTGCCGATTTCGTGCTGGAGGCCATAATCGAGGACCTTTCGGCCAAGAAAGAGCTGTTCGGGGAGCTGGACGGGATCTGCCGCGAGGACGTGATCCTGGCAACCAACACCTCATCTCTCTCCGTGACCGATATGGCCGAGGCCACCTCCCGTCCCCACCGGTTCATTGGGATCCACTTCATGAATCCGGTTCCGGTCATGCAACTGGTGGAGCTGGTCCGCGGCCTCAAGACCTGTGACGAGGCATTTGCAGCGGGGGAGGAGTTGGTGCGAGGTATGGGGAAGAAGCCGGTTGCGGTGCGGGACCTTCCGGGTTTCGTCGTCAATCGGTTGCTGATTCCCATGATCAATGAAGCAGTGGCCTGTCTCGACCAACGACTGGCTTCGGCAGAGGACATCGATCGAGCCATGTCTCTGGGGGCCAACCATCCCCTGGGACCCCTGGCCCTGGGAGATATGATCGGACTTGATGTGGTGTTGGCGATAATGCGCACTCTGCACGAGGGTTTCGGGGAGGATAGATACCGGCCGCACCCACTTCTGGTCAAGATGGTGGAATCCGGCCAGCTGGGCCGCAAAACGGGAGTGGGCTTCTACGATTACTGGGGGTGAGGTTTTTGTCTGCAAAGATGGTGCTCTGGGAGCTGCAGGACTCGATCGGAATCCTTACACTGAACAGGCCGAACCAGCTGAATGCCATGAACCATCGCCTGCTGGAGGAATTCGGAACGGTGCTGGAAGAGGAAGCTGCCGATGAGGATGTGCGCGCGGTGGTCATAACAGGCGCCGGAGACCGGGCCTTCGCTGCCGGGGCCGACCTCGGGGTTATGAAGGACTTCGATGAAGAGGAGGCCAGGGAGTGGTCCCTGTTGGGGCAGCGAGCGTTCTCGGCTGTGGAGGATCTGGGCAAGCCCGTGGTGGCAGCAGTAAACGGTTTTGCCCTCGGGGGCGGCTGTGAGCTGGCCCTGGCCTGCGACCTGCGGATTGCCTCGGAGAACGCCGTTCTGGGTCAACCGGAGGTTTCCCTGGGCATTCCACCGGGATTCGGAGCCAGCTATCGGCTGCCGCGTGTGGTGGGCCAGGGAGTAGCTCGCGACCTTCTCCTCACCGGCCGGCAGCTGGATGCCGCTGCGGCCCGGGATATCGGTCTGGTTTCGGAGGTGGTCCCGGCGGATGAGCTCATGGAGACGTCCCGACGTCGCGCTGGGCAGATTGCCCGGCACGGTCCGACGGCAGTGCAGCTGGTGAAAGAACTGCTGGCACGCGGTGCTGGGTTGGGCCGGGAAGAGGCCACCCAGCTGGAGGCATCCAGCTTCTCCCGCGCCTATGGAACTGACGAACCGCACGAGGGGATGAGTGCCTTTCTGCAGAAGCGCGATCCCCATTTCTGAGACCGGAGGGTGCGCGGCGGTGCGGGAGTCGTGCACCCTCCCGAACGCCTGCCGTGCATTGCTCCATCCTCTCCAGAGCGCCCGGGGACCACATGCCGGGAGAGTTAACTGCACGCAAACTGTTCGTGCGCTCTCACCCTGCGGGCTGTCACTCCGTCATCCTGTCCACAATTATCGACGTGCTCTAATCTGGTTCCGGGTCGATATGTCGGCAGAGCTGTACGGTGTTCTCCCCGTCTCAGCAGGCCAACTGTGACTGTAGGGTGAACGGGTGTGCGACACCCATGATTGCACCGCGACTCGCGCTGTCGCTCATTTGCGGTATGCGCGCACCAGCTGATAGCCTGTGGGTTGTAGTGGTACCTGCGATTCGGTGCACCGGTTTGAGGTGACCGAAGTGGGGCCGCTTTTTGTTTTGAACTCGCTCGGCAATTGATGAAGGGAGATGTCAGCGATATCGGGAGCGATGCCCTTGAGTGCATGCGGGGGAACTCGATAATGCGACATACCCGCAGTCGGGATGTGGTGCATCACTAGTGAGTGACCTGCTCAAGCACGTAGTGGTGGCCGACTCCATCGGCGTGATGCTGAACGCCTCAGAGAAGAAGACCAGTAACGTGGGCACGGCCTTCACCCTGGGTGTGGTGTCTCACGCCCTGATGGATGTGTCGGAACCGGATTACACCGTGAACTGGTTCGATTTCTACCATCTGGGGCAGGCAGCTCCGTTTCTCGGCCTGCAGGTGGGCGGCTTTGTCTTCGTCATGCGGATGGTATTTGCCGAGACGCGCAATGATCCGCGGGCGTTTCGCCTGCGCATGGCTGCCATCATTGGGGCAGTCATTCCGGATATCATTGACGGCATTTATTCGGTGCTGAATCCACATGCCTGGTATTCGGGGCAGCTGCTCCTGCCGTGGCATAACCGGACCTGGCAGGTGAATCCGATGTCCATGTGGGCGACATCAGCGCTGACGCTCCTGCTGCTGGCAGTCCGCTATCTGTCCGGATACGTTTTTCGTTTCTTGCGACGTCTCGCGGTTGGACTGTTCAGTCTGGTGTCGCACATCAACATATCATGGCCGTGGAGCGGCTGAGGAGGTGCCTCGTTCGGTGAGGAATCAATACTGCCGTGCCGGGCGGGAGATGACAGCAGATGATGGGGCTAGTATGATGAGGGTGCTCAGGCCTGTCCGGCTGCGGCCAGTGCATTTGCCGCTCTACGGTGGCGGGCATGGACCACCGGCAGAGAGCGGCCGGGGTGGGCAGCTCCGCTCCGGACGGTCGCAGGTACGGGGGAGACCGGGCAGATTGGTTGATGAACTCCGGGAGATTTGCATCCCCGATCGTTTGATGCAGCCTGGCTCTGCCGGTTCGGGCGAGTCACTATAGATCAGTCTCAGGGAGCGGCTTCTCATGCGCAGATGGGTTCTGGACAAGGAAGGAGTTCCCCGGCCAGAAGTACTGGCTGCCGTGACGCTCGTGGTGGTGTTCACGGTGCTGCTTGGTCGGACCCTCATGATTGAACTGCGCCCGCACATCGACCCCGAGGATGGCAGAACGCGGGCACAGCTGGAAGATCAGGCCGAATTTGCCATAGGACATATCATGCGCCACGTCCGCGGGGCGGGTCGCGCCCGGGTAGTTGAGGGCGGTAGTGAGCTAAAAATATATCATGGAAAGATGGACGCAGAGATGGAGCCGCGTGATGTGTCGAAGGACCCGATTCATTTCTTCGTGAGTGAGGACCGGGACCTGATGGCCGAACATGGAGGGGAGACGCGGGTTCTGGCACGTGATATCAGCCACGTTGAGTTTCATCCGCTATATGGTCAGTTCATCGGTATGTCCCTGCACGCCCAGGCGGACGGGGAGCTGCTGGAGATTCGCGAGCGTCTCTGTCTGCGATATCCCCACGCACCCCATCCAGAGGAGAGATGATCGTTACACGCGTGTGACGCCGGGCCCCTCC
Organism: Clostridia bacterium; assembly: GCA_003551365.1. Lineage (GTDB taxonomy): Bacteria > Bacillota > Sulfobacillia > SLMV01 > SLMV01 > PWGR01. Next base: position 23,774 of record PUMM01000141.1, read on the forward strand.
CGCCGAAGACGAACTGGAGGGCCTCCCGGAGGAGGATTGAGCATCACGCATTGCAGATCGCGCCCGGCATCGTCCTTTTGATTCGCTGCAGGGTGTCCCTTACATTGTGGCCGATGATGCCCTCACCTGCGGGAAGTGCAAAGCCGCTCGCTGCCATGCGAGCCGCATTGATTGCCTCAACTGCTGCAGTGCTACCCTTCAGTGCACAGCTGAGCCTGGCACCGTCCCACACCATTCCGTACAGGGAGCCCACCAGGGTGTTTATCGCGTGGGTGACACCCGTTTCGTCTCCGTCGGCCAGCCATAATACCGTTGCCCCGGCTGCGCCGGCCGCGGCACTCACCCCGACGCACGTGTGAGCCACCGCCTCCAGATGCGACTTGAAGTAGAGGTTGATCGCATGGGCGCAGAGAACTGCGCGCATGGTCCGGTATTCGTCTGCCTCCAGCTCATCTGCCGTGAAGAGGAGGGGGATGCTCAGTATCAGAGTCTGATTGCCGCTTCCTCCCGAGGTGAATATGGGACTTGCTGCCCCGCTCATCCGGGTCCATATGGCCGCCATGACCAGTTCGCGCACAGTGCAGTATGTGGGGTGATCTGTCATGGTTGTGTACTGGCTTTCGCCCGAACAGGTTTGAATCTCTGCGTGCTTCCCGGGCCATGTTTCGGTTGGACCGAGCTCCTTCCAGCAGGTAGGCAGGCAACATCATCCGGGGGTATAGCTGCGACTTCCTCCAGTACCTCACAAAATCTGAGCTCCCGCAGGCGGCTCACCGGGACGGCATCCTCCTCCGGTTCGCCCGATGCAGTGCTTTCTCCGTTCTTTTTGACGCTCCTGATTGAGCCGTGATCACCCGAGATGACAGCTTCTGCGATATCATTTTCGCCGCGGGCAGCGACCCGGATGTAGACAGCCTCTGTCCGGGCGGCTGCGCAGACCTCTATCGACTGACTGTCCACCATGTGGTAGGCCCGCGCAATGTCTTCTGATGTGCAGTCCAGCAGCATTTTCAGTCTCTTTACCGCCCCACCGAGACCGTACGGGTGATGTGAGGTCTGCGTACCGCAGGCCGCGTTCCGACCCCCCGCGGTCCGGGTAACAGGAAATCCTGATATCGGCAAAGCCAGCAGCAGGAAAACATGATTCTTTGGCGAAATAAATGTTACATGGAGTGGCGAACCAGAGTGGTGGAGGAGGCGGCGATCGAGATGGAGGCGGCGGAGTTTGGAAATCGGCGGTGCTGGTGATCATGACGGAGAGGCCGGCTCGCGGCGCGGGTGTGTTTTTATTGCCCCGGGAGAGTGCAGCGATCGGGCCGGGAGCGGATAGGAACTCGCTATCGAGATAAGGAGGATGTGACTGTGCTGATTCGCGGTGGAGGATGCAGACCATTGTGGCTGACAGTGACGATCATCCTTGCGGCAGCTGTTATCGTCGCTGGATGCGGGCAGGATGCTGACGGTGATCTGGATGAGGAGAGGCGGGTTCCTGCCTTCGATCTTTGGATCACCTCGGCGGAATACGACGAGGTTCGGTATGAGGGAGGATTGCTCATACGCGATGCCTGGCAGGAGATCGGACTGGACGTGAACGTTGAGACCATGGAATGGGACCGGATGTCCGACCTGGGCATGCGGCAGCATGAGCATGACGTTTTTATGGTGCAGTGGGGGACGAGACCGGAGCGTTTCGATCCCTATTACTGGTTCTACAGTCATCATCACTCCAGTCAGGACGTCGTGGGTGGATACAACATTCCAGGTTACAATAACCCGGAGTTCGATGAGCTGTGCGACGAATTCATAAGCATACCCGATGAAGACAGAAGGAGAGAACTGGCTTTTCAGATGCAGGAGATTCTGGCGCATGATCAGCCCAACATTCCGCTTCTGCACCGGGAAATCAACATTGGCTACAACAAGGAGACCTTCACAGGGCACGTGGTCTTCCCCGGCATGGGACTCAACAGCATATGGAACTGGATATCCATGGAGCCCCTCGGGGACAGGACGGATGTCTATCGCGGCTATCACGAAGACCTGGTGCTCCTCAACCCCCTGTCCACTCTGTCCGGGCAGGACCATTACGTGTTGATGTGCCTGTATGATGAGCTGTTCAGAATACGGCCGGACGGGGAACTGGAGCCCTGGGCTGCAACTGAACTGAATGCCATTGATGATGTGACCTATGAGGTAACCCTGCGTGAGGGCATGACCTGGCATGATGGCGAGCCTGTGACGGTGGAGGATGTGAAGTTCACCTATGATCTGATCCAGGAGCTGAACGCTCCCTACGCGGCATTTCGGATAGAGCATCTGGACAGCGTGGAGATCGTCAGTGATGACGTGCTCCGCTTCAACCTGCAGGAGCCTTTTGGCCCCTTCACCTATTACGGCCTCGCCAGCATATGGATACTTCCGCAGCACATATGGGAACCGAAGTACGAGGAGCTGGGAGAGGAGTTGCTGGACTGGAACAATCCCGAGGCCATCGGCAGCGGTCCCTTCAAGTTCGACTACTGGAGGCGCGATGAGGAGATGCGGCTGGAGGCCTTCCAGGATCACTTCCATCCGCCCAAGGTGGGCGGACGCGTTCACGTGGTATATGCGACTGGTTCCGCAGTGGTGGATGCGCTGCGCCAGGGCGACATAGACATTGCGGGTTGGGAACTCACCGCACTGGAGTACGAGCAGGTGCAGGACGAGGATCACGTGGGCATAATGGAAGTTGAGGAGCTCGGCGCATATTTCATCCACCTCAACACCAGGCGCGAGCCCATGGATCGGGTGGAAATCAGGCGGGCAATGGCGGCCGCCACCCCCAAGCAGCGAATAGCGGATGTAGTGATGGAAGGGTTCGGTGTCCCGGCCAACTCGGTGGTAGCTCCGGCCAACGAGTTCTGGCATAATCCCGACGTGGAGAAGTTCGGGGACGATGTCGAGCGGGCCCGGGAAATACTGGAGGAAGCCGGCTATGAATGGTGTGAGGACGGCTACCTGCACTATCCGGCCGACGAATGACGGGATGTTTGCTCGCACACGCACGGCAGATGGGGAATCTGCTGCCGTGCGTGTGTATTTTGCCAGGTCGACGTCGCGCATAAGGAGGTATGACGATGGCGGGTCTGAGATCATTTCTTATCATGAGACTCGTTCACACCCTGATGGTTTTCTTTTTTCTGATCACCATACTGTTCTTCATGTTCTCCGTGCTTCCCGGCGACCCTCTCACCGTGTATGCGGACCTGGGACTGCCGGCGGACACGAGGCAGGCGATCATCGAGCGGTTTGGACTGGATCGGCCGCTGCACGTACAGTATTTCTCCTACATCACCAATGTGATCAGAGGAGATTTTGGATCATCCTTTCACTATCGACAACCTGTATGGCAGATCGTGCAGGAGAAATTCTGGCCCACGGCCTGGCTCATGATGGCCTGCCTGGGCATTGCCTACTCGCTCGGCATAGTTCTGGGCTCCTTGCTGGCCCGTTATCGCGGCACGGCATTTGAAGCGCTGGGGATCACCTTTGCCCTGGTGTTTCGCTCGGCGCCCGTGTTCTGGAGTGGTCTGCTCGCAATATTGATATTTTCCCACCGACTGGGATGGTTTCCTTCCGGCGGCATGTATTCCATAGGTCAGGATCTTCCCACCTGGAGCGATCGCTTTTTGAACCTGGAGTTCTTTCACCATCTGGCGCTACCGGCTTTCATCGGAGCGTTGTTTCGCATGGGGACTCCGCTGCTGCTGATGCGCAGCTCTCTCCTGGAGGTTCTGCGAGAGGGATATATTGACCTGGCCCGGGCCAAGGGGCTGCGCGAGCGGGTGGTTCTCTACCGTCACGCCATGCGCAACGCCATTTTGCCCATAGTCACTCTGTTTGCCATAGGTGTGGGTTTTGCCATGGGCGGATTCATGGTGCTGGAAGTGGTCTTCCGCTGGCCGGGCATGGGGCGGGAGATGGTGCGGGCGGTTGCGCGAAACGATTATCCTCTGGCCCAGGCCATCTTCTTCGCGATGGGAGCCCTGGTGGTGCTGCTGAATCTGGCGGCCGACCTGGTCTATGCGGTTCTGGACCCACGGATCTCGTACGAGTGAGAGAGGTGATTCGGTGAGCACAATACTCGGTCAGTTGGCCAACCTGCGCAAGGACAGACTCGGAGTTCTGGGGGTTGCAATATTTCTCTTGTTCGTCCTGATTGCCGTGTTCGCACCCTACATTGCTCCCTACGATCCCATGGAAATACTGGAAGACGAAGAGGGCAACATCATCCGCATGGTGCCCCCCTCTGCGAGTCACCTCTTTGGAACCACTCGTATGGGGCGGGACATTTTCAGTCAGGTGGTGTGGGGCAGCCGGGTCGCCATGCTGGTGGGGCTTCTGGCTTCTGTCATCGTGGTATTTTTGGGCTGCAACATTGGCTTGATCAGCGGGTTCTTTGGGGGCAAAACCGACAATATACTGATGCGCATAACCGACATATCGTACGGCCTTCCCTTTTTACCCTTTGCCATTATCCTGGTTGCCATACTGGGGCCGGGCCTCACCAACATTATTGTGACCATAAGTCTCATTATGTGGCGCACCACGGCACGGGTCATCCGCTCCCAGGTGCTGAGCATCAAGACGCGCGCCTTCGTCGAATCTGCGCGGGTGAGTGGAGCCAGTGACTGGCAAATACTCTACCAGCATGTTGCCCCCAACGTGATCCCGATTGCCTTCGTATACGTACCCCTCACCATGGCGGATGCCATCCTGACCGAGGCGAGTCTCAGCTTCCTCGGTTATGGCGACCCCATGTTGATGAGCTGGGGAAAAACCATCTATGAGGCGTGGACTGCCGGTGCAGTTTATGTTGCCTGGTGGTGGACGTTCTTCCCGGGCGTGGCCATCATGCTGCTGGTTCTGTCCAGCTTCCTAACGGGGAGGGCCCTGGAGGAAATCGTCAATCCGAAACTACGTCAGCGTTAGAGGAGCTGGTCTATCATGCATGAGGAGCAAAATGTAGTGTCAGTGAAGAATCTATCCGTAGTCTACGACACCTCTGAGGGAGCCGTTTACGCGGTCAATGATGTCTCCTTCGATCTCCGGTCGGGAGAGAACCTGGGTCTGGTCGGGGAGTCCGGCTGCGGCAAGACCACCCTGGCCCGGGGCCTCCTGCGGCTTCTGCCCGACAATGGACGCGTGTCGGGGGGCTCTGTCGATTTCTGTGGACATGACCTGTTCGGGATCTCGGCTGAGAAGCTGCGCAGGCTGCGCTGGGAACGCATTTCCTGGATAACGCAGTCGGCCATGAACTCTCTCAATCCCGTCTTCAATGTGGGTGCGCAGATCACCGAAGCCATAACCACTCACACGCAGCTCGGCGAGGCGGAGGCGGAGTCGCGCGCCGTGGACCTGTTCAGCCTGGTGGATATTGCCGGAGAGAGGCTCAGGGAGTATCCGCACCAGTTCAGTGGAGGTATGAAGCAGCGGGCGATCATCGCCATGGCCATGGCCCTGGATCCCGACCTGATAATCGCAGATGAGCCGACCACTGCTCTCGACGTTATACTGCAGGCCCAGATCCTCAAACGCCTGCTGGAGATTCAGGCTGAGATGAGCAACTCCATCATAATGATCACGCATGATATTTCGGTTGTGGCCCAGATGTGTCATCACATTGCGGTCATGTACGGGGGATACCTGGTGGAGAAGGGGCCGGTAGAGACCATCATCAATGCCCCCCACCACCCCTACACCCTGGGGCTGCGGAATGCATTCCCGTCCATAGTGGGCGAAAAGCGGAGGTTGGTGGCCATTCCGGGAACTCCCCCGGATTTGGCGGAGCTGCTGGATGAGTGCATCTTCGCCCATCGGTGTCCCTTCCGGGAAGAATCCTGCCGACAACGGCGCCCGGACTGGGAGCAGGTGGGTGATGATCATTATGTGGCGTGTCATCGCCGGGAAGATGCTGAGATGATCAGGTCGCAGGCTGGCGACCCGGAAGTGTGGGCGGCGCTGGAGAGAACGGGCAGCAGGGCTCCGGGAGGTGATGACGATGGCAAATGATCGCGTCATCCTGCAGATCGATGATCTGCGCAAGTATTTTGCGCAATCGGTGGGTCTGTTTGCCAGCCTCAGTGGCAGGGAACCGGAGCAGGTCAAGGCAGTGGACGGCATATCGCTGGACATACGGGAGGGAGAGACGGTGGGGCTGGCCGGGGAGTCCGGCTGCGGCAAGACCACCCTGGCCAAGTCGCTGATGCGCCTGCATGCGCCCACATCGGGCAAGATCTGGTTCGAGGGCCAGGACATAGGGTCACTGCGCGGCCCAGATCTCAAGGCGTTTCGACGGAATGCGCAGATGGTGTTTCAGGACCCCTATGAGTCGGTGAATCCGTACTTCACAGTCGAGCACACGGTCATGGAGCCTCTGCAGCGGCACGGCATAGGATCGCAGTCCGAGAGGCGGGAGATGGTGGAGGAGATGCTGGCAGTTGTGGGGCTTCATCCGGTGAAGTCTCTCAAGAAGCGATATCCACATCACCTGAGTGGTGGGCAGCGGCAGCGCGTGGCCATTGCCCGTGCCCTGGTCATAGACCCGAAGTTTTTGGTGGCGGATGAGCCGGTTTCCATGCTGGATGTTTCCATTCGAGCCAGCATCCTGCACATACTCGGGGACATGATAGTTGAGTTGGGCATGGCCTGTATATACATCTCGCACGACCTGTCGCTCATCCGCTATATGTGCGACACGACTGCCATCATGTACCTGGGCAAGATGGTGGAGGTGGGGCCGACGGAAGAGGTGATGCGAGATCCTGCCCATCCCTACACCCAGGCACTGACGGCTGCGGTGCCGGTACCTGATCCCAGCCACAGGTTTGCCCTGCAGATTGAGGGGTCGGCCCGAGCACCCATAGGCCTGGGACCCGGATGTCGTTTTGCCGATCGATGTCCGGAGGAAGAGGCGCGATGTAGTGAGATGGCGCCGGAGATGAAGGAGTGTGGCCCCGGTTGGCGGGTGGCCTGTCATCGCCGGGAATGAGGTTGGTCTGAATGGGAACAGAGGAATCTCGAAAGGAGATGGATATGGGTACTTATCTGCTGGAGAAGATGACCTGGCCGGAGGTGGAGGAGGCGCTGAAAACGGTGGAGCTGGCGGTTCTGCCCGTGGGGTCCACCGAACAGCACGGCAGCAACACCACCTTTGACACCGATACGGCCCGGGCGCGCGAATTTTGCCGTCTGTTGGCAGAGGAACTGCCGGACAAAGTGCTCGTCGGCCCGGTGATTCCAATCGGCATAGCTTTTCACCACATGAGCTTTCCGGGTACGCTTACAGTCCAGCCAGAGACCCTGCTTCAGTACCTGACGGATGTTGCATGGAGCTTTAAGCAGCACGGACTGCAGAAACTGCTTTTCATCAATGGGCACGGCGGAAACCGGACTGTTCTCGACCTGGCCTGCACAAAAGTGCTTCATGAACTCGACATGCAGGTGGGATGGGTCGGCATAATGACTGATACAGCCGGAGATGTCATGGCGGAGAAGGTCGATTCGGATATCTATGGCCATGGCTGCGAGGTTGAGACGTCGCAGCTTCTGTATCTGCATCCGGAGAGCGTGCGCGAATCGGCTCTTGAGCCCGCCGAGGTGCAGGATGCGCTGTACAACAAGAAATGGATCAACATGCCCTACAGGTGGCATGAGATCTCTGCGGGTGGTGCTCTGGGAGACGCCACCAAATCCAGTTATGAGCTCGGACAGGCCGTCACCGAGACGGCGTTGAAGAGAATAGTGGGGGCAATCGAGCAGCAGTTTGGCGTCAGTCGCTGACGCTAGGTGGTTCACCGGTGCCGGGGTAGTGAGCCCGGTTCGAGTAGCGCTGCGGTCGCGGTGCCGATGCCGTGAGCTCCGCGACCGCGGTGGCGGTGCGTGGGTCGGTTGTTATGTGTTGGATGGTATCAGATGGGATGGGGGGGTGAGCAGGAAATGGTGCAGGTCGGTGGATGCGGCAGCAGTGGAAGCTCCGACGAGAGAGGGGGCAGGAGATTGAGCTTCATCCGGCGGGTCAAGCGGAGGTACGAAAATCTAACCCGGTCCGAGAAGAAGTTGGCCGACTACCTCACCAGGCACTGGCAGGACAGCTCTTTCAAGTCCGCAGAGAAGCTGGGGCGCGATGTGGGCATCAGCGAGACGGTTGTCATACGGTTTGCCGGTTCCCTGGGCTACGACAGTTATACGGAGATGAAGGAGGAATTTCAGGAGGCTGTGCAGAGCCAGATCAGCGACAATCTCATGGTGGAGCGGGTGAACGACATCCAGTACCCCTCCGATCCGCAGGAGGTGGTTCGACAGGCGATTCAGCGGGGCCTGTCCAACGTGGAGAGTGTGCTGCAGGCCAACGAGCCGGAGGCTTTTGTCGAGGCTGCGCGGCGCATTCTGGCTGCCCGCAGGATTCGCGTGTTCGGCATGCGGGCCAGCAGCGGTCCGGCGTGGCTATTGGCTTTCAATTTGAAACAGATCCTGCCCCAGACCGAGTATGTGCACCAGTATGCGGGGACCATGATTGATCAGTTCCGCGACCTGGGATCAGATGATCTCATAATTACTTTCTGCGTGCACCGTTACAGTAGCGTGGCCAAACAGGTGGCCGATCTCGCGATGAACACCGGCTGCCCGCACCTGGCGGTGACCGATTCTCATCTGTCGCCCACCGGCCGGCTGGCTGACCTGACCCTGTTGACCACCACCAGAAGTACCTGGTTCGGACACTCACACACCGGCACTCTGGCCCTAATCGACATACTGTGCTCTCTTATGCTGTGGTTCGATGAGGATAGGGTGCGCAGTTCCCTGGCCGAGCTGGAGAGCATGCTGGTTGAATACGGGCTGACCCCCAGCCTGGAGGGGGAGAAATCCGATGGTTCCTGAATGTGGGTCAGCTTAGGCGGTCCCGTGGGGTAGTAGGGGGTGCTGAACGGTACCTCTGTGTGGCTGCACCAGGTTTGTCCCACAGCGCCGATGCAGGGCGGAGCTGTCATACACCCTGCGGTTGACACGTGCCGTTGCCCATACTGCCGTCCCTGCTGGGTGCGGCAGGACAGTACTTCCTTCCCGACGAAGAAAACGTTACCGGGTGGCTCCAGCGCAAATGTGCGCGGGCTCGTGTCTGCATTGGGCGGGCGAAGTGGGTGGGTGCGGACTTCACGGTCAACCATAAACTGAAGCGACCGCGGCCCGGGGACCCGCATTGCAGAAGAACTCCCCGCTGCTGCGGATGGGAAGAATCGGATGCTGCAGTGGTGGAAGATTGTCCGGGCATAGCTGTCATTGTCCTCACCTTTGGTATGAGTGTGGTCCATATGGCTGGGGTGCAGGTGCAGCGCATCGTCTTCAATCCGGACAGGCATGACAGATTGGTGAACCAGGCAGAGCTGGGAGATGCGGTACACGCCTCCCTGCCGGAGCAGATGCTGCGTCGTCTGGAGGAGCTTCCCCCACATGAGATGGCGGCGAGTCCGTTTCCCCCGATGCGATGTCCGGGGATGTGGACAGGCTGGTAGAGGAAATGGAACTTCCGGATGAAGTGGTTCTCGTGCAGCTGGAGGGTCTGCCCGGCGAAGGCGAGGAGACCCTATCTCCCCTGCGGGTCGCCCGGAGTTTGCTCAGGTTTGCTCCACATCTGTTGTTTGCTGCTCTGCCTGTCTTCATTTACCTGCTGATCAGTCTGCCCCGGGAGTTGAAGTGGTTCGGTGCTTGCATGGCTCTGGCGGGAGTGCTGCATGTTCTGCCGCTGATAGTATGTCGCGCGGGCATTGCTCCGGCGCCGGTGCAGGGTAGGCATGCGACCGATGTGCCGCCCGATTCAACCCGGGCACTGACAGCCGTGGATCTTGCCCTGCTCCACATGTACAGATTCTCAAGGTATTTCTCCCTGGTCGGTCTGTTGATCGTCGCGGCCGATGGTCATATCCGATCGACGAGATGTCTGGCACCTGAGGGATGATGGGGGCATGTGCGGACGTGGGAACAGCACAGGGGCGAGTCGGCGTTGGAGGAAGTGACGTCAGCTGCGCCGAAGTCAGGAGAGACGGGAATGCGCGCAGTTGTACTCGAGAGTGAGGATGCCATGATAGCATATCTGTGGTTTGCAGCTGGAATAGGATTTTTGGCCCTTGGTGTCTACACCTGGATCACGGGAGATCGCAGGCAGGCCCTCAGTGATCTGCTGCTGGTGCCCCTGATTTTCGTTTTGGGCCTGCAGCGGACGGCCATGATGCCGGAGGGATATGAGCTGGTTTGGGGTGTTTCGATCGGATTGGCCGTCGCAGGCCTGCTGCTGCACCTGCGCAGGATGCTGGCTGAGCGTCGCTGAATACCTGACGGGCAACTACCTGTGGTTACGATTGCGGGTGCGGGCGGGGAGTGCTTTTCTGCCAGTCAGATTGACAACCGTTGCATGTGTCGATTTGTGTCGTGTATAGTTTAGCCAGAACTGAACGACACCCGTCAGAGGCGGCCGCAGATACATACTGCACAATAATGCTGCACCATACAGCATACTTGCCTGCACCTGACTCACCTCGCGGGTGTTCGCCCGGCCGTGTTGCGCCAGCCGCCGGACGGTTCCTGATCCTACATGTACATTGCGGATTGTGTGTCGCTCGTCTCTCATGAAGCGGGGTAGGTTATGTTGACGCCCGAACTGCCATCACAAGTCGCGCCTCCCGATCTGGTCGCCATGAGTGATGAGGACCTGGTACGAGTGGCGGGAGCGGGCGGCAAGCAGGCCCTCGATCTGCTCATGGCCCGATATTCCTACATGGCTGCATCCGCAGCGGCCGGCTATTTTCTGGTGGGCGCTGACCGGGAAGATCTGGTGCAGGAGGGGCTGATAGGCCTGTTCAAGGCCATCCGGAATTTTTCGCCCGCGACGGGCACCCCTTTTCGGGCCTTCGCCCGCATGTGTGTTCAGCGGCAGATCATCACGGCGGTCAAGACGGCCACACGCCAGAAGCATATTCCTCTCAATGGGTACGTTTCGCTCAGCAAGCCCCTGCAGCGCGGGGAATCCGGACGGACTCTCATTGAAGTTCTCAGGCGTGATTATGTTCCTGGGCCGGAGGATGTACTGATTATGCGCGAGGAGTTCGACCGGTTTGAGCAAACGCTGGGCGAAATCCTGACGGAGAGGGAATGGCGGGTTCTCATGGGCCATCTGGATCCCCGACTGCAGACTTATGGAGAAATTGCCCGTGAGGTGGGATGCAGCTGGAAAGCAGTTGACAATGCCCTGCAGCGGGCCAAGCGCAAGCTGGAGCGGTATCTGCGCGAACGAAAAATGCGAGAGCGGCAGGCGTAACAGTGGTATGGCGGAGGCGCACGATGCGGTGATCGACGCCCCCGCGGAGGTGCTGCTCAGACCTCCTCAGCTGCTGCAGTCAGCAGTCGACTGAAATCATGCTCTTCCAGGCTCCAGCCGATCTCCAGCAGGCGCTTTGCCGTCTTTTCACCCTTCTGCGGTGTGACCAGATTGACAAACTTATCCTCCAGTTCCTCATCAGTCAGGGGGTTATTCACCGAACCCCGCGCATGGCGGATGTGAATGGTGCGCGAGGTGTCCCTGCACTGTACGTGTGCAATGGCCTCCTCCGGCGCCAGCTCATCACAGACCTCTGCGGTCACCCTTTCCCGCAGCCGTATCACGTCGGGATCACTGACTGCCTCATCTGTAAACTCATCTATGCCCACTTGCCCCCGCAGCAGCGCCGCTGCTGCGCAGTGATAGATGCTGAACTTGCCCTCGAGGCCCGTGCGCGGTTCTTCCTTGCCTGTCAGCTCCAGCACCAGGGGGTGGACCTCCAGATGGATGGACTCCACCTCGTCCGCACGCTCGCGCGCCTGCAGTACAGCATCTATGATCGGATGGGTCACCACCCCGCTCGGATATGGCTTGAAGGCCACCCGGAGGATTTCGAACGCCTCGCCCCATTTATGCCCGATCCTCTCCAGCTCGCTCTTTGGGGAGAGAACCGCGGCCCAGCCGCGCCGTCCCTCCAGGGCCTGCTCGGAACTGGTGAAACCCCCACCGGCCAGGAGTGCAGCGCGCACCCCGTTGCTCGCGGCATGGCCCGGGAGGTAGGGTTTGCACATGGTTCCAAAGAACTCACGAAGACCAGATGACTGGGTGGCCGCAGTGCCGATTGCAGCGGTGATCTGCTCGGCCGGCAGCCCATCTATTATGCTGCTGCCCACGGCTGCCCCAAATACTCCCGCAGTTCCGGTGATGTGCCAGCCCCGGTCATAGTGAGCGGGACAGACGGCGATGCCGATCCGCAGGGCAGCCTCCATGCCAGCTGCCACCGCCAGAATGGATTGCTTTCCATCCACCTCTCGCCACTGAGACATGGCGGCGATGGCGGGAATGATTGGTGAGCTCGGGTGGATCACCGTATCCAGGTGAGTGTCATCAAAGTCGTGTACGTGCGACATTGTGCCGTTCAGGAGGGCGGCCTGCTCGACTGACACCAGGTCATTCGAGCCCAGGATGCTCGCCTGGGGGTTGCCTCCCATCTTCCTCAGGTGGCTGCGCAGGATCTGGCTGGTTTTGTGCCCGCGCGCGGCCAATCCCACGCCGAGCCAGTCGATGATGCATCGCTTGGTCTGGTGAACCACAGCGAAGGGAAGATCATCCCAGGTCATCTCTGCGCAGTTTTTCGCCAGCTTCTGGGTCACACTCATTGTCATCCTCCTTTTGCATCTGTTTTCTGCCGGTCAGCTGCGTTGTGTATGTATTGGCTCCAGGGTGGGGGCAGGACGCAGGTCCTGTCGTCTCTGTTGCCAGCACGTCAGTCGGCAGAGGCCATTCTGCGTGCAGTGAGCCTGCCGCCGATCAGAAGGGCCAGCAGCAGCCCTCCGCCCCACGCCGCCGCGGCTATGATCAGCAGGTCGCTGTTGGCCGCTCCCACGCCGGACAGGGCCCACACTATCACCAGTGCGAAGCCATAGTCGTCACGCAGCTGCACGGATGCGGCGCCCAGTGCGGTGGCTATGGCCAGCATGATGATCGTCCAGATGAGCGAATCGAGCTGCCATCCCTCTGGTCCTGCGTGAATCAGGGTGGCGCTCGCGTTCGCGATGGTGGCAACGCTGATCCAGCCCAGATATATGGAAAATGGCAGGTTAACCACCCACCGCCCCGCCGGAGAAGGCCGATCACTCCGTCGCCCGAGCCGCAGGTATATCGTCATGAGTGTGATCAGAAGCGCCAGCATTATCCCCAGCGACAGCCACAACTGCAGCCAGTGCCAGGCGAACAACCAGGCCGCATTCAGGGCGCACGAGAGGCCGAAGAGATATCCTGTTCGGCGCACTCCCTCTGTTTCTCCCACCAAAAATGGATAGATCACAAAACCGGCCAGCAGCAGATAGATGAGGCCCCAGATGGAGAACACGTAACCCGCCGGAGTGAAAAGGGTGGGGAACATGTCGGAAACCTCCTCCGGCGCAACCCCGTTGAGAGGAAGGCGAACGGCCAGTACGTTGACAGTGACCATCACCAGATATGCGCCAAGATTTACCATGCGTAGTTGCCCCTGCATGTCACACCTCCCCAATGTGCGGTTGTATTCGGTCACGCACTCACATTTCCGGATGCTGTTATGTGTCTCCTGCAGGAAGTGACCGAGGAGGGGACGCGTCACGTCTGCCGCAGGACCGGGGGGACAAGGCAGACGAAGAGACAAGTCCCGGCAGTCAGCTCTTCGGCTCGAAACTGGACCAGTCGGAGAGTATGGTGCTGTTGCGGATGTAGATTTCGTCATGTTCGAGGGCCAGCAGGTAGACGGTTCTGCCCACCTTGTCGGCACTGTCTGGCAGGTTGCTGAGTAGCTCCTCGCGGGTCTGCACCGGCACCTTTTGCTTGAAGTGGCCGATGACGTGCTGCCATGCGTTTATGAGCGACCCTTCATGCGCTGTCTCCTCCATGATCCGGTGGACTTCGTCCACCATTTCGCCGGCCTCGATGATGCGAAGAGCCCCCAGCCGACCGCTCATGGAGGACACCTGCCGATATTTTTCGTATCCGCGTGCCATGATCGAGTATTTGTGATGGGCCCAGAATTCGCTCGCCCGATTTGGGAGGGGAATGCGTCCCGATTCTGCGGAGTCGTATTTCTCCCGCAGGAGCACAAACTGCTCCGGCGGAGAATCCACAAATCCCGGAGAGCTTCCGGCCCCATCATCCCGATATTCGAGGGGACTGGCGTGGTTGTAGCCGCGCAGATGCATCTCGGCGACTGTCATCTCATGTCTGCGATACAGGGATGACAGGTGTCCGCGCCAGCGCCTGGTTTCGGGGTGATTGGCATATCCCTTCCTGCCTTCGACCAGTACTGTCCAGACGGCGTGGATCTCGCGGTGTTCGCCCAGCAGCCTGCTTTCCGACAGATATCCGGGGTGAACATCCCACACTCGCAATGCCATTCTCCTTCCAGATGTGCATGGTTCTGCAGTGTCAGGCCCATTCCTGTTATCAGATGATCATCTGGGGTTTGCCGTCGGTCGGGCACGGATGATTACTGCAGCTATGGAAATGAGGATGAGGGCACTCCCGATGCCAGCCGCCGTGATGATGGCGGTCTCCACCGGCTCGCTGCTGAGCCGCTGCGAGATTATGCCGTAGAAGGCCCAAAGTACTACGGCGGCGTAAGCGATATCCCGGCGCCGCAGAACATACACCGCGCCCAGCGCAGTTGCGGCCGCCAGCACCAGCACCGTCCAGAAAGCATCGGACATTCCAAAGCCGTTCCATCCGAGATGCACCAGAAGTACTGTTACGTTGGCAATGGTGGCGACGCTGATCCATCCCAGGTAAATGCTGAATGGCAGCTTGGCCAACCAGTTTGCACTGAGATCAACGACCCCGGACGGATTCAGTCTCCGGTGCAGGGCTAAGAGGGTGACCAGCAGGGCGAGCATGATCACCAGCGACAGGCCGATCTGTAGATAATGCCAGGCGAAAATCCATGCTGCATTCAGCAGAGACGAGACGAAGAACAGATAGCCCGTCGTATCGAGCGCGAGCACCCGTCCGTCTCCGCCGCGCAGCAGGTCCAGTACCTGGTAACCCACGTATAATCCCAGCAGCAGGTATATCAAACCCCATATGGAAAAGGTAAACCCCGCCGGGGTGAACAGGTTGGGGTATAGATCCGAAATGTACTCAGTGGAGTTGCCGCCTATAGGCAGTGTGTTGGCCAGAATATTCACTGTCACCATGGCGGCATAGCCGGCGATGTTGAGGCGCAGCAAATGTCTTCCTTCAACCATCTCTGCACATCCTTTCGCGAAGAATAGTGAGCAAGTAAGGTTTATTATATAGCAGTGCCCAGGCAATGATAAGCTCTTGTGTGCACCTTCTGGTAACTGGCTGGAAAGAGCCTTCAACAGCTCTGCCTCGTTCTCTGCAGCTGGTGAAAGGGTTGCCGGGCAGGAATGGAATTGTTTTTCGGAGAAAGGTCCCGGCATCCCTGGATTGTCCCTCGTCCAGCGAACAGAGGTCAAAGATGTCCTCCGCCGGGCGAGCTCTTTGCAGATTTTGCGACTGCAGAGGCAAATCTCACCGGGAAGGAGTGAGGGGTATGCAGCTGCGGGTGGCCCTGTGCCAGTACGAAACGGAGCTGTCCAGCAAAGCGGAAAATGTAGACAGGAGTGTTGCGTGGCTGGAGCGGGCGGCGGAGGAAGGTGTAGACCTGGCCGTTTTGCCCGAGCTCATTATCTCCGGCTACGCGGCGGGGGAAGAGCACCTGGAGATGGCCGAGCCGGTGCCTGGTCCGGTCACCGGGATGTGGGGAGATGTCGCCCGGAGAAACAGTATGTATGTCGTGGGTGGATTGGGCCGGAGAGATGAGGCACTGGATGGGGTGATATACAACTCGGCGGTGCTCATAGGCCCCACCGGGGACGTAATCGGGGTGTACGACAAGGTGGTCCCGCCTCTGTATCTGCACACCCTGTACAGCCGGGGTGAGCAGATGATGATAGCGGAGGCAGAACTGTTTCGCTGCGGAAACTCCCTGCCGGTGTTTCCCACGGAGGTGGTCCGGTTCGGACTGCAGGTCTGTCAGGATGCGGTCTACGGTGAATTTGTCCGGGTGCAGGCCAGAAGAGGTGCGCAGGTGGTGGTGCAGATCTTCAATAATCCCGCCCCGCCGGGTCCAGCCGATGACATCCTGCCGGATGTTAGCCGGGTGCATGCCTGGGAAAACGGAGTCTACATAATTGCGGCCAACAAGTGCGGGACGGAAACCGGGGAGTTTGCTGGTCAGCAGACAGAGGTGACCTTTCAGGGAGAGTCACATGTGGCCGACCCATTCGGTGAAATCATCGGCCGTGCGGCTGTCCGGTCTTCCGAACTTCTGGTGGTCGATATTGATACCCAGCGAGTGAAAGAGGCACAATGGGTGCATAAGTTCCACCGCGACTACCGCGGCGACCTGCTGTGGGATCTCGTCGACGACGTATAACGGGAGGGACGGGGCAATCTGCCATCCGGCGAATGACGGGAGGCGGAGCACAACCCTGCATTTTCTGTGCAGCACATCCCTCCCGGCGTCATTGTATCATCAGAGAGGAGAGATGCAGCATGCGATCCTTTATGGTTGACAGAACTGGGGAGGGACCGTACCGGTCAGCCTTCGAGCAAAGCCTGGAGGTCTTTGGACGTGCCGATCCCGCACAGATGGCGCACCGCGCCGGGGCCGACCATGATCCCGGAAGCTCGGTCATCAGACTGTCGAGCCTTGGATACCCGCTGGAGGTTTCCCATCCGTTTGGTGATGTGACCTTCAGGGGAACGGGAGAGCGCCCCATATGGCAGTGGCAGCTGGTGACCTTGAATTACCTGGGCCGGGCGGACGGGACTCCCCTGTCCGGCAGGCTCACTGCGTTCCGTGATTTGGAGGGAGGGTGGGTATTTCAGGAGCCCTTTGTCCGCCACACATTATCCCGCCTGGCTGAAAGAGTGCTGGAGGAACACATACCGGCCCTGCGGTGGGCCCTTCAGGAGTTGGGTGGCCAGCTCATCGATGTGGGTGACGTGGGTGCAGATCTGCCCCTTTTCCCCCGCTTCCCAGTGACGGTAGTCTGCTGGTCCGGCGAAGACGAGTTTCCTTCCTCTGCCAATGTGTTGTTTGACAGTACGGCCAACCACTATCTGCACACAGAGGACGCCTCCGCTGCCGGCAGCATCATCATCAGCTTCCTGAATCATCTCATGGACGAAAGGGAAGGGGGGCGGTTCTGATGGAAGGTAGAGTCGCAAGTGCGGCCTCGGCTCTTCATGAGGCCCCTGCATCTTCGGCGTCCAGTACTTCGAGGAACATCCGCACCAGGTGGGGATCGAACTGGGAGCCAGCGTTTTCCACAAGCTCCCGCCTGGCTTCATCTTCACTCATGGCGGAGCGATAGGGTCGATCGTTGGTCATGGCATCATACGCGTCGACTATGGACAGTATGCGGCATTCTATGGGTATGTCTTCCCCGGAAATTTGCAGCGGATATCCCGTTCCATCCCATCGCTCGTGGTGCTTGAGTATCAGATCGGCAACTTTCGCCAGGTCGGGATCGGACAGGGCCACCCGGTAGCCCTTTTCGCAGTGCTGCCGCATCTCCTCCCACTCCTCGTCATTCAGGGGGCCCGGCTTGAACAGGATGCGGTCGGGAACACCCACCTTTCCCAGATCATGTACCTGAGCCAGCAGACCGAGGTCGGCGAGCTGCCGGGAATTCAGGTCTGCCCGCTTTCCCAGCTCCTGGCACAATCTCTGCATGCGTTCGGCGTGTCCCTGCGTTATGTGATCCCTCTCGGCCAGGGCGGCCATCAGGGCGTCGAGTACGCGGCGGCGTCCGGTTCCCTGCTGCAGCAGCTTGTTGCGGTACATGTCCTGGTCGGCAGCGCGGCGCAGGTCGTGCAGGGAGCGGTCGCGATGCACTGCCGTGGCGAACCCAAGAGATATACTGATGGGAGTCTTTCGGTCGCGCCGATTATACTCGTGTATCGCGGTCCCAATTTGTCCGGCGATCTCCTCTGCCTCGTCCGCCGTGGTGCAGGGGAGAATCACACCAAACTCATCTCCGCCGAGGCGCGCGAGTTCGGCCGAGGCGGGAAGATTGTCGTGCAGTATACTGGCGCAGATCTGCAGCAGTTCATCCCCTGCCGCATGCCCCATGGTGTCATTGACGATTTTCAGGCCGTCCACGTCGGCCGAAAGGAAGGTCAGAGGATAGCTGTCCTTCCCGTCAATCTGTAGCAACCGGCGTTCAAAGTGGTTGCGGTTGTGCAGGCCGGTTAGCTCGTCGTGAAATGTGAGGTAGTTTATCTGCTGCCGTGCCTCGCTCCGTTCGAGGGCGCTGAATATGATCTCTCCCGCTATGCGAATTGCCCTGATGTCTTCTTTCTTCCAGGGATCTTGCGCCTGGCCCCCATCCAGACGAATGGTTCCAGCCAGGCTGGATTCCAGTGCAATGGGTACGCAGAGGATTGCTCCGAGCAGCCCCTCGGAAAAATGCTCGGGCCGCACGCAGGCGTCTTGCGGCAGGTCTTCCGGATCGGAGACCTGGATCTCCCCGTCACTCTGTACTCTTCTGGTGCAGAAGTGCGGGGTGCTGTCTCCTTTTGGCCGCAGATCATCCGGTAACGGGTCGACCTTCGGGGCGCACCACCGGTAGCACCTTTGATAGGCAGCCGACTCCGGGCTCATTCGATTGGCGTAGACCCGGTCCGCACCGGCGAATTCCCCGATGATCTGCAGGCTCTTCCGCACCGTGTTCTCGATGTCTCTAACCGGCGCGTGCAGGAATAGTCCAGATAGCTCTGCGGCCAGCTCCTGCCGGGCCAGCTCTTCGCCCAGTGCCTCTTCTGCTTCTTTCCTGTCGGTGATGTCGCGGGCCGCTGCGTAGATGGTGGTACCATGCGGTTCGGAATTCCATTCTATGTAACGGTAGGAGCCGTCTGCGGCGAGATAGCGGTTGACGAATCCACGACCTCCCTCCTGTCTGTCCAGTTGGGCCATCCTCTTCTGCGTCGCGCTCAGATCTTCTGGGTGGATGAAGTCGAGGAACTTCTGGCCTTCCAGGTCCTTTTCGCTGTATCCAAGTATGTGCGCCCAGGCCCGGTTCACCCGCAGAAAGCGTCCTCTTGTATCGGCTATGCACAGGGGTTCGGGGACCAGATTGAAGTAGGTTTCCAGCTCTTCCGTCTTCTTCTGCAGAGCTCGTCTGATGCGGTGCTGTTCGGTGACATCCGAGAAAACGATGGTGGCCCCACGCACCTCGCCGTCACTTCCGCAAATCGGAGCGGCGGAGTCGGCAATTTGCCTTTTCTCCCCGCAGCGTGAGGTCAGCACCGTGTCGTTGGCCAGGCGGATAGTCTGTTCCTGCTGCAGAACTCTGTGCAGGAGGGAGGAGATTGGATCCCCATTGCGATTATCCCAGATGTTGAAGACCTGTGGCAGGGGACGCCCCATGGCCTCTCCTGAGGGCCAGCCTGTGAGGCGCTCTGCCGCCGGATTCAGCAGGTCCACTCTTCCCTCCGCGTCAGTGGCGATCACTCCATCCCCCAGGGAGTGGAGTATGGTGGACAGGTATTCCTTGCTTTCGTGCAGCGCGGCGTCGGCCTGTCGATAGCGGATCATGCGGCCCAGCTGCAGTGCGATTGCTGCCAGCAACTCTTCTTCCTCGGGCAAAAAAGACGTCTCGCTTCTGCGCAGGCAGACCTCAATAGTCCCCAGGTGTTCTTTTCCCGCCGCTATTTCCTGACTCAGGCGCGGTGCATCCTCGGACCAGCCGGGGGTGCGGGCCTCGTGTTCTCCCAGGCGAATGCGCGCCTCGGTGGCTGTGGGATTCTGAAAGGCGGCCGGCAACCTGTTGATGATGCTCATTGCGGTTTGCTTGCGCGTCAGGTGGGTCTCGTCCGGCAGTCGGGATAGTTGGTACAGCAGATCGAGCTCCTTCTCGCGTTCGCGTAGCTGGTGGCGCATGTGGGATAGCTCATCGTCTGTCCCCTGTCCTCTTTCTGGAGCCGCAAGAGTCACCAGCACCCGCCCTGTCCCGGGCAGTTTTCGGCAGTGCAGGCTGGTCCGGATCTCGCTTCTGTCGCCAGTACGCAGGGCTGCATCGAAGCGACACTTCCCTTTGTCGTCCAGAGCTCGATGGCTTTCAATCCAGCCCCCCGCCCTGTCGAGTTGATCGATCTTTTCGCCCCGCAGGTCCTGGTCGCATTTGAGCAACTGATGGGCTGGTTCATTGGCGGCTTCGATAACTCCATCTTTGCAGCAGATAATTGCGGGAACATGTGCGCAATGTACCAGCTCGCGCTCGGCAGCGGCCGATGTGGCTTCCTTTCCTTCCGCCGACAGATATGCCGCGCGGATGAGGCCGGCTGACAGAGCCACGTGCAGGGCTACAGTGATGGGAGCAGAAGATGCGACGAGAGGTGACAGCAGCACCCCCAGACAGCCAAGGGCTGCTGTCGTAGCTGCATACACCCGGGCGCCGTGGCGGTAGAACATCGCCGCAGCCAGCAGCGTGAAGGCCGCCAGAGCCGCCGGGGACGTCCAGGGAGTGAGGACTAGGAGTATGAGTGCTGTTGCGCCGAGAAAGTGAATGTAGATACCCTTTGCCACAGCTCGAGCCTCCCCATTCTGACGTAACCCGTCAATTTCCGTATCATAACTCTTCTATTTCACAGACGCAATCCCTTTACGCTTTCCGTTTATGGGGTGCTGCCGTGAGTAACGGGCAGACTGGCTGTTTCCCACCGGTGGTCATGCAGGAAATATGTGCTTCGGGCTCGCGCCGACCTGCCTGCGCCCACTCGTGCGAGGCCGCAGGCGTAGCCCGGGCGTATTTGCTGCGGCAGATGATATACTAAAAAATAGAGAAGAATCCGGACAGATGGGGATTCCTCCCTGTGACCGATGTGCGGAAACGGGAAGTGCTTTGGATTGCGCTTTTGCGCATTTCACCGATGAGTGACTATGGAGAGGAGTGATGAGGGTTTGGCTGATGTGGCGCGGGGACATGGGGTTGATCTGCAGGACCTGTCCGCGGGGACGGCCGAAGAGTATGCTGACAGGGTCGCGCATCTGGCAGCTACGGTTGATGAGATAATGGCTGGGCAGGAAGATGTGGAGGACCTCATCGGTGGGAACCCACTGAAGATGATGCGGGAGAATCACCGGCATCATGCCCGCTTCATGGCTACAGTGTTGACCCTGCGGGATGGGCACCTGCTGGCTTGTACCATGCCTTGGGTGTTCCGGACCTACATGAACCGCGGGTTTGCTCCCGAGTATTTCCCCCGGGTTCTTTCCGCTTTCTGTCAGGCGGTGGATATCCACCTTTCTCCGGCAGCAGCCCGTTCAGCAAGATCCGTTTACCGTTGGATGAGCGAAAACTACGAGAGATTCCTGCGGGAATCGCGGTGCGCCCCGGACGACGATCTGCCGGAGTCTGCCGTGTGGGCGGATCTGCTGGCGGCATTTCTGCGGGCGCTGCTGCGGGGTGATCACCAGGAATGCCTGCGGCTGGCCGAGGATTCTGTGCCATCTGCAGCTGATGTGCCGGATTTTTACCTGCAGGTCATCGGGCCCGCTCTGCTGGAGATAGGAGAGCGATGGGAGCAGAATCGTATTTCGGTGACGGATGAGCATCTGGCTTCGTCCATCGTGTCCCGTGTGATGACCTCCTTTCATCTGCGCTTTATGCGCGGCGAATACAGTTGGGGCCGAGCGGTAGTGACGGCGGTGGCCGACGAGTATCACGAAATAGGAGCCCGCATGGTGGCCGACCTGCTGGAGTTTGACGGGTGGGATGTCACCTTTTTGGGGGCAGATACGCCGAGTGAGGAGCTCAAACGTATGCTCCGGCGCCACCCCCCTTTTTTCCTCGGTCTTTCGGTGACCATGCCATTCAACGTCGATCGGGTCAGGCGGCTAATTGGAGAGATCAGGGGGCATGAAGAACTGGACGATATGTACATAGCCGTCGGCGGACAGGTGTTTTCGCGGCATCCCCATCTGGTGCAGGTGGTAGATGCTGATGCTGTCGCGACGGACGGCAGTGAGGCGGTGCGTATAGCCCGAGCCTGGTGGGAGGGAGCTCAATGTGATGAAGCGCAGTGAAGATCTGCTGGGACGGTGCCCCGAGCCGGTTGCCCGCTATCTGCACAAACTCACGGACACCTCCCTCGCCGTCTTGGATGGTGATGGGGTGGTTGTGCAGTGCAATGAGGCCTTTGCCCGGCTGTTCGGGGCAGACCCGTCTACAGTCGTCGGAGACCGGGCGGAGCGCTACCTTTCCGGTGCAGATGGAATCGGTCTGTCGGATGGACGGCAGGCCATCCGGCGACGTTTCAACCTGCAGTGCGGCCCGGCACGGGGAACAGCATTGGACTGTCACGTTTTCCACTGGCGAGATGGCTGCGTACTCTTCGGGCGCAGTACCTTCGAATCTGATGAGGAGGTATTTCAGCAGCTGACCAGGCTGAACAATGAGCTATCGAACCAATCGCGCGAGTTGGCCAAAAAGAACGCCGAGCTGCTGCGGGCCAATGAGCAGATCGAACAGCTGATGCGGACTGATCATCTGACCGGCCTCGCCAATCGCCGCCACTTCCTCGAGCATCTGGAGAAAGCTGTTGCAGACGCTCATCGGCACGGCAGGTCGCTTTCTCTGGCCGCTCTGGATCTCGATCACTTCAAGGAAGTTAACGATGAGCACGGCCACGCCGCCGGTGATGATCTGTTGGCGGCCCTCGGTGAGGTGCTGCAGGAGCAGACCCGCAAGGAAGACCTCCCCGCACGCATCGGCGGGGAGGAGTTCATGGTCTTACTGGTCGGAGCGGACTGCAACCGCGCCGCGGTTTTTGCCGATCGTCTGCGGCGCGAAGTGGCCTCAATCGAACTCTCCTGTGCCGACATTTGTGTGACGGCCAGCCTGGGCGTGGCCGAACTGGGCTGCGGGGAATCTCCCGAAGACCTCATGCTGCGGGCGGACCGGGCCCTGTATCGCTCCAAAGAGGCAGGCCGCAATCGCATGACCGTCGCCGGTACATGAACCGGACGACAGTCGCACGCCGCCTTCAGCCCGTTGGTTCGCTGCGGGTCAGCGGGTGCACCGTGCCCCGGTCAGGGCCGAAACCGTGCAGCTGCCGACCTACTTGATTGCTGCCGCCAGCATGCGACCCGCGTTTCTCAGTGCTTCAGCTTCTTCCTCATCTGGCCGGTCCTGAACCATAACTGGCCCGGTTATCATATTGAAGTGGAACGAGTCGCATATGCGAATCAGGCTGTCTCGTGCCTTTCCGCCACCTCCGTGTGTGACGAATGTTACGCAGGGCTTGCCCCGCACGTCATCGCGTGTTGCATAGAAAGTCCTGTCAAAGAAATCTTTCACCATGCCAGACATGTAGTCGAAGTAGTCGGGCGTGCCCACGACAATTCCATCGCAGGACAGAAGATCTTCGCTGCCGGCCTCGCGTGCGAGTTTCACGGTTACCTGAACATCTTTATCTTCCCTCACTCCTTCGGCCACCAGGTGCGCTGCGTCTTCCGTGTTACCGGAAAGAGTGTGGTAGATGATGAGAATCTTGGACATTTCTCTCACCCCCTCGTTTCTATTTCGTCGTGCCGCCCGTCAGTACCTTCTCGCGTCAGGGGGATGTTAGGGGTGGGAGGGAAGAGGACATATGGTGGATGAGGGAGAAGAAATTACCTGTAGGATCCGGTGTGAGCACGTCCCTGCTCCTTTTTGCTGAGGCTGACATTCTGGCATTGGCGCTCCCGGCTGCACGGCGGGTGCGTGGTCAGGTAGGCCGGTATGTCCGGGGGGATTAAATCTGCTGACGGGGCTAATGTGGCGCCTGGGGGCAGTGCAGATAACCTGCAAACCGCCCCGACTGCAGACAGCGTGCCGCCGGGTACCGGCAGTTCGAATTCGAGCATGATTGCCCACCGGTTGTGGGTTTGATTGGCTACCGGAAGGAGATACGGGAGTGAGCTACGACGGTGATCGCGAGCTGGAAGATCTGGCCGACTGCATTCTCCGGGTGGCCGAACAGGCAGATGGAGAAAGAGATTTCCGACGTCGGATCATATCTATCCTGCGCGCACATGACCGCGGCTTTGCAGGGATGCATTCCGGGGACAGCTGTGCGCAGCGGGAGAGGCAGAACTGTATACGGAAGCTGCACGAAGTTGCCGTACAGTTGGAGGACATCAATTGCGAACAGCAGGTGTACGAGCTGGCAGTGGCCGCGGTAGACGACCTCCTGGGTCTGGCAGCCGCAGTCAGCGAGGTGGCGGAGGGGGATACCTCGGTGCTGCGTGCCGAATCGCGAGCGTGGTCGGAGGAAGCGGCTCGCCCCAATTCTGTATACCGCCGCCTGAGGAATGAGAGCTTCCGTACCGGCCGCACCCAGTACCTCGCCGATATGCACAAGCATCCGGAGATGGTCACGGACCACCCGGCGCATCGTTCGGTGGTGAGTGTCCCGATCGGGGAGTTCGGCGTGCTTCAGTGTGCCTCCGGAGAAGAGGATGCTCCTGGCAGCGAAGTGGTTGAGGTCTTGGAGATACTGGCTCTTCATCTGGCTGCGGCAGTGCGGAGGATCCGCATCTGGCGACGGGGGAAACGAGAAAGGTCCGAGGCGGAGAGGCGGGTCTCGGAGTATGCCATGATTTTTTCCGGTATGCAGGATGGGATGTTTCTCGTGGAATCACGCAGTGATGCTGCGTTTTCTCTTCTGCGGGCCAATAGTGCCCTGGAGCGAATGACGGATGGAGGCCGCACCCGCGCCCGGGCGGGGTCGCCAGTTGACATGTTCGGCCCGGATATGCGTGGCGCGTTCACCCGTCATCTGCGCACATGTGCGGTTCAACAGGAGCCGGTCTCCTTTTTCGTCGAACTGCACACTGGTGATGGAGTGCGCTTCCTGTCGGTGCAGCTTTCACCCCTCCCGGCGGTGTCCAGTGATGTGAAGCGGCTCCTCGGGTCGGTTTGTGACCGGACCGCCGAAAGATGGACCGAGCGCGCTCTGGAGGAGAGTGAGGAGAAGTACCGGACCCTGGTTCACAACATCAATGATGCAATACTGATCGTGCAGGGTGGCCGGTGTGTCTTCGCCAACCCGGCGGCGGGCACGTTGATGGGGTGCAGGTCCAAAGACCTGGTGGGTATGCAATGGCGTTGTATTGTGCACCCGGCCGAACGTGCCCGGGTGGATCGGATGGCTCGCGCGAGAAAGCGTGGAGATCCTGTTCCGGACATTTATGAAAGTGCCGTGGTTGATCATCGTGGCCGGGACGTTGACGTGGAATTTAATGTGAGTAGGACTACCTATCTGGGGCAGAGTGCCGTGTTCATCAGTATGCGGGATATCGGTAGACGGAAGAAGGTGGAGCGCAGGCTGCGTTACCTCAGCTTTCACGACCAGCTCACAGACCTTTATAACCGTGCCTACTTTGAGAACGAGCTCCGTCGTCTGGATGTTTGGCGCCAGCTCCCCCTTTCCGTCATCCTGGCTGACGTCAATGGTCTGAAGTTGATCAATGACGTATTCGGCCACCAGGAGGGAGACCGGCTGCTGCGGGAGGTCGCCGATATACTGCGCAGCTCGGCGCGCGAGGAGGATGTGGTGGCCAGAACGGGAGGAGATGAATTTGCCATCCTGATTCCACAGACCTCGGCCGGAAATGCGGAGGAAATCATGCGTCGGATTCACCGGCGCTGTGCGGAGTGGGATGATGAATCCTTCTCTGTATCAGTGTCAATGGGCGTTGCTACCAAATCGGAGGAGGGCGAGGACGTCTGGGAAGTCTTCGGCCGGGCGGAGGAGCGGATGTATCAGGATAAGATGCTGCGGCGGGACAGTGCCAGAAATGCCATCATCAAATCACTGCGGGGTGCCCTGGAGGAAAAAACACAGGAGACCAGCGAGCACATGAGGCGACTGGAGGAACTGGGTGTGGCAGTGGGGCAGCGGCTGGGGCTGGCGGAGAGCAGTCTGAGCAATTTGGCCCTGCTGGCCCAATTGCATGACATCGGTAAGGTGGCCGTTCCGGCGTCGGTACTCGAGAAGGAAGGCCCTCTAGATCCCGCCGAGCGGGCTGAGATCCAGAGGCACACGGAGATCGGTTATCGTATCGCCAACAACAGCGTCGATCTGGCCTCCATCTCTGACTCCATCCTTTCTCACCACGAGTGGTTTGACGGCAGCGGGTATCCACGAGGATTGGCGGGGGATGCCATCCCATTGCTGGCGCGGATCCTCGCAGTGGTGGATGCCTTTGATGCCATGACCAGTGAGCGTCCTTACTGTGCGGCGATGAGTCGTGAGGAGGCGCTGGCTGAGGTGCGGGATGGGGCGGGAACTCAGTTTGATCCGGAGGTGGCGGGGGTCTTTCTCGCCATGATGGAGCACTCTGACAGGGATGCCTCTGGCTGATCTGCGGGATGTGCAGTGTGTAAGCTGCAGGATGATCAATCCGCATTTACCCCCTCGATAACTCTCCGCTTCGGTGTTGTGCAGGTCAGTTCCCAGCTGCGCCGCCGGAAGATCTGCCGCAGGCGGTTGCGAATATTTGCGTCCGCCGCAGAACCCGGCGATTCCATGTGCGTGGTCACATGGGTGGGCGGATTCCACCCGTGAGGTAGCTCTGCTCAGAGTGGACCACTCGGGAGGGGTGCGCATGCCTCACCGACCGGCTCACCTGGTGTTCCTGATCACTTTCCCGCGGCGCAGGTTTTACAGCTCGAATATCTCCCTGTGTATCTGGGCAGTCGGCACTCCCCGGTCTATCAATCCCTTCTGCAGGCTGCGGGTCATGGGAGGTGGGCCGCAGAGGAAATACTCGCATTCTGTGAGATCACTCGTGTACCTGCTGATCAAATCAACATCCAGGCGGCCCTTCACGCCCGGCCATTCGGGTTCACCCGACATGGCCAGAACTATTTTCAGGCCGGATATCCGGGTTTCGATGTCTCGCAGCTCCGCGCGGAAGAGCAGATTGCTCTCCCGTCTGTTGCCCCAGAAGAGAAGTACCTCGCGGTCTATCTGCTGATCCTGCATGTAGCGCAGCATACTCATAAACGGGGTGATGCCGATGCCTCCCGCCAAAAAGACCAGAGGGCGCCCGGCAGGGGCATGCAGGAAGCTGAATACCCCGTAGGGAGCATCAATGAACGCCCTGTCTCCCGGGCGCGTGTGGCCCAGGGTGGAGGTGAAATCCCCCACTTCTTTGGCAGTCACGCTGAGCAGGTCTCGGGTTGGGCTGGAGGATATGGTGAAGGGGTGAGAGGCGGACAGTCTCCCGTCGCGCAGCAGCTGAAGATGCATGAACTGGCCGGGTAGGTATTCGGGAGAGCAACCGGTGAAGAACAGGCTCCAGGTATCCTCATTCTCCTGCTGTACTTCGGCAACTGTGAAGTGATTCTTGCGGACGGCGTGTATGTGCAGCAGGCGATGAACCAGAAGAAGCACGTAGGCGGTCGTAAGCGCCGCCCACAGCAGATACTGCTCGGGGGTGTGGGCCTGCATCCATACATGCACAAGCACCAGGGGAAAGCCGGCGTAGGTGAGCATGTGTACTGTCTTGAATACTTCGTATCGTAGGCCCAGCAGGCGGTAAGTCGAGGCCAGAGATGCTGCGCAGAAGATCAACACGAGGCCGATGGCGCCGGGTATCCGGTAGGGGGCCAGGGTGACCTGCCCGGGACCCAGCAGATCGGCGGCAATTGACAGGCCGAGATGGATCGATAGCAAGCCCACCGCCAGCCTGCCCATCCATCGGTGGTACGAGAGCATTTTATCCTGGCCGAGACGCCTCTCGATGATCCGAATCCTGCTGCTGAGTAAAAATTGCGCGAGCAGCAGGCCAATTGCCAAATGAGCAGCCAGACGGTGAATTCCGGTGATGAGATCGGTGTCGTAATCGGAAGGGGCGGTTGTCGTGCTCCACGTGAAGACCAACCAGAACAGGAGAAGCCCCACTGCCCCCCATAGATAAAGTTTCGGCATTGCTCTTCCCTCCAGACACAATTTGCTATATGAAAGACCGTTGATGCTTGCGTCAATCTGCGAACCGGGATCCCTCTTACGCGGCGCCGTTGCCCGGCCGAATGTCGCCAGTAGTTTCCAGTGCGGCAGGCCATCCCTCGCCTTCGTAGACCGTGGTCTTTCCGGTTCGTAGCCGCACCTGCACGCGGCTCTGCATGCTCTCGGTGACCCGCTCCTGCATACTCTCGCCCTCGGGCGAACGCAGTGTGCCTCCGGCAGTGCGCTTCATTTTCACGTCCATCTCGCTGTTGCTGCGCGAGACGGTGATGGATATGTGTTCATCACTCACATCGATGTGTCGGAGCCGCGCCCCGTTGTAGGTGGTGAAGGCGTGCAGCTTTCCCCGGTGCAGCAGTCCAATGATGAATCCGCGAAATGAGGTGAGCATCCATGGTACTGTAGCCACCGACAGGGTGAGGGAGGTGGCCTCAGAATCAAAGTGGTTGCACTGCATCCATATCCAGGCGGTCGGGAATCCCCTGCCCCAGTCCTTTTCGATATAGCCCCGCCCTCCATCCATGTCGACTTCTGCGTCGAGTATGTGAACTGAGCCCGTCAAAGAATGATCCATGCTCAACACCCCATGGTAGCACTGCATACGGGGGAGGAGTGCGAACGGTCCCATTATCCCCGGCGAGAGGAGGGAAACGGGCCAGGGGTGCAGGTGCCCGAACTGTACCTCGGCCTGTATCCTGCGAGGTGAGGGGATATCCACCCGTATGGATGAGGCGCTGAAGTGATTGCGGCCGATCTTTACGGAGAAATTGCGGGGGTCGCACTGGAAGCTATCCGCGGGAAATCGGTGGTATTGTCCATGAGCACTGCGCCCGTCCAGCACCTGAATGAAGGCGTGTGTGTCCCGCCCCCGCTTACCCAGAAAGATGCCCGGAATGATTGCAACGGGTTGACGTCGGGTCTCGTCGACCATCTTGAAGTACCATCCCTCGAAGTAGTTCTGGGTCTTCCCGTGTCCGTGATACAGCTCCGGTCGCCAGATGGCCCGCAGGCGGGCCTGCACCTCAGCGAGGGAGATCATGTCTGCACCGTGCAGTCCATGGGCTCGGCGGTCCGCCCACCCCTGCAGTTGACCGCGGCTGGCACATGCAGAGATTGATTGGGGCCACCGAGAAACGGCAGCACAGCAGCTACATCCATTTCCACCCGGGGACCTGTGTGGCTATCGGCTGCCGGGCCCTCATTCATCGGTGCATTCCTCTGTTTGTCGGCGATTGAGTGTCTCGACATGGGGCGCATCCTTCCTCTCATTGCTTTGAGACCTGATTATGAGGGAATAGATACTATTTAGTACATATCTTTTCATAATGATACCTGCTTTTTGTGCGCCGGACAACTGTTCACCCGCGTGTATACACTGCCGGATGGGCTCTATGCAGTTGCCGCCGCGGGGCCCGGGACAGCAGCTTGCCCTCGCGTGGTATAATTACTATGTAAGACAGATTGTTGATAAGATGCGACAGTGGTAGATGAGGCATCCTGGATGGCCGTGCCAGCACGCATTCCTTCCGGTAGGCCGGCAGTTCCGCTCGCCGGGATCCCCGGGTGCTCGTGCTGGTTCGCTCTGGTCGGGAAAGGAGAGTCACTTCTGATGGTGATCGGTGATCATTTGACAGGCATCTGGCCGTGGTGGTTCGGTGGAGCCGTCATTGGCCTTCTGGTTCCGGTACTGTACTACTTCTTCAACGTGGGACTGGGCGTTTCGACGGGCTATGCCAGCCTCATTCGTTCGGCAGTATCTCGCCCCAGGCTTCGCTGGTTCGGGTCGTCCGAGTTTGCCGATAGATGGAGCTGGCGATTGTTCTTCCTGCTGGGGATTATGTCTGGTTCATGGCTGGCGAACCACCTGGCGGGTGGTCATGCCGTCTCGTCCGAGCTCGGTCTCCTCACGGAAAGATTGGACTGGCCCATCGCTGCCCTGGGATTGCTCCTCGTGGCCGGGGGTTTTCTAATGGGATTGGGCGCCCGCCTGGCCGGCGGATGTACTTCCGGGCACAGTATCCACGGTCTGGCAACCCTGCAGTGGTCCAGTTTTCTGATTACGTTGACCTTTCTGGCATTTGGCGTTCTGTCTGCCAATGCGGTCCGACTGTTCCTGTTTTCGGGGGTGGGGTTGTAGATGAAGATAGCCGTGTTTGCCCTGGGCATTCTCTTTGGTTTTGCGTTGACCCGGGTGGGTGCCTCGGAATACGACATGATTCACAACATGTTTACCGGACGGGATCTTACGCTGGCCGGGGTGATGGTGGTTGCGATCATTGTCGGTCTTTTGGGCATGCGATTTCTGGGCTTGCTGGGTAACAGGACTATTGCTGGACAGGCCATACGTATCTCCCGTAAACCCCTGACGCGGGTCGGACTGTTTGGAGCTGCCCTCTTCGGAGCCGGGTGGGGCTTATCGGGGGCGTGTCCGGGGACCGTGCTGGCGCAGGTGGGATCCGGACGGACACTCGGCCTCTTCACCATGCTGGGCATGCTCCTCGGCACCTACATCTATGCCCTGTGGATGCAGAGGGTATCCTGATGGAATGAGGAGACCGATGCCGGGGCGGTGCGGCAGAATGTGCCGGCGGCTCCGGTAGTATTGGGAAAGTGAGGTGTTTCATGCATCGATTATTGCTTCTTCCCTTTGGACTGCTCGTACTTGGGTTGCTCGCATCGGCATTTCGCCTGATCGGCCCCGGGACTCCGGGAGATGATTCGGATGCCCTTCATCTCCCATTCAATCCGAATAGTAATGTTGATTATGAAGACAGCAAGCTGCGGGAGATATACCTCGCCGGCGGCTGTTTCTGGGGTGTGGATGCCTACATGTCCCGGGTATATGGGGTGGCGGAGGTGGTGGTTGGATATGCCAACGGGCGTACAGAGGACCCGACTTATGAGGATGTGCTGTACCGCAATACCGGACATGCCGAGACTGCCCGGGTGTCGTACGATCCGGAACGCGTCAGTCTGCGCGGCATACTGGATCACTTTTTTCGCATCATCGATCCGACGGTGGTTAACCGGCAGGGTAATGATGTCGGGACGCAGTACAGGACCGGAATTTACTACACGGATCGACGGGACCTGTCGGTGATTCGCCAGGTTATGGGTGACGTGCAGGCAGAATACGAGGAGGCGCTCGCGGTGGAGGTGGAGCCCCTGGATGGGTTCTATCTGGCGGAGGAATATCATCAGAATTATCTGGAGAATAATCCCGGTGGCTATTGTCACGTGGACCTTTCGCTTCTGCAGCGAGAGGCCGAATCCGCCTCGGGATCTTTGGATCCCTCCCGCTACAGCCGACCGGATGATGCGACCCTGCGCGCAGAGCTGACTGACGAGCAGTATGCGGTGACGCAGCGCGATGCCACTGAACCGCCCCACCGGAATGAGTTTTACGCTCACGACGAGCCGGGTCTCTATGTGGATGTTGTGACCGGAGAACCCCTGTTCAGCTCGGCAGATAAGTTCTCCTGCAGCTGCGGTTGGCCCAGCTTCTCCCGCCCCATAGATCCCGCGGTGGTGACCTATCACGATGATCGGAGTCTGGGTATGCTCCGCACCGAGGTACGCAGCCGGGTGGGTGATTCTCACCTTGGACACCGGTTCGAGGACGGCCCCGCACAGCTGGGTGGGCTTCGCTACTGCATAAACAGCGCAGCGCTACGCTTCATTCCCCTCGATCGTCTGAGGGATGAGGGTTATGGCGATCTGCGGCAGTTTATCCACCCATGATCGGGCGGCGCCATGGACCGACGGTGCCCGCCGCCTCGCTGTGGCGCCCCGACGGGCGTGTCGGGCATCATCCGTTCACAATAGACTGAGGAGCTTATCCGCATCGTCCTCTGTACAATAGAAGTGGGGTGCGATGCGGAGTCCCATGCCGCGAATGCACGTGGATATTCCATTTTGCTGCAGGTGGGCGAGGAGTGCGTTATCCGTCTGTCGGGTGCCCGTACTGAGCGCGACTATGGGAGAGACTTCTTCATCCCGCGTGTTGATGCGATATCCCCTCTCTTTCGCCCCCCGGCGGACTCGTTCGGCCACGCGGCTGGCCCGCTCGTGCACATTATCCACACCTATCTGCTGCAGCACCCCCAGGGAGTGACCGAGAGCGATGAGCCCAGGTTCGTTGGGTGCCCCGAGGTCGAATCTCCGCACGTCGTCGAGGAGCTCCAGGTGATAATCCGGGTCTTCCACTTCTCGGGTTACTCCCCTGTATCCAGCCAGTGCCGGCTTCATTTCCTCCGTGAGTGCGCGCCGAATGTACAGAATTCCGAGGCCGCGACCGGACATCAGCCACTTGAAGGTACCGGAGGCGACCACGTCCACCTGCAGCCCGTCCAGGTTCAGGGGAATCGCGCCCAGACCCTGTATGGCATCCACGATGAGGAAGATGTCTCTTTCCCGGCACAGCTTTCCCAACCGTGCCAGATCGTGGGTGTAGCCGTTCTGGTACTGTACCCAGCTCAGACACAGCGCGCGGGTTCTACCGGAGATCTGGGATTCTATGCGGGCAAGATCCGGACCATAGCCCTCCCAGTTCAGCAACTTCACCCGGAATCCACGCCGCTCTGCGGCATTCAGAAAGGGATAAACCACGGAGGGAAACTCCATCTCGGGAATCAACACCTCATCCCCCGAGCCGAGGGGCAGGGAGGTGGCCGCGATGGCGAGTCCATGCGTGGTGGAAGAGGTGAAGGTGACCTCTTCCGCTGCGGCTCCGAGCAGGCGAGCCGTGCGTTCGCGCACGTGCTCGACACCTATCATTTCTCTACTGGCGTCTTCTTTTGATGGGGCGCCGCGTGCGGCGCTCTGCCAGAATTGGCTCATTGCCTTCATAGTATCGGCTGGGACAAGGCCGGCCGTAGCTGAGTTGAGGTAGGTACACTCATCGCGGTGGGGGAACTGCTCATTGATGTACTCCTCCAGCTGTGGGGAGTCCCGCATCTGAAGTCACCTCATCCTTCCATGCCGCAAATATTTGCCCCGAACTTTTACTTGTTGACTTCGGGAGGTGCGGTGGCAAACCCTGCGTTTGTGCACCTGGTAGGGATAAGGGTGATTCTGGGTCATTCCCGCTGCCGCCGGAGTGAACGCGCGCGAAGATGAGGAGATCCATCTGACACGAAATCTGCGCTGGATAAACCGGATTGAGCCTCGCAGAGGTCAACCGGGCAAGAATCGCCCTGCGACCCCATGTCTGCCCGGCTCATGAAGGAAATCTACAGTGTCAATATTCTGACGCGCAGGTAGAGCACGGCACAAAAGCGAGCACTGGGAGGGCAGAGGATCATTGCTGAGAGAATGCATATGTACCTCTCCAGCGTGCAGATTTGGTGACGCTTCCCTGTAATGCCGGAGCGGGAATGCTGAGGCTTCAGTCCAGCTCGCATCTCCGCATTCTGCCCCGGATATCAGGTCAAACTATGGCATGCCCGGTATAACCGTGAGTAGGTCTGAGGGCATTTTCCGCTTCACTGTGCGCTGCAGTCCATTCGTACTACTCATGCAGAGAGTGTGCTTCTGTGTAGGCATCTCCGGGCACTCAGATTTGCTCATGAGAACGAGGTCGGGACTGTGACTTCGGAGCAACTCCTGCACGTCGCTACCCTGTTCGGCCTCAATGACACGGTGTCCACATTCCTTCAGCAGCCCCTGACGATCGGCATGATCCGGGTGGCTGGTATCAATGATAAGGATGGTTGCCATCAGTGATGCTCCCTTCATTGCTCATCTCATGCTGACCTGCGATGATCTTCTGGGTCCGTACCCGTCCCTGCAACGCCCGTCTTGCCCCGCGTTCTTTCTGAGGTCTCTCTTTTGTGTTCGTGCCCGGGGTCGGGACTGGCTTTGTGGTGTCCTGCCGTCAGGCTCAGTGAGAATCGCACAGTTCAGATATCCCAGTACGGCTGCTGGACCCGGATACCGGACAGGCCAGTAATGCTCCTCATTAGTTGCTCTCTTCTTCTGGGGTCAGTTCCACGTCCACCTCAACGTCCTCATCGACAATTTGCTGCTGCCCCGTCCACGTCTCATGCTCGTCATGACTGATGCGGACCTCATAGTCATCGGCCGGCACATTGCATATGTCGAAGGTACCATCTGGGTTCGACTCTGCAGCCAGCTCGTATTCTTCGAAATCGTAAGTATCTCCATCGAGGCGCACACACGCGTCTGCAATCCCGCTCGCGTCCGGGTCAGTTACTGTGCCGGTGACCCTAAAAGTGGGCCGGATGACATAGGATCGAGCCACGATGTCGAGATCATCATCCAGGATGCCTTTGATCTTATAGGTGCCCGGCGGATTATCTGCATCGAACTCGACAGTGAATTCTACGGTGTCGCTGTGGAATGCCGTTTCCGGGGGCATGGGGTCAATATCAACATTGGCAGAGAAGTCCGGATCCTCTGGATAGGTGACGGTGAGATCCAGCTCCGCGTCATCTGATGCATCGTAAGTGACGATCTTCGCCCTGACGGTAGCTTCGTCTCCTGATTGGTCCTCGAAATGATAGCTGTTGGATTCACCTGTGTCCGGGTGAAGCAGCTGCATTCCCCTTATGGATGGCGCGGGAGGTACGGGGCTCCGGAACTTGATCACTTCCCCCGATGCCTGGTCGTTCGGGACTGTATTGAGCAGGCGTATGTCCGAGCTAAGATCGTGCTCGCGTCCGCTCAGTCGCTGTGTGCCCGATGCCGTGAACTGGAGCAGTTCGGATCCTTTCTCGGCATGGAACGAGAGATTGAGATCAATTCTGTCACCGATTTTGCTGAGGTGTCGTCTGTCCTCATCGTCTATCCGGTGCACCAGATAGCCGTCTTCATCAATGAACAGGTACTCATAGGAGTCATCACCGGAACCACCCTCATCGATGTCGCTGCGTACATCTATCTCTTCCGCATAACGTATCTTGTCGTTTACGTGATCAGCCACCAGGCGGAGATTCTGCTGCAGATCAGCCTGTTCTTCTCCCGTTCCGAAGGCCGTGGAGGCATAGGTGAGTATCAGGAAAATGAGCGGCAGAATCATAAGGAGGATTGCCATGGCTAGGATGGCCTCGAGCAGGCTCAATCCCCTCTCTCTCGCCGCGATTGTCTGGCAAAGCCGTATTGCTCGCGTCATTTCCCGTATCACCTATTCTGGGGGCAGGTATATGGTTATGGAAGTCATGCCCCTGCTCCATGTTGATTTGATTGAGGCCTGTTTGCCGGTAGATTCAATGTTGCGTGGGTCGTCAGTACCAAACCTGACCTCCGGAAAACCCGATTTGTCGTCCGGGTCATCATCCTCTTTCTGTCTGAGTTCGTGAACCCGGGTTTCGGCCTCGTGTATAGTCTTTGTCTTTTCACCCGCCAGAAATATCTCCGTGAAGGCGTGACTGATCATTGGTCCGAAGGCCACTGCAATGAGCAGCAGGAGAGTAATGGCAACTATTACTTCCGGTAGAGTGAAGCCCATATCTGTTCGGATTTTCTGTGCTCGCATCAGTACCACTGCCCAATCTGGTAGATCATGATATCGAGATCGTCCAGATGCTTTTCCATGTTTAGCCCCTGCATGGTGATGTTACCGAGCACTTCGAGTTCATCGGCGATCACCATCCCGTGAAAAACTACATTGCCTCCCAGCCTGACCGTTGCACCTGGGCCATAAATGGCGCCGTGAAACTCCGGTGTTCCCGTCATCTCGAGAGTCTCTCCGTCACTCATATATATGACGACAAAAGAGTCCTCCCATTCAGTGGAAAACGTGCCGCTGCCGTCGAAGTCTTCGCTGACGATCAGGCGCAGGGTTCCCTGTCCTTCCGGCACTATTTCCGAATTCCCGGTAGCTGAGAAGCTCCCAGCCTCGAGGATGAGTTCATCCTGGTCTGCGAAGTCGATGGTCAGGGTTGAGTTGCCGCCGATGTCTATATGGTCGGTCGTGTAGCCATCGCTGTCACCGGTGGCCTGGAGGGTTTGCGAGTCAGTGATGGAGGGGATTTCCTCCAGATCACCATCGGGGGGCTCGTGATCGAATTTCATCTCCTCGTAGTCCAGTTCATCCTGGAAGATGCTCTCGTCGGCGTTCATCTTCTCTTCGCAGGATATAAAAACCGTTCCGAATATTTCGGCTGCTGCCCCCGCACCGTCAATTTCGGTGGCATACAGTGCGAAATCATCGTGGGTGGTGAGTAGGAGGGACATGGTTTCGGAGATACCGTCCACGGTCCCGGTCGACTCAATGATGATTTCGCTGTCATCAGCATAGACAGTTACGTTGAAGTATCCCTCCCCGAGGGGGATATCCTCCGATTCGGACTTGTGATCCAGGAAGTGTCTTACGGCTGAGGGGTTGGTCAGTAGATGTTCTGCCACGGCCTCAGCTCCCGATCGAGCCAGGAAGTGAGCCTGCATGTGTTTCTCCAAACGGTCCACCTGTGTTCTTTCGGCGGAGGCGTAGGTCCACAGAGCGGTACCAAAGATCAGTGCGGCGGCCATCACGATGATGACCGCCGGTAATGCTAGGCCGCTCTGGTTTCGGATGTTCAGCATGCAGGCCCTCCTTTCTGGGTGACACTAGCTCAGGGACCCTCGTTAGTAGGCAGGGTTACGAGCAAATGGTCTGGGTTAAGACAGATCACAGCTTCCAGTTACTTAGTGTTAGTTTGCCTTCATCAATCTTGGCGAGATTCGGCTATTCCGGCGGGCATTCCTCACGTTCACACTTGACGGTGAACTCGCCGGTCTGAGTGTCTATCTCTGTAATCTCGTAGCCATCGGAGTTGCCACCCTCATCTTCCTCACTCCACGGACACAATGGGACTTCCTCCAAATAAGGCCCATAGTTGACGCCTCCAACATCAACGGTATCTGCAAGGTCTTCCACCTCGATATTCTCGGGTAGTTGGCCCGCCTCGGAAAAAAGAGTGGTTACTGCCCCTCGGACAGTGCGTTGATTTGCCCGGCATGCTGACTCTCGTGCCCGCTCTTGTATTCCCCCATAAATCGGTATCGCAATCGCCACCAGAATCCCTATAATGACAACTACCACCATAAGCTCTACCAGGGTAAAGCCTCGTTCTCGTTGCACTAGCTTCATCATTTCCGATTCACTCCTCCCATCGCGGTGAAAAGGCATTCGAGTCTGCAGACCAGATGAAATACACTCAAATCCTGCAGTTTTACCCACCGACATTGCGGATTCTATGCTTTCAAAGCTCCCCGATCAAAACTGCAGCGACGGACCGTGAGATGGACGCATCGGTCAGATGGGGGCAATCAGCCCTGCCGGGCTACCGGGAGGAGAGACTCGCAGGAGGGAGAGGGGTGGCACGAAGGAAGAAATGCCAGAATAAAAAACGAGCCCCTTCCGTTCGGCAGCCCGGCCGTCCTAGCCTATTGGCCTTAGACCCGCGGCTTTGCGCCCACACCTTTCGGTGCGTTTGCCCTTGTCGCGTGCAGCGACTCGCCTATCATTATTATCGACATGTAACCATCTTAAATTTACCGCATCCAAGCGGGAGTTGCAAGGGGAATTTGACATTGACGCACTTGACTGTACACCCTCTCCCCAATTCCGGCTTTCAGGTGCTTCCTCCGTATAGCTTCTATCGAGATACCGGGCCCCATCTGCCAGTATATTTTCGGAGTCAGTAGCCCGAAATGATATACTCTAAATTGGGAGGTGTGCTCACATGCCCCGGCGCCGTCATGACCGTTCACCGGGCGACCCGCGAGAGCGAGATGATTCCGAAGCACTACCGTCGTTGTCAGGTCTCTGGGCCAGTTTCCTCCGCAGCCCCAGGGCGATAATCGGCGCAATAATTCTCGCCATAATCATCTTGATCGCCATCTTTGCCCCCTGGATTGCGCCGCACGATCCGCATGAAATCCACGAGAAAGGGAATGCCGAGCCCTTTGATGAGCGTGCGGCCAACTCCCCTCAGAATCGGCTCGTCGGTTGCAGTATCCGATGATCTGCAGTACATATACGCCAGCGATTTCGGAGAAGGCTCGAAATGACTCCCGCATTTTGCGCCCGCCGGCTATCGCTGTACAATGGAAGCACTGCATTGCGAGTTCCCGGAGATCCATGGTTCGTGCCGACTACTGTAACCTCGGGAAAGGAGAACCATGATGCCGTCCCTGTCAACCAAAAGGCTCGGGTGCTGGTTGCGGTCGATACCCGACACAGATCAAACTCGCACATATCGCGCACTCCTGGTCATTGGAGCAACCGCTTATCTGGTGTTCGGCCTGGTCTACCGGATCTCGTTCGAAAAACCCGATCCTCTTCTCATGACCGAACGACTGGTCATGGTTGCCCTGTGCGTAGTGCTTCTGGTCCTTTCGTATGTCAGCCGGAAGGTGCATCGACTACTCCCGGCTCTTCTGATCGGGTTGACCGCACTTGCCACGTTCCGTACACTGCACGCCGCACATCTGCATCAGTACCGACTCGATGTGGCGATGAGCATTGTGGTGGTAGTTGTCCTGGTCAACCTCATATTTGATCCGGGTCCGCCCGTTCTGGCCTTCAACGTAATGGTAATCGCCGGGTCCGGAATATCGGCGATCCTGGCCGACGAATTTCTGCTGAGTAGATGGGCCTACCTCCTGTCGCTCGCCTTCGTCTCCGCCGCTTCGTATCACATTGCCTGCCAGCGGTATCGCACTGCGCGTCAGCTCGCCGATAGTCGCGAAACCTATCGTCAGCTGTTCACCAATATGACTGCAGGATTTGCCCACTGTCGCCCCGTCGCCGCCGGATCCGGTGAGGTAGTCGACTACCGGATTATCGAATGCAATGCGGCATTTGCGGCGCTTCTGGGCGCATCACCGGCGGAGATCTCCGGAGAAAACTGGTTCGATCTCTACCCCGATTCGCATGGAGTTGCCGCCTGTATGCGGTCAGCTCTGAGGGGTGAGCAGACAGACCGCCTTGACTGGTTTCTGGATCCCCCGGGGAGATGGCTGGGAGTCACGGCCTACTCGCCGCGCGAGGGAGAGGTGGCGGTGCTGCTAACCGATGTGACTGAGAGGCGCGAAAGAGAGGACGAGGCGGTGAACCGCAGCTTCCGCGATCCCATCACCGATCTGTACAATCGTCGTTTCTTTGATGAGGAACTGCAGCGCCTGGATACAGCGCGGCAGCTGCCCATCAGCATCGTCCTGCTGGACATCAATGGGCTGAAGGCCATCAATGATGCTCATGGCCATCGGTGGGGGGATGAAGTCATCCGCTCCATCGGAAGGGTGCTGGATGATGCGACGCGTGAAGAGGATATTGTGGCCCGCATAGGCGGCGACGAATTTGCTCTTCTGCTTCCTCTAACTGATGCGGAGGAAGCATCCAGCATCTGTGTGCGCATCCGTGAGGGGGTACGGTCGCTCGACCGGGAGGGTGTGCTGCCGTTTTCCGTGGGTGCCGCAGTGGGTTGTGCCACCAAGTATCGGGAAGGTGAAGAAATAGCAGATCTTTTCGATATAGCCGACCGAGCTATGTACCGGGACAAAGAGTCCACCTGATTCATTCATCAATTCACTCCGGGCGGAAGGATCTGATCTGCTTGCGCGGAAGACATGGAGAGGCGAAAGGAGGATTTGCATGCGGTGGCGCCAGCTGCCGGGTCAGCTGCGGGAGGCCTCCGGTCAGGCATCGGTGCGGGAACTTATCCGCTGTTCCGTGCACCACTTCCTCAACGATGGTTACAACTGGAGCATTTTCCCCCTGCTTCCTTTCATAGCGGCAGAGTTTGGCCTCTCCTATGGCGGAACCGGCGCGATCAAGACTGTTTTTAATGCCCTGCTGTCGGCGACCGGTGTTCCCTACGGCATCCTGGCCGAGCGCATTGGCGAAGTGATCGTACTCACCGGTGGTACGGTTTTATTCGCTGTGGGTA
Organism: Clostridia bacterium; assembly: GCA_003551365.1. Classification (GTDB taxonomy): domain Bacteria; phylum Bacillota; class Sulfobacillia; order SLMV01; family SLMV01; genus PWGR01. The sequence goes on from PUMM01000141.1 coordinate 63,770, forward strand.
TAGCATGTTTGAGTCTGGCACCCTCGTACTCTGTCTTCCTCGGCACTGCCTTTGTGGCCGGAGCCGGGGCGGGTGCTTCGCATCCCGTCGGTAGCTCCCTGGTTTCCAAAACCGCGCCGCGCGGCCGGATGTCTACATACATTGGTGCCCTCAACTTCTCTGGAGACGTGGGCAAAGCACTTCTCCCGATAGCTGCCGGTGCTCTGGGTGCAGTATTTGGCTGGCGCGTTGCTCTTTTGGTCCTGGGGGTAGCCGGGGCCATTCTGGCCTTCAGTCTGAGTCGTTGGAAGACACTGGATAGCGGCGATGCCGAAAATGGTGACGCTAAAGAAGCCCAGGAGGACGCCCATGAGCAGGAGGCAGAGGCAGAGGCAGATGGGCGGGAGAACGGGGATGAGGATGCGACCTGGGGTGTCACTAACTGGCTGCAGTTCAGCGTCCTAAACGGTATCGGCATCCTGGATTCGCTGCCCCGTTCCGGCGTCATAGCATTTTCCTCCTTTATTCTCATGGATGTGGGGTTTTCTTCCGCGGCTGTAGGGGCCATGCTCAGTCTGGTTGCTGCCGGGGGCGCCCTGGGGAAGCTGGTCTGCGGTCCCCTGGCGGATCGTCTGGGTCGGCGCAATGCCATAATTGTCACAGAGATTCTCACGGCAGCGACTATTGTGGCGTTTGTGCGGGGAGACGGGCTGTTGATCTATCCCGTGCTATTTCTCCTCGGGTTGTTTCTCAACGGCACCTCTTCCGTACTGTACGCCGTGGTGCCGCAGAGCACCACTGAGGCGGGTCGAAGCCGCGGTTTTGGAATGTACTACACTACCACCCTGGCTGCCAGCGGCATTGCCCCGATGGTGTATGGATTCATCGGTGACATCATAGGGTTGTATTCCATGTATCATTTGATGGCCGCGGTTTTACTGCTGACTGTCCCGCTGAGCTTTTTCCTGCGGTCGCGTTGATCCTGCACATGTGGCCTCCGCATGGGGGAGTAACTCTGGCCTCACATTAAGCCTCCAGCCTGTGGGTGCCGGCAATCTCTCACCTGCGCCGGTAACGACACCTGACCGAGGGGTCAGGTATCCATTTGCGGCTGCCCTCACTATCCTGGACTTGTGCCCTTACTGTGGATACAATCAACACGGCGCCACGGGCGCCTACCTCATCCTCCCGGTGATTGTGGGTTCATCTCCGGGCGTATTGCCCGTGATCGCACGGGAACGATGGCATCCGGCCTGATCGCCTTCGGGTAGCGGCACCTGCGTGCAGACATGATGGAAGGAGCACCAATATGGTGAAACGGGTGGGCATAATCGGCTGCGGTCTCATTGGTTCACACATCGCAGATGGCGTCATCGAGGATCCGGACATGGATCTGGCCTTCGTCATGGAGCCGGAGGAGGCGCGTGCCCGCCCTTACGCAGAATACCGCATCCATGATCTGCAACGCGCAGCCGAGCTTCCCTGTGATGTGGTGGTGGAATGCGCCAATCCACAGGTCCTGGTGGATATGGCGGAAGAGATCCTCACATTCTCCGACCTGATGGTGCTATCCATAACCGCCTTCGCCGATGATTCGTTTCGCTCCCGCGTGCAGAAAATATGCAAGAGACACCGACGCAGGGTTTATCTGCCGCACGGGGCAGTGCTTGGGCTGGACGGTATCCTGGATGGCAGGGAGGTAATTGAGAGCGTCCAGGTCACGACGACCAAGCGCCCCGAGAACCTCGGTCGCCGGGATAGCGAGCGAACCGAGCTGTACAGCGGAGCTGCCCGTCGGGCCTGCGAACTGTTTCCCCGCAACGTCAACGTGCACGCCGTGGTGGCCATGAGCGGAGTGGGGTTTGACCGCACCATGTCCACCATAATCTCCGATCCGGCTGCAGAGGGTAATGCGCATGTGATCCGCGTTCGGGGAGAGAGATTCCGATTCGGTATCGAGGTAAGGAGTCTGCCCGGGGGAGAGGTATCCAGCTCCTACACGCCACAATCCGCTCTGAACAGTCTGCGGCGCGCGATGGAGGAATCGCACGGTTTCGTGTTTGTCTGAGACACACTGCCCCCCGGCGGTGGCGTAATGTCCACTTGCAGAGCGGGCGTCGAGCCGGGGCAGACCACAAATAACTGTGCCTGCGCACTTGACATGGGCATGCGTATTGCTAAAAAATATTTATGAGCATTATATTATCGCAGCTGCGGGGGGCGACCGTATGGAGAAGGATGCACTGATTCACCAGCTGGACTACCTGGTGTCGAGCGTGGGCAAGCACTTCACGAACGTTCGCCGCGCCTTCCGAGACTTTGACATAAAGGGTCCAGAGTATTTCCTGCTGCGCATTCTGTCCGTGGAGGGAACTCAGAGCGTCTCGGACATCGCCAATCATCTGGCGCTTACGCAGGCGACGGCTTCCAACATCATTAATTCAGCGGAGAACAAGGGTTTGGTGGAAAAGGTGAAGGATCCGCATGATCGTCGGGTCACCCTGATCAGCCTGACCGATGCGGGGGTGAACCTCCTCTCCGAGGTGAAGAAGGCCCGGCTGGAGCGGAGTAAGCGGATCCTGCGTCAACTCACTACCGAGGAGTTGGAAGAGCTGGTGCGGATTTTTTCCAAGCTCAAGGACACGATGGTCGAGGGTGGATATGATGTCGGGGACAGCAGTAGGCCGGCACGGAGGATGATGCGGCGTGAGTGATCTGTAGTCCGTGCATGGCCCGGATTACCGATTCCAGTTCTGGTTGGGAGCGTACACACTATATGGCACAGGTACTACGAACGGCCAAGACCGAGGGGCTGACAGATGGGCCCATCCTGCCCGCTCTTTTCCATCTGTCCTGGCCGATCGTCTTCAGCAATTTGCTGCAGACTGCCTACAATGTAGCCGATACCTTCTGGCTGGGCCGCCTGGGAGACTATGCGGTGGCGGCAATAATGGTGAGCTTTCCGATCATATTCCTCTTTATCTCGCTGGGGGCGGGGCTGACCATCGCGGGTACGGCTCTGGTAGCCCAGTACATTGGCGCCGAGCGCCGCAGCCAGGCCAACTATTTCGCGTCGCAGGTAGTGGGATTCGTGGGAGCACTCTCGGTGTTACTGAGTATTTTGGGATACTTTCTGTCCGCGCGCATTGTGGCCATGTTGGGGCCAGAGCCAGAGGTGTACGCCGAAGCGGTGGTTTATCTGCGAACGTGGTTCCTCGGCATTCCATTCATCTTCGGCTTCTTCATGTTCCAGGCTCTGATCAAGGGATATGGAGATACCATAAGCCCGATGAAAATCATGGTGGCTGTTGTGCTGCTCAATATTGTACTGGATCCATTTTTGATATTCGGCTGGGGCTTCTTCCCCGAAATGGGGGTTCAGGGAGCGGCAGTGGCCACGGTTGTGACGCGGGGACTCGCCTCTGTGGTCAGCATGATCCTGCTCTTCAATGGTTCCATGGGGCTGAAGGTTTCACTGCGGGATCTCAAGCCCGACCCGGCTACCATCAAGACCATTTTGCGCATTGGTCTGCCTGCCGCCGCGGAAAACTCCATGAAGGCTCTCGGAATCACGGCCATGACCGGGATTGTCGCCTATTTCGGCACACCAACCCTGGCGGCGTTCGGGGTGGGCAACCGCCTATCCTCGGTGGTGTTTCTGCCCAGCCTGGGACTGGCCCAGGCCACGACCACCATGGTGGGGCAGAACCTGGGGGCCAAGAAGGAGAGTAGGGCAGAGAGAACCGCCTATCTCAGTTCGGGGATGGCTTTCGGCGTCCTGGCGTTGTTTGGCGTATTCACCCGCGTTTTCTCCCAGCCGATAGCGTCCATATTCCTGCCGGGCGAGCAGGAGGCCCTGGCTTTGGCCAGCCAGTACATCAGTGTTGTGGCATTTTCCTATGGATTTCTTGGTGTTCTGAACGTCAGTAACGGAGCCTTCCGCGGTGCGGGTAAGACACTCACGGCCATGGTTTTTGCCGTGCTGTCGCTTGTGGGACTGCGTGTGCCCCTGGCCTTCATTCTGTCGCGCTATACTGCGCTGGGGGTTGAGGGACTGTGGTGGTCAGTGGGCATTGGAAACATGCTGGGTGGGGCACTGGCCTTCTGGTGGTTCACTCTGGGGCGCTGGAAGCAGCGCATTGTCGATGAACAGGACACGGTATCCGCCCGGACTCGTGCGGTTGCGCCTTCCCGGACGGGTGAATCTGGAGAATCCGGTGAGGAAGAGGCTGCCGCACCTCGGGTCGACTCCTGAAGCACCGAACGCCCTGGTCGTGTGGTGGGAATCCTTCACCCGCCGCGGTAGAAGCCATACTCCTCCCCGTGACACTGGATAGCGCCCACCCATACTGCACGCCACTTCTCAAGCTGCTGAGCGCGCCCTGTCCATGAGATTCCGGATTATCATAAAGGCCGGTGTGAGCAGATAACGTAGGGCCAGGACTGCGGCCGTCAGGGCAGTTGTTGCCCACATGGACATCGGGTTGACCTGCCAGGTGCGAACGTGCCAGGGGAACAGGAGCTGCCCGGCATACCAGGCGTGTGGGTTCAGTATGGAGTATATGCCGTCAATGACATCCGGGATTACCGTACCTATTATGGCCGCCAGGCGGAGACTCAGTCCGCGCGGATCCCCCCGCGTCTCTGCGAACATGGTGCGCAGGACAAACATTATTCCCCCTATCTGAAAGCCCAGAAAGGGTGTGGCCAGGCGGAGCTGCTGGGCGTCGAACCAGTTTACAGTAAAATCTGGTTCAGAAATGTCCATGATGGCATGAGAAGCCATTCCCAGAGCAAAAGCGGCACCCACATTGCTGATCTTGCTGTCGGAGGTATTGAGCATGGAGCCGATGGCGTCTGCCACTACTACGTGCTTCAACATATCACTCATGGGTGATCCATCACTTCCCATTCTGGACCCACCTGTATCCTCATCTTATCCGAAGTCGCCCGCAGGGGCAAAAGTAGTTCGGCTCGCATCGTAGGCATCAACATTGTGCCGACATTGCACCGCGTGTGGGATGCATGAAGAGGGAGAGGAACTACCAGTGGCCAAGATAAACACAGGGAGGTGCCCGGAATGTCCAAACGAAACTGTGGGGCCACAGCGCTGTTGTTTCCCCTGCCTACGGTCATCGTGGGAACGGAGGTGCGGGGACAGGTCAACTACCTGACCGTCGGATACTGTGGGATGATAGGCGGTCCACCGTCGACGATAGCGGTAAGCATCGGCAGCCAGAGTGCAACCTATGAATGGATCGAGTCCTGTTCGGGGTTCAGCGTCAATATCCCCTCCAGCGAACAGGTGGTGGAGACGGACTACGTGGGGATCGTTTCTGCGCGGGAGACAGACAAATCAGACGTCTTTACTACCTTTTACGGAGAGATGGAGGATGTTCCCCTGATTGAGGAGTGTCCCGTCAGTATGGAATGTCGACTGGTGCAGGTCATCCGGCTGGGCGATATGCTGGCCTGTCTTGGCGAAATCGTGCAGACTCATGTGGACGAAGAGTGCTTTGTAGGAGGAACAATTGCCATATCCCGCGTCGACCCGGTGATACTTAGTCCCACGGAAGCAGAGTACCTCCGCGTGGGCGAGGTGATAGGTTCCGCCTACGAGCTGGGAGAGAGTCTGCGCAAATCATATGAGTGATCCACCAATATCAGCAGTGTGCAGGTAGGCGGGCGGCTCGAAGCCTCCGCCGATGAAGCCGGGATGGTCGGGATCAGGCAGACAATGGTCGGCGGCGGAGATGCGCACCGGATGAGCTGCCGCCGCCGACGTCATGACCTTCGGTGCCATTTTATCTGACCAAATCCTCAGCTTCCGGCGGCATCCAGTGGGGGTCCTTGCCCTCCCACTTCACGTTACATCCGAGGGGGTTTGTCAGGGGCGTGGTGATATCCCGTCCACTGAGAAGCTCTTCGAGGGCTGTCTGCAGATCATTGGCAGTGCTCTTCTTTGGTTCACCGGGGTTGTTGAGAGCCCGGCCCGTGTATACCAGACGACGGTTCTCATCGAAGAGGAAGAAGTGCGGAGTGCGCAGAGCACCGTATGCGCGCGCAATATCCTGGCTCTCGTCGTGCAGATACACCCAGGGAAACTGGTGCTCCTGCATGCGCTTAACCATGTTGTCGAACGAGTCTTCCGGGTAGGTGTTGGCGCTGTTTGAGTTAACTGCCACGAATTTTACGTTCTCAGGCGCGAACTCTTCTGCCATCTGCCGGGTGTACTCATCGGAGTTAACCACAAACGGACAGTGGTTGCAGGTGAAAAATATCACCAGTGCTTTGGCGTCGGAGAAGCTGTCCAGGGAATAGGTCCTCCCATCGGTGGCCGGCAGACAAAAGTCGGGTGCTTTCTCTCCCGGGGATAGAGTGAATCCCATAGTGATCTCCCCTCCCTGCGCATAGAGTTCCCCATCACCCACCATGGGGTGAGGGGTTGTGCATTGTATAACCGTCTCCTTCTCTATCTGTCTGCTGGATCCTGCCGTAGTCCACAAATGCCGCAGCGGCCGGGACGCACGTCCGTTTGACGTGGTGCGGCCGCTGCAGACTTTTCGGATTGAGCCGTGGCTGCGCGGGTCGAGAGATTGACCCGCCGTCAGCTCTTCATCGCTCTATGTCCATCTGGCGCATTTGCTCGATCAACCGGACATTATAATCCACGTAGGTTTCTATCATTTCCTGGCCCTGCTCTGCATTTGCCTCGGATGGATCCGTACCGGTGTTGCCGATGGCCGTGAGACGGCGCAGCGGTATTGGGAGTGGTGTACTTGCCCCCCGGAAAGTCTTGCGTACCAGATCGTTGGTTATGGGAGTGGTGGCGGTGAACTGTGCTGCGTCCATATCAACTGCGCTTTCATCTACTTCCATCATGACTGAGGTTTCGAAGTAGCCGGCATGATCCTTGCAATGCCAATCCTCATTGAGGTGTGGGAGCGTCGTCCACCATTGCGTCCCGAAGCAAATACAACCGTAGCCGTCGTACAGGTC
>PUMM01000021.1 GCA_003551365.1 Clostridia bacterium
ACATCATCGGCCCGGGCGGCAAGACGATCAACGCCATGATCGATGAGCTGGGAGTTGACATTGACGTGCAGGACGATGGAACCGTCTTCATATCATCGGAGGACGGCGAGTCCGGACGTCAAGCACAGGAGCGCATCGAACAGCTCACCGCCGAGGCTGAAGTGGGCAAGATCTACAAGGGCAAGGTCAAACGCATCGTCGACAAACTCGGCGCCTTTGTGGAGGTTCTGCCGAACCAGGACGGTTTGGTGCACATCTCCGAACTCGACTCGAAATATGTGGACGAAGTGGAATCACTGGTATCGGTGGGCGATGAGGTCATGGTCAAACTCACCGAAATCGATGATCTGGGTAGACTCAACCTGTCCCGTCAGGCCGTCCTGGAAGAACTCGGCCGCGAGAAAGTTGACTCCCAGGAGAATCGCAACCCCAACCCTGGACAGTCTGACAAGTCGAAGGGAAAGAATTCCGGAGGACGACGGGGTAAGGGACGCGGCAAACGCGGTAAATGACGGACAGTGAACGGCGGCCGGTAGAGGGCGGAGCCCGGGCGGGAATGTCCGCTTCCGGTCGCCGGGAAAGAAGTGACGCAGGTGGAAAGTGGTGGGCGCAAGAAGCTGTCGGAGCGAATCGAGAAACTGCGCGCCGAGATGTACGAGCTGGCAGATCGGCGCGGGAGTCTGACCGTGACGGACGAACTGCAGGAAAAGAGCCGCGAACTGGATGCCCTGGTGTGTCGATACATCCGCAGGTACGGTGGAGATGACCCTACCCAGGTTGATTGACAGAAGCATATCGGGGGCAGCGGAGGTGAAGGTGCCACCGGGTAGCGGTGGCATTTTTGTGACGTCCGGTTTCGCTCAGCACAGGTCATGATCGCGACGCCTCGCCATATATTGTACAGAGTAATCGACCGGGCGGGGAGGTGAGGGCTTGCGCTGGGCAGAGATTGGGGCGCGCGAGATAATTGACATCTACAACGGTGCCAGACTGGGTCGGCTGGATCGGGCGGACATGGCCATTGAGCCGGAAACGGGGCGGATAGAAGAACTGATCGTCGGGACGCCGGGACCACTGGGCGGTTTCGGTCGCAGCACTGAGGTGCGCATACCCTGGAGCGCGGTACAGCAGGTGGGCCCGCAGATCGTATTGGTGGAGCTGACCGACCCCGCGGGACGGAGCGACTGAGGGCGATCTTTGTCCACGGCGGTATACCTGGCCCGCGGACGGGTGACACTAAGCGTGCTGAACAACGCACGCAAGGAGGGTCACCTTTGGCCGAGCGAACCGTTGTGGGGATCTTTCAATCGATGGATGATGCTGAGGAAGCGGTGCAGGCACTGAGAACGAGGGGCTGGGATCGCAACATATCCATCCTGGCCCGGGAAGAAGAAGGGAGACGACTACAGGGAGGAGACGCCCGCGGAGGCGAAGATGCCGGAGAGAGACAGGATCTGAGTGAGGGTGTGGCCGCTGGCGGAGCTCTCGGTGGTCTGGCCGGTCTGGCGGCCAGCGCCGGGCTGATGACCATTCCCGGCGTCGGACCCGTACTCGCGGCAGGTCCCATCGCCACCACTCTGACCGGAGTGGTGACCGGTGGTCTGGCCGGGGGTCTCATTGATTACGGCATTCCGCGCGAGGAGGGCGAACGTTACGAGGAGGAGGTGCGGCAGGGACGGATTCTGGCCCTGGTACGCACCGACGATCGGCGCGATTCCGATGCGGAGCGAATCCTGCGCGATAACGGAGCCGAAGCGGTGAGAAGTCACTGATCGCGGCATTGCGGGATGATCGGAGGGCGCCACCCAGGACACATACCGTCCGATCATCCCGACTTTCTCCCCACTGTCTCCCACTTGTTCTCTCAGCGTATGACGGTATAATGAAATACAAATTCTTCTACCATTTTTGCTGCAGACTTTGCAATGGGAGGTGGCGGCTTGACTGAACGCGATTACGTCAAAACGGACGAGACAGTGCGCCTGGTGCCGCTCGGCGGCATGGGAGAGATCGGCAAGAACATGACCATCTGGGAGTGCGATGATGATGCCGTCCTGGTCGATGCCGGCCTGGCGTTCCCGGAGGATGAGATGCTGGGAGTGGATATCGTCATTCCCGATCTGGATTATCTCATCTCCATCCGGGACAAGGTGTCGGCAATACTTCTGACCCACGGACACGAAGATCACATCGGTGCATTGCCCTACGTGCTGCAGGAGATGACGGTGCCGATATACGGCCCGGGACTGGCCATGGGACTTGCCAAGCAAAAACTGGAGGAGGCCGGCCTGCGTCTGCCCATGGGGTCAAAGCGGGTCCGACCGAGAGACATCATAACCACAGACAGGTTCGAGGTGGAGTTCTTCCGCGTCAATCACAGCATAGCGGACGCCATGGGACTGGCAGTGCGGACACCGGTCGGCATGATGGTGCATTCGGGTGATTTCAAATTCGATCACACGCCGATCGATGGACAGGTGACCGATTTTTCCACCCTGGCGCGCCTGGGGAATGAGGGGGTTCGCTGTCTGATCTGCGACAGCACCAACGCGGAAAGACCGGGATACACCGGGAGCGAGCGCCTGGTGGGCGAGCGGCTGCGGGAGATATTCCGCGCCGCCAGCAAGCGCATACTGTTCACCACCTTTGCGTCGAACGTGCCGCGCATGCAGCAGGTGATAGATGTCGCGCACCGCTACGGCCGCAAGGTATGCATAGTGGGCCGCAGTATGGAAAACAGCTTTGCGGTTTCCCTGGACATGGGCTATCTGGATGTGCCCGACGGGGTAATGATCGACATCGGAGAGATGAAGAGATATGAGCCAGAGGACATAGTGTTGATGATAACCGGAAGCCAGGGTGAACCCATGAGTGCGCTCACCCGTATGTCCCTGGAGGAGGATCGGCGCCTCAATATCTGGCCGGACGACACCGTAATAATCGCAGCCAACCCGGTTCCCGGCAACGAGAAACTGGTGTATCGCACGGTGGACAACCTGTCTCGGCTGGGGGCAAGGGTGATCTACGGAGCGGAGTATGGAGTCCACGTGTCCGGGCATGCCAGCAGAGAGGAATTGAAGCTGCTGCTCAACCTCACCCGCCCGGAGTCAGCCATTCCGATTCACGGAGAGTACCGGCACATGCGGGCATTTCACGAACTGGCCCGGTCGGTGGGCCAGCCAGAGGACGGGATCTTCCTCATCGACAACGGCGAGGTGGTGGAGTTCACCCACAACTCTGCGCACCGCGTGGAACCCGTAGGGGCCAGCGGAGTGCTGGTAGATGGTCTGGGCGTCGGCGACGTGGGCAACGTCGTCCTCAATGATCGGGAACGACTGTCGGAAAATGGGATAATCATCGTGGTGGTGGCCATAGACGGAGACACCGGCACCATACTATCCGGACCGGAGATTCTGTCGCGTGGTTTCGTCTATGTGCGGGAGTCAGAGGACCTATTGAATGATGCCAGAGATAGAGTCGAATCCTTCCTGCAGCCGGCGGCATCGCGCGGGATAACGGATCGCGGCAAGCTCAAGAAACGCATCCGCGATTCTCTGGGCAGCTACATCTATGAGAGGCTGCATCGCCGGCCCATGATTCTACCCATCATCATGGACGTCTGACGGATATCGATGCATGCAGTGCTCACCTGCCTCCTATACTAGGACTGAACCACGAGGGGGCAGGTGAGATAATTGACGAAAAAGCGTGCATCGCGGAAGATTTCGCACGCGCTCAGTGGCGAGATCTGCAACGGTGAGGAACCCCCGATTCAGCCCGATGCCCAACCGGGGGCGCAGATGGATTCCATCCGGGAGATGGGCAGCCCGGCTATCCCCGAGGTAGCAAGCAACATACACTGCCTGAGCATAGTTGGACAGATCGAGGGACATCTGCTGCTGCCGTCCCAGAACAAGACCACCAAATATGAGCACGTGATACCGCAGCTGGTGGCGGTGGAACAGAATCGGGACACCGAGGGGCTGGTCGTGCTCCTCAATACCGTGGGTGGCGATGTGGAGGCCGGGCTGGCCATCGCTGAGATGATCTCGGGCGTGAGCAAGCCCACCGTGTCCGTGGTGCTGGGGGGCGGACACAGCATAGGTATCCCCATCGCGGTGGCAGCTGACCGCTCCTTCATTACCGACACTGCCACCATGACTGTGCATCCCATTCGACTTTCCGGACTGGTTCTGGGAGTACCGCAGACCTACGAGTACCTCGACAAGATGCAGGACCGGGTGGTGCGTTTTGTGGTCAATCACTCCGGTATAGCGGACAAGGAATATCGGCGCCTCATGTTCCGCACGGGCGAACTGGCGCGCGACATTGGTACGGTGCTCGTCGGCCGGGATGCGGTGGAGGAGAGACTCATAGACGCAGTGGGCAATCTGAGCACAGCCATGCAGTACGTGCAGGACTGCATCGATGCCTCCGACGACGAGCCGGAGGAGGTGCTCTGATGCTGTGGACCATATACCCGCTCGAGGTGGTGCTCGGTGCCGAGGATCCGCCGCAGACGCAGGAACTATCGCGTAACGGAAGAACATTTATCGTCTCGCATCTCTCGGACGGGCAGAGACGAATAGAGCGGCTGATTTCATCTGAGCCGGCCGACTATCTCCGGCCGCACTGGCAGCCCGGAAACCGCATCTGACATCATAAGGCTCGAGCATTGCGGGTGGGGGAGGGGATGCGGTGTCACACTGGCTGGAAATCATCCTCCTCGGGATGGTGCAGGGAGTTGCAGAATTTCTGCCGGTGAGCAGTTCCGGTCACCTGGTGCTGGCCCAGCGCGTCCTGGGACTCAGCTATCCGGGCATAACTCTGGAGGTTGCCTTGCACTGCGGGACACTGGTGGCAGTGCTGCTGATCTACGGTCGGGACTGTGGGCGGCTGGCCGCGGCGGTATTGCGGCGCGGCCTGCGGAAAGTGGTGGCAAATCGTCCGCCGCATGATATGGTGGAGGCGGACCGCATCAGCTGGGCAGCGAATATACTGCTGGCATCACTGGTGACGGGGGCGGTAGTAGCTCCGGCATTGCAGCCCCTGCGCGAGACCTTCGACAGTCTGGCCGTCGTATGCGCGGGCTGGATCCTGACCGGTCTGATGCTCCTGGCCACGCGACTGCTGCGGCCGGCCGGCAGGCGACCCGGAGTGAAGGCAGCTCTTCTGGTCGGGTTGCTGCAGGGGCTGGCGGCAGTGCCCGGAATCTCTCGCTCGGGTGTGACCATCGCGGGAGGCATGTTTGCCGGGCTCTCGGGAGAGGATGCGGCGCGTTTTTCTTTTCTTCTGAGCATCCCGGTCATTGTCGGCGCAGCGATCCTGGATTTGCCCGCAGCGTTTGCCCTGTTCTGCGGCGCTGCATTCTGGGCGGATGCTGCAGTGGCGGCAGGCGTGGCCGCCGCGGCAGGTTATCTCGCACTGCGGGTGGTTTTGCGCCGGGTGCAGAGGGCAGAGCTGTACAGGTTCGCCCATTACTTGCTCCCGCTCGCCCTGGGGGTCACCGTTTGGCAGCTGATCTGGCACCTGAGGTGAGGGTGCCAGCGTCAGAATTGGAAACGGGAGAAGGAACGAAAGGCTATCCCATTGAAAAATACATCAGGTGATTGACAACCTGGAGGGAAAACACTTGAGCAGCGCTCAGCGCAAGAATAAGAAAAAGAAGGCAAATAAGGACATCCAGATCCCTAGTGCGGTGCGGACGGAAATATTTGGCGTGCTCACTGCTGCTTTCGCGGTAATACTTCTACTGGCGCTCTATCACCCACGCATGGGGGTTGTCGGCGAGCTGTTGGCAGGCCTGCTCCGCATGGGGCTGGGCCGCGCCGCCTGGACCGTCCCCGCAGTGGTACTCGGGGCAGGTATCATGACGGCGGTAACTGGGGATCTGCGGGCGGCCCGTTCGCGCATAATCGGAGTCGCCCTGGCGGCAGCCACCCTGGCTGCCCTGCATCACACCGCGGGGCGATTCTCTGACTTTTTCGCCCCGACTGCCGTTCAGGCGGGTGGGGGATATGTGGGGGGTGCCACCAGTTGGCTGCTGGTTTCGGCAGTCGGTCGGGTGGGCACCTACATCGTCCTGGCGGCCAGTGTCCTGGTGTCTGCCGCACTGTCGCTGAACGTGCCCATAACCGGTCTGCTCCGCCGCGCCGGGCGCACGGCGTACAACTGTACCCGGGAAGCCAGCAACTATCTCGTGGACTTCGTCACACCGGATCAGGCGGAGGACGAGAGCGACTGGACTGGCACTGAACCGGGCTCTGCAGCGGGCCAGAGTCACAAGACGGGAGAGTCGGCCGATGATAAGGTGGCGACAGCTTCCGAGCCGGAGATACGCTCCTATAGCCCGGACGACACAGGACCGGAGGATGGGGGCACAGACACCCAGGCCAGAGACCGCGGGGCCACCGCAGATCGGGATGATGCCACGCGCGACCGCCGGGCGAAGGCTGAACCGTCTCTCCGCGCGGCAGAGCAGATGAAGATGGATCTGGATGCCGCCTATACGCTGCCCGAAACGAGCATGCTGGAGGCGGGCGAGCAGCGCGACAGTTCGCGGGTGAGTGGGCGGGCCGAACTGAACCGCAAGGCCCGTAAACTCGAGCAGACCATGGCTTCCTTTGGAATCGAAGTCCGGGTCACAGAGATTAGCCACGGTCCGACGGTAACCCGCTTCGATGTACATCCGGCGCCCGGAGTGAAAGTGAAACAGATCGTGCGCCTCGCCGACGACCTGGCCCTCGCACTGGCCACGTCCGGGGTGCGGGTCGTCGCCCCCGTACCGGGCAAGTCGGCCGTGGGCATTGAGGTTCCCAACCAGCAGGTGTCACCGGTGATGCTGCGGGAAATGGTGGAGAGCCGCGAGTTCAGGCAGTCAGCGAGTCCGCTGACGCTTGGCCTGGGAGCCGATATAACCGGCAAGCCGCTGGTGCGTTCCCTGGATGACCTTCTGCATCTACTCATAGCCGGATCAACTGGATCGGGCAAGTCCATCTGCATACGTTGTATCATTGCCAGCATTCTGTTCAAGGCCCGACCGGATGAAGTCAAATTCCTGTTGATAGACCCCAAAGTGGTGGAGTTCATGTCCTATGATGATCTACCCCATCTGCTGAGTCCGGTGGTTACGGATCCACGCAAGGCGGCCGGGTGTCTGAGCTGGGCGGTGAAGGAGATGGAGCGACGCTACAAGCACTTCGCCGAACATGGCGCCCGCGACCTGCCCAGCTACAATGCACAGGCAGCGGACCGGGGCACGGATCCCATGCCCCGCATTGTGATCATCATCGATGAGCTGGCCGACATGATGAATGTGGCCCGGGTGGACGTGGAGGACGCCATTCAGCGCCTGGCGCAGATGGCCCGCGCCGCGGGGATTCATCTGGTGGTAGCAACCCAGCGGCCCTCTGTCGATGTGATAACCGGGGTGATCAAGGCCAATATCCCCTCCAGGATAGCCTTCTCGGTGTCCTCCGGTGCCGACTCCCGCACCATCCTGGATACCGGTGGGGCGGAGAGGCTGGTCGGAGATGGAGATATGCTGTTTTCCCCCGTCGGACGGGACAAGCTCCTCCGCGCTCAGGGCAGTTTCCTCTCTGACCGTGATCTGGAGAAGCTGCTGGGATATGTGCGTGAGCAGGCCTCACCCAAGTACCGCGATGAGGTAATGGAAGCGGCTGAGGAGGCGGAGCAAAATGGGGATGAGAATGGCCAGTACGATGATGACAAGTTGGAGGAGGCCATAGGTATCGTGCTGGAGAGCGGCGAGGCTTCGGTTTCCATGCTGCAGCGCAGGCTTCGCGTGGGATATACGCGGGCGGGCCGCCTGATCGACACCATGGAGAGCATGGGCGTTATAGGGCCCCACCGCGGTCCGAAGTCGCGAGAGGTTCTGATCAGTCGCGCCGCCTACCAGCAGCAGAGAGAAGACCGCGTGGAAGAGGGGGAGTCGGAGGAGGAGTAGATGCAGGAGTCTTCCGCTGCAGAGCGGGACGCGATCCGGAATGGGGTGAGGAGTTTGGGATCGCTGATTCTTTTCCTGCTGCGCGTGTATGTCGTATTTATGGCCGGCTTTTTTCTGTACTGCCTGATAGTCGTGCCCAGTTCCGGGCAGCAGCTTAGCCGCGTCCGCAGCGGGCGCGGTCGCAGGAGGACGGCCCCGTTCGGAAATGGGGCAGACCGACGGGAGCGGGAAGAACCCGACCCCTGGGTGCGATACCTGCGTGAGGGACCTGCGCGACGTCTGGCCGACCAGCTTCCGGTCGATGCAGAGACGTGGCAACAGGACACGCCGAATGATAGCTGTGAGAGGCGAGAGGGCGACCCCCCGCAGGTGCAGGGGGGGCCCTGCTGAACTGCCCGCCCGTCGGAGCGGGAGAATCCGGATGAAGAATATCGCCCCGGCTCTCGATCGATGAGGCATAGGAGGAGACGAAGTCGACGACGGATGAGACGCGGCAATCAATGTGCCCGAAGTGGCAGCGATCGATGTCAGCCGAGGCGCGGAATGAGATCACAGCAGATGAGGTCTGTACAGGGAAAGCTCCGGGAGTCAGTCTTGCACATTGACCCCCTCCGACGCATTCCCCGCCGACATGATCGCACTCTTCTTCCCGCATGAGGAACTGTACACGGATTGCCAGTGCAGAACCCGGCGGATGAGGGATGTCGTGCAGATGAGGAGGGTTGTGCCTTGACGTGGAAACTTCTCGCCCTGGACCTGGACGATACGCTGCTGGGTCCAGATCGCGAGGCAGATGAGGCGGCGGAACGAGCGGTGCGCATGGCCCGTCGGGCCGGGATACTGCCGGTGGTGGCCACGGGCCGCCCGTATGCATCGGCAGAGATATTTGCCCGGCGGCTGGACACCCGGGCGCCGGTCATAGCCAACAACGGCGCAGTGGTCCGGGGTGCGGACGGCAGTCCTCTGCGCGAACTGCATCTGGATCGAGATGCGTGGTTGGAGGCGGTGGATCTGGCCCGGCGCGAAGGGTGGGTGGTCTACCTGTACACTCCCGGGGGCATATACAGCAACCGGGCGCATCCGGATACCCGACGGTACGCG
This sequence comes from Clostridia bacterium, assembly GCA_003551365.1. Lineage (GTDB taxonomy): Bacteria > Bacillota > Sulfobacillia > SLMV01 > SLMV01 > PWGR01. The sequence continues at coordinate 9,068 of PUMM01000021.1, forward strand.
CGGATACTGGAGGTACCCATACAGATATGTGAACGAATGGTGGAAGAAGTGTCAGCTGCCGGGCAGAATGTCACGGCTGTGGGACTGCGCACAAAACCCGATGCGGGGGAGGAGGTCGAGCACCACTGCCGACAGCTATTTGGCGAAAGAGCACTGATCGTCCGCAGCGTGCCGACGCTCATAGAGATCCTTCCCGGTCGAGCGGACAAGGGAAGTGCACTGGCGTTTCTCTGTGCGCATCTGGACATCCCACTGGCCGCCAGTGCTGCAGTGGGGGACGGAATAGGCGACATCGACATGCTCGAGGTGGCGGGATGCGGGGTACTGGTTTGCAATGCTGACACCGAGCTGCATCCGCTGGCCGACTGGGTGACGGATCACCCGCACACCCAGGGGGTTCTGCAGCTGGTGCGCCGTCTTCGCTGCGGTAACCGCCGGTGAGGTATCTCTGGGCAGACTGCCGATGCCGGCGGTGCGCGCAGCCGAACAGTTTTCAGGAGGGATGGTTGCCAGATGACAACTGATTCTGCATCCTATCATAGTCTCAGGTCCGTGGGCCGCAAGACATTGCGCCGACGTCGGTCGCAGTTCATCGGTACGGCTTCCCCGGCGTCCGATGAACGCACGGCCCGCGATCTGATTGAGCAGGTGTCGTCCAAGGTGCCGGATGCGTCGCACCATGCTTACGCCTATCGGGTGGGCATCGAAACTGTCCTGGCCCGGTACTCAGATGACGGGGAGCCCTCCGGGACGGCGGGCATGCCGCTTCTGCAGCTGCTGGAGGGACGGGAGTTGACGAATTCAATTGTGGTAGTATCCCGGATATTCGGCGGCACCCTTCTGGGCACCGGCGGACTGGCGCGGGCCTATGCGGATGCCGGCCGCGCCGCCATCGAGGCGGCCGGTACCAGTCAGTATGTGATGCACGAAATCGTACAGTGCGAGGTGCCGTATCCACTGTGGGGCAAGCTGGAGCACTCCATACAGGAAGCCGGGCATCTTCAGCTGGACGTGCAGTACGGTGCACAGGTCACTGTGATGCTGGCAGTGGCCCGGGACCAGTATTCATCTTTTTGCGCCTGGGTGGCAGAGGAGAGCTCCGATTCGGTGCATATCGACGAGGTAGAGCGACGATATCTACCCTGGAATCAGTGAATTCACGTTCTTGAGGGGGAGATTTATATATGAACGCTGAGCGTACGTCGGTTCTGGTCGCGACCGCGACCGAGACGACTCCGGTGGATAGTGAAGCCATAGAGGGAATCCTGAACGGTGAGGGGACGCTGCGGATCATTCCCTGGCTGAATCGCCATGCGGCGACGGTGGAAATGATGCAGATTATGGAGATGGCCCGCGGCCTGCTGGTGCGCACGGGAACCGTCGATGCCGAGCTCATGGACCGCTGTCCGCACCTGCAAGCCATAGCCCTGCACGGAGCCGGTGTGGATCAGGTAGATGTCCAGGCTGCGGCCGAGCGGGGAATTACCGTCACCAATGTTCCGGGTGGAAACGCTCAGGCGGTGGCTGAGATGACGCTCGGTCTCGCCCTGACTCTCATGCGCGGCATCGTTCCGGCTCACCTGGCCATGAGCAAAGGCGACTGGGAGGGCGGGCTGCACACCGGCCGCGAGATCCGCGGCATGCGATGGGGCATTCTCGGAATGGGACTAATTGGCAAACTGGTGGCTGGCCTGGCTCATGCCATGGGAGCTGAGGTCGCATTCTATCACCCCAGACCCCGGCCGGAGTTGACCGAGGGCCTCCCGGGCGATGTTCGAGCGGTATCCTGGGAGAATCTTCTGCAGCGTTCGGACGTAATCTCGGTGCACGTCCCTCTGACGGACGAAAATACTCACCTCATAGATGCCGCGGCAATCGGGCAGATGAAGTTGGGCGCCTACCTGATCAACGTGGCTCGCGGTCCAGTTGTGCAGGCAGAGGCTGCGGCCCGGGCTGCGCATCGCGGAGAGCTGGGGGGCGTGGCGCTGGATGTCTTTGACCGCGAGCCGGCCCCGGGAGAAGACATCGAGCCACTGCTGGGTGACAGGGTTGTGTTGACCCCGCATCTCGCCGGTTCAACCCAGGAGTGCCTGCGGGAGATTGCCGAAAGGGCCACCCGGGATATTGTGCGCATCTGGCGCGGGGAGCATCCCCAGCACCCGGTGGCGGGACCGAATCTCTGATCCGTACCGCACATGCGGCGTGCGTTTACGGGGGGGGGAGGGAGTGGCCAGGAAAATGGCGACCCCGCGTCCAGTTCGTGTGGACCCCCAATCCGCGGCCGATGTCATATTGGACCGAGCTCTACACAACGCAAGGATCACCATGAGGGGCCCTGGCACACCCCCCTGTGACCATCCTCGTTGCCATCCGTCCATACGGACACCCGACAGAAGACGGGGAGTGAATTGTGCCGATGGCTGTACAGCGGGAGTGGCAAAATCTGAAAAGAAAGAGCAAAGGTAGCAGTAGAGAAACGGCGACTGTACACGACGTTTGAGGTTGCGCCTGCACTGGGGATATATGGGCGTTGCAATGGTGTATACTGGGATCCTCTGCCTGCAGTCGGAGTATGACCCGCAGGATGTGTTATGCCAACCCGATGGGTCGCGCAGGCGGTCTGCAGTGGCAACGCTGGACGGGGTGGCAATGACTGACACCTGGTGGCGCGAGGTTATCAGTCCGGCAGCGGCACGAAGCGATAAGATGACGGCCATGGCGGTAATTTTGTCGGATGAGGGCGATTGCCGGACATCTCTCGGTGCATTTGCCAAATACCCCTTCTAACTGCAGGAGGCGGCTGCCAGTCACACCCATCCCCCCCGCAGACGATGCGCTACGCTGCCCTCCGCGGCGAGGGGACCCGGCATCTTGGAATGCCCCGGGTATTCCCTACCAGGACCAGCCCCTTTCCTCCAACCGGTGGACGAGCCAGTGGATGGCGGGAAGTCCGATGAAGACTACTGCCACCGCCTGACCTGTCCCGACGTAGGCCATGGTGGCCAGAAGGGGAACACCCAGGAGGTAGTGCAGCATCCATCCGATCCCGACGGCATTTACGACCACCGGAGGGGCGGCTGCCAGGAGTCGATTCGGCATCTGTGAAGTCAGCAGGCCGGCTACTAGGGTGAGAGCAGCTCCGAAGGTCATGTCCAGTATTCCCAGTCCGCCAAAAGCATTGGAAATCATCGCACCGATCCACAACCCCACCGCAGCCTGTGGTCCGTAATAGAAGGGTAGGAGGGTCAGAGCCTCGGACACTCTAACCTGTACTGGACCGTAGCTGATGGGGGCAAATACAAGGGTGAGGGCAACGTAGACTCCTGCCAGCATTCCCATCCGCGCAATTATTCTACTCATGTAAATACCTCCCTGTTTTGATCACCCGGGTTGCCGCGACCGGGTCCTACTGAGCCCAGTATCGCACTAATCATCGGCAATTCCAAGCGAGAGCCGGCGATTGAGGCAGATCCTTTAATCTCCATCGCGCAGCATGACAGCAGGTTTCCCTGAGTATGGGAGGGGACAATTGCGCAGGCTATGCCCGATACCTTCAACTGCGGTGACTCGGGGCAGCACTCTGAAGGGATGGAGTCTATGGATGGGGCAGCAGTGGTGGAAAAATGCAAGTTTGCTTCCTTCATTGAGCGCATCGCCTCGGAGGTGAGCGTGGTCACACCCGTACCGCGCGGGTCGGGGGAGTTTTCCTTTGCCGAGGTGCAGGATGCATCGTCGCTGCAGAATCCCAGTTACCGGCCCACTCTCAATTCTCCCAAAAAATACTTCTTGCCGCCGCAGGAGGTCCTCTTTCGCTTCACGGGCAAAAGCGGCACTTCTGTGCGCGGCGGGGAGGAAGTACAGTACGAACAGGACATTGAATCCCCGCGCCGGGTACTCCTCGCGGTGCGACCGTGCGATCTCGCCGCAATCCAGAGGATGGACGAGGTGTTCCGCGCCGCCGAACCCGACCATCACTACCTGCAGAGGCGTCAGAGATCCATCATTATTGGCCTGGACTGTCCTGAACCCTGCGATGAATTTGCCTTCTGTGCGGCAATGGGGACGTCGGAGGTCGACGAGGGTTTCGATCTGCTGCTGGTCGACCTGGATGATGTCTGGTACGTGCGGATTGGGACGAAGCGGGGCGAGGAGTTTCTCGCCGAATGCCCGGGGGTGCGGGCGGCAGGTGGGGATGATGTGCGCGAAGTACAGAGGGTGCAGAAAGCAAAGGAACGCGCCTTCGAACGGTGCGCCCAGGATCTGCCCGTCCCGCGCGAGGATCTGCCCGAACTGTTGCGCCGGGCGGAGGAGAGCCCGGTGTGGGAGGAATATGGTGAGCGCTGTCTGGGTTGTGGGCGCTGCAATCTGGTGTGCCCGACGTGCTTTTGCTTCGATGTCGAGGACATCGTGGCGTTGGACCTGGGGAAGGGCGAGAGGCGTCGTCGATGGGACGCCTGCACACTGCTGGAATTTGCGGCGGTGGCCGGCGGGGAGAACTTCCGGCGGGACAGAGCCGATCGTCTGCGGCACATGTTCCAGCACAAGGGTCGCTACGCCCCGGAGAGGTATGGCGAACTGTTCTGCACCGGCTGCGGCCGCTGTGCCCGTACCTGTCTGGCCGGCATCATTCCCACCGAGGTCTATGGTGCCCTGCGAGAAGATGTCAAGGATGGGGTGGATGAGACATGACGGGCGAAAGACATACTGTTATCTCTCCCTACGTTCCGGAATCGGCAGAAATAGTCGACAGGAAATGTGTAACTGATGACGAAACCTGGTATAAGTTGCGGTTTTTATCCGGACGCCAGCTCGGCCAAATGCCGGGACAGTTTGTGCAGGTCTCGATTCCGGGCGTGGGTGAGGCACCAATATCTGTCACATCTCCGCCGTCAATGAGTGACGGTTTTGAACTGTACATCAGGCATGTGGGAGATGTCACCCGGGCCATTGAGAGATTGGGCGTCGGAGATGTACTCGGAATAAGAGGGCCCTTTGGCACCGGCTTTGATCTTACAGCCGTGCGGGGACGCGACCTGCTGTTTGTCGCCGGTGGGCTGGGTCTGGTTCCCCTCCGTCCCGTTATCCAGACGGCGCTGGAGGCTCGCGATCAATACGGTCGCCTGATAATACTGTACGGAACGCGTTCTCCCGACACGATTCTTTACCGGGAGGAGCTGGATCGCTGGAAGGCGGACGACTCCGTCGAATGCTACATAACGGTGGATACGGCGGACGATACCTGGCAGGGACACGTCGGACTGGTGACGGAGCTGTTTCGTCAGGTTCCCCTGGACGGCCACAATACCGGAGCCTTCATCTGTGGTCCGGATGTGATGTTCCACTATGTGCTGGCAGAAGCCCGGGCGGCCGGCATTCGCGACGAGATGATCTTTCTGTCGCTGGAACGCCGCATGAGGTGCGGCGTCGGCAAGTGTGGACACTGCCAGGAGGGACCGTTCTTCGTGTGCAGGGATGGTCCCTGTTTCTCGTATGCGCGATTACAGAGCCAGATGGTCCGGGAGCGGTCGGAATGAAGCCGCGAGTCGGCGTGTTCAGTCTGACCAGCTGCGAGGGGTGTCAGCTGCAGATTCTCAACATGGAGGAAGATCTGCTGGATCTGGTGGAGGTGATAGATCTCGTGTCCTTCCGGGAGGCCATGGACCCCATTTCGGACGAGTACGACATAGCCTTTGTGGAGGGAGCTGTGACCCGGGGGTCTGAGATTCCGGTACTGCGGGAGATCCGCCGCAAAGCAGATGTTCTGGTGGCCATGGGAGCCTGTGCCACCTCGGGCGGGGTAATTGGACTGCGCAATCTGCGTTCGCCCGGGGAAAGCATTGACGAGGTCTACGGAGATAATACAGAAGTGGCAGATGATGTGATTGAGGTTCGCCCGTTGGATGATGTGGTGGAGGTGGATCACTACATTCGAAGCTGTCCCATTGATCGCGATGAGTTCACCCACGTGGTTACGTCTCTGCTGCTGGGCAGGTTCCCCTACGATCCCAGTTTTCCCGTGTGTGTCGAGTGCCGCATGCAGGAGAATCTGTGCCTGTATGATGGAGACGACGAGGAGTTCTGTCAGGGACCCATCACCAGAGCGGGATGCGGGGCACTCTGTCCCGGCCTGGGATCGGCCTGCGTGGGCTGCCGGGGGACGGTGCCGGATGCCAACATCCCCGTGATGATCAGAATCATGTCAGAGGCGGGTCTGAATGAGACGGAGGCATGCCGGCAGATGGGACTATATGGCACGGATGCGGAGGAAGATCAGTGACCGGGGAGCGCGATCTCAACATCAATGTTCACCACATCACGCGCCTGGAAGGACACGGCAACATAGAGGTCAATGTGCGCCGTGGGCGGCTCGAGAGAGCCGAGCTGCAGATCGTGGAGTCGCCGCGTTTCTTCGAGTCCATACTGCGGGGGAGGAAGTGGTACGAGGCGCCCTACATCACTTCACGCATCTGCGGCATCTGTGCGGTGGGGCACGCGCAGGCATCCATCGATGCCCTGGAGACTGCCCTGGATATCACCCCTTCCACCCGGACCCGGCGGCTGCGCAAGCTGCTGCTGCAGGCAGAGATCATGCAGAGTCACTGGCTGCACATCTTTTTTCTCGCCGCACCGGATTTTTTGGGTACGGGCAGCGCCCTCGCACTGGTGGATGATCACCCGGAGCTGGTGCACAGGGCCCTGCGCCTGAAGAAGCTGGCCAATGACCTGGCCGACCTGTTGTGTGGACGCAAGGTGCATCCAGTGTCCATGCGGGTGGGTGGCTTTTCCATTCTGCCGGAAGAATCGCAGCTGGCACGGATCAGGGATCGGCTGATGGCGGCCCGGGACGACGTGGACGCTGCCGTCGAATTATTCTCCGACCTGCAGGTTCCAGACTTCGATCGAGAGACGGAGTATGTGGCGCTGCACCATCCGGACGAGTACGCGTGGCTCGATGGACAGCTGCGAACCACCGATGGCTACACCTATCCCGTCTGTGAGTACCGCGATCTCACCAATGAGCGGGTGGTGCCGCATTCCACGGCCAAGCACACGCGCCACGCACGCGAATCCTATATGGTCGGTGCCCTGGCCCGCGTCAAGATCAGCTGGGATCTGCTGCGGCCGGAAGCGGTCGGAGCTGCAAATCGCCTGGGAATCGGCCGCGAAACGGTAAACCCATACATGAACAACCTGGCGCAGCTGGTGGAGAGCGTGCACTGTTTACATGACTGCATACAGCTGATCGATGATGCTCTGGCGGAGGGCTTGCAGAGGGAACCCCGGGACATCCAGCTCAGGGCGGGACGAGGAGTGGGGGCCGCCGAGGTCCCGCGCGGGGTGCTGTTTCACGATTACGAGCTGGATGATGATGGCAATATCGTGGATGCCAACTGCATAATCCCAACCGCTCAGAATCTCGGCAACATTGAGGCGGACATGCGCTATCTGGTTCCAACCATTATGGATCAGACGGAGGAGGAAATAACTATGGCTCTCGAGATGCTGGTTCGGGCATACGATCCCTGCATCTCCTGTTCCACTCACCTGCTGGAGGTCTCGTTCACTCGCTAGGGTAGTATAACACCAAGAGGTTGCGGCCCGACCACGGAGGGCGAATGCTGAAGAGGGGGGAAACCATGTCGGATCTACAGGACACGGGAGGGGTGTCCGGTGAGGGTGTATATCGATGGATGGTGGGGGCGGCTGGACTCGGGGCCTTTGCTGCCGCGTCCGCAGCGGGGGGTGCCTGGCTTCCCACCGATCCGCTGCAGTGGGCCGCACTGACCCTGCTGTACTGCGGGGGTGCGCTACTCGAGGTGCCGGTTGGCAAGGTGTCACTGAACCTGGGATATATGGCCCTCTTTGCCGTGATGGTTAACCTGGGGGCAGTTGATGCCATGTGGCTCGTTTTTGCGGCCGCCGCAGTGATGACTCTGCGCGGGAGGCGAGAGGTGCGCAGCTCGCTGTTCAACTTTGGCCAGCAGTGTCTGTGTGTCGCAGTGGGAGTTGGAGTATTTCAGCTGCTCGGCGGGGAGATTGGGAACTTTTCCCTGCTGCATCATGCCCTGGCGCTTCTGTTCGGTTCAATCACCTTTGATGTGGTCAATGTGGCCCTGGTGGCGGCCGGACTGGTCCTCGCGGGAGAGGGAGATTTTGCGACCGAGTTTTTCGAGTTATACTGGAAGAGACGGCGATATACCGTAGTGCTGTATCATGCGCTGGCGCTGGTATGTGCCGTGTTGTATGCCCACGAAGGTCTGGTCGCGGCAGTACTGCTCGCGGCCGTCATTCTCAGCATGCGCAGTGCCTTCCAGCTGCCGTATCAGCTGGAACAGCAGCGGGAAGCAGCGCTGCGGGACGGAATGACAGAAGCCTACAACTACCGGTTTTTGACCGAGTGGATGAGTGGCGAGGGAGCTGCACTTGTGCAGCAGGAAATTCCCTTCTCCTTTCTCTTCATTGATATTGACGATTTGAAGAGCATTAACGATTCGCAGGGGCACGCTGCGGGGGATGCAGTCATTCGCTGCGTCGTCGACTGCCTCCGCCGGGTCTGTCGACGGGACGATCGCATCATTCGCTATGGCGGGGACGAATTTTTGGCTGTGCTGGTGGGGACGGAAAGACGCGGCGGCCTGAGCGTCGCCGGTCGTCTGCTGCGGGTACTGGAGGAAGAGGTGGGTGACGAGATTCAGTTTACGCTGAGCATCGGGGTGGCGGCTTATCCCGATGATGCAGAGAGTCCATCCGAGCTGTTTGACGTCGTCGATGCTGCCTCCTATCGGGGCAAAGAAGACCCGGGGCACTCCGTGCGCATCCCCGGAGACGGAGCACAGCTCGCATGAGGGAGGAGGACGAAACTTGGCAGACTGGATAAAGACGGTTGGTTCGAAGGATTCCCCCTATACTCAGAAGCGACACCTGGCCTGGGGACAGCGTTACGTCTGGTTTCCCGGGAGCCGCGTCAACGTGACTGAGGGCGACCGTCTGTTTCTGTACACGGGACACCGTCTCCGTCGGTTCTTCGGCATCTGCCGGGTGCTGCGTGCTCCCGTTCCCACGGAGGAGCCGCGGCCGGGCGAAAGGCTGCGCTGTCCCGTGTTTGTCCTCCTCACCATCACGGACCTGCAGCGGTTCGGAGTCAGTGCTGACGAAGTCCTGCCACTACCGGGAGGTACCAGTTCAGTGTCTCTGCGGCAGAAATCGCACGTGAAGATAGAGGATGAGGACAGCCTGCGATTGTCGGCCCGGCTGACCCGGGCGCTGTACCGTGAGATGTCCGCACATACCGGCGAACCCATACAGTATTCTGTGTTCAGCTGGCGTCCGGGTGCGCACAGAAGCCGGGGAGGGCCGCGTCGAGCCGACCACTGACCGCCCCGGCATATCCGCCTCTAGAGGCCACGCATGGCCTGTTCCAGATCACTGAGGAGATCATCACAGTCCTCCACACCCACGCTCATGCGCACCAGACCCGGTGAAATGCCCACAGCCCGCTGGTCCTTTTCATCAATCGTTGAATGGGTCATGGAGGCGGGGTGTTCGATCAGTGTGTCGGTTGCGCCCAGACTGACGGCCAGAGTACACAGGCGAACCCGATCCAACAGCTGGCGACCCGCTTCAAACCCTCCCTCCATCTCCAGTGAGAGCATGCCCCCGTAGAGACCGCGCGGGTTCTGCCGGCGCGCCAGCTGGTGCTGCGGATGCGACGGCAGTCCCGGATATCTCACCCTGCTCACCCGCGGGTGCTCTTGCAGCCACTCTGCGATGGTCTGTGCGTTTGTGCTGTGCTTTTCCATGCGGAGGGGGAGCGTCTTGAGTCCACGAATCAGAAGCCAGGCATCGAAGGGCCCGAGAATAGCACCTATGTCTTTCAGCGCCTCTTCCTTCACCTCGGCCACTAGGTCGGCGCTCGAGAACGCCAGCCCGGCAACCACATCGCCGTGTCCGCCGATGTACTTGGTGGCGCTGTGCACGGAAACATCTATGCCCCAGTCCAGCGGACGCTGCAGATAGGGAGACATGAAGGTGTTGTCCACCACAGTGGTGGCTCCCGTTTCCCTTCCCAGGGCGGCAAAGGCTTCCAGGTCGACGAGGTCCATACTGGGATTGGCGGGAGTCTCGGCGTACAGAACCCGGGTTTCCGGGCGCACGGCCTCCTTCACCGCCGTGATATCCGTGGCGTCGACAAATGTGACCTGTACCCCCATACGCGGCAGGATGCCCTGCATAAGGCTGTAGGTGCAGCCGTAGAGTGTCCGGCCGGCCACCAGGTGATCTCCCGCGGAGAGCAGCTGCAGCAGCACGGCGCTTATGGCTCCCATTCCCGAGGCAAACGCGGCTCCATCCTCGGCGTTTTCCAGATCGGCACCCGTCATCTCCAGGATGCGGGTGGTGGGGTTGCCCAGGCGGGAGTAGATGTAGCCCTCCTCCTCACCGGCGAACCTACGTGCGCCCTGCTCTACATTGTCAAACAAAAAGGTGGAGGTCTGATATATGGGAGGGGCGTGCGGCCGGACTCCATCCGTAGACTCTGGTTCGACTGGATGAACGGCGCGGGTAGAAAAGCTGAGCTCCTTACGTTCACCATCGTGCATCAAAATAATTCATCCTTTCCGGTTCGGGTACATAGTCGGCGCAGGTACCGCCTACTTTTTCCGGATTGAGTGTGCAATCTCCTCCAATTGCGCCGGGAGGTAACGTGCCTCCATGAGGAGAATACAGGAGATGACGACAAATCTGAAGGACAGGAGTGAATCATATTGCGGATTTATATATCGGTGGACATGGAAGGCGTGGCCGGAGTCGTAAACTGGCAGGAGACGTTTCAGGACGGTGAGGATTATGGTCGTTTCCGCCAGCTGATGACAGCAGAAGCTGACGCTGCGGTCACCGCGGCATTCGACGAAGGTGCGGACGAGGTGGTCGTCAACGACAGTCATGGATCGATGCGTAACATCGTGATTGAGGACCTGGATCCACGCGCAGAGCTGATATCGGGGAGTCCCAAGCCCATGAGCATGGTGGAGGGGCTGGACGAAAGCTATGACGCCGTACTGTTCATAGGCTATCACTGCATGGCTGGTACCCCCGGAGTACTCAATCATACCTACACGGGATCGGTACTGCAGTACAGGGTAAATGAACGACGCCTCGGGGAGATCGGCATGAATGCCGCAGCGGCCGGACATTATGGAGTGCCTGTGGTCTTCGTCAGCGGAGATGACTGCACCGTGGCCGAGGCCGAAGACCTCATTCCGGGGGTTCACACGGCACAGGTCAAGGTGCAGGCCGGCAGGCAGGCAGCTCGCTCGGTGCACCCACACAAATCCCGACGACTGATCTATGATGGGGTGCGGGCTGCGCTGGCTGCCGACCTTCCCGAACCCATGGTTGTCGACGTGCCCGTGGTCATAACCGTGCAGTTTGACAGTACCTCACAGGCGGATGGGTCACACCTGCTGCCCGGGGCCAAAAGGATTGATCCTCTCACGGTGCAATACACCGCCCCGGATTACCTGACGGCCCTGCGAGCGGCGCACGCTCTGCTCCAACTGGGGGTGTGAGGTTCTGCCGGCTCTCGCGTGAAATCTCCCCGCTGGAGCGGGAAAGGCCCCTGGTCCTGAGCCGGGGAGTTCCCGTGCAGGCCAGTATGTGAGTGCGAGGTTCGGCCACAACCTGGGCCCCATGGCTCCCCGAAATCTCGCCGGCTCGGTATGCGGCGGAGGGGAGGCGGGAACCAGCCGGAAACCTCTTCTGCCGGTTTCCGGCCCAGGGCACGGACACCCGAAATGATACAGAAGACGAACAATACAATACCCTGCAGATCCGCGAACAACTATCCATGTGATGCGAGGGGGATGAAGATGCGCCGGACCAAGATCGTGGCCACCCTGGGACCCGCCTGTGCGGAGGAAGAGGTTGTTGCCCAACTCTATGGTGCGGGTATGGATGTCGCCCGGCTGAATCTATCCCATGGTGAAGAGGATTTCCATAGGGATCAGGCCGACACAATCGCGCGCCTCGGTGAAAATGAACCCGAAGTGGGACGGCTGCCGGCAGTGATGTTCGATACCAGGGGACCGGAGGTGCGGGTCGCTCACGCAGAGGGCGACGAAGACCTGCATCCGGATCAGCTGGTGTACGTGGGGAGCGGAGACACGCCTCCCCAGGGTTCCATGGGAGCAGTCCCCGCGGGCGGAGCGCGGAAGATGCGGGAGATTCGCCTGTCCACCGACAACTTTGCCGCGCGCATGTCTGCCGGCGATCCGCTTTTGATTGGTGATGACAAACTGGAGCTGTCCGTTGAGCAGGTGCTGGATGCCGACAGCATAGTGGCGCGCGCCATGTCGGCCGGTCGCGTGTCCGCGGGTGACCGGGTTGCCTTCCCCGCCACCCGACTCGAAATCCCGTTTCTGTCCAGCGATGATCGACGAGATCTCGAGATGGCCGTGCGGTGTGGGGCAGACTGGGTGGCTTTGTCCTTTGTCCAGAAGGCGGAAAACGTGGTAAAAGTCAAAGACTACCTGGATGAGATCAGTGCCCGGGACAGCTGTCGCCCCGCTGTGATGGCCAAGCTGGAGACCCGGTCCGGGTATGAGGCGCTGGAGGATATTCTGCTGGTGTCAGACGGCGTCATGGTGGCGCGCGGTGATCTGGGATCTGACTACGCTCCCGAGGACATACCGCTGATTCAAAAAGACATCATAAGGCGCTGCAACGATGCTGGCGTACCGGTAGTCACCGCCACTCAGATGCTGGAATCCATGATCGAAAATGCCCGCCCAACCCGCGCCGAGGCCAGCGATGTGGCCAATGCCATAATCGACGGTACGGATGCCATAATGCTGTCGGCGGAGACGGCAGTGGGAAGGCATCCGGTTCAGGCGGTGCAGATGATGCGAACAATCGCGGAGAGGACCGAGGCGGGGTGGACCAAGGCGGGGTGGACCTCTCCAGCCCGACTGCGCGACCCATCCGCCGTGGACACCGTAACCGATGCGGTGGCGGAGGCGGCTGTAACTATGTCCAGGCAGCTGGAGGCGGATGCCATATTGACGCCCACCCGTTCCGGCTACACTGCGCGCATGATAGCCCGTAACCGCCCGGCCGCTCCCATCACCGCCGTCACCACCTCACCCCCGGTAGCCCGGCAGCTGGCACTGGTGTGGGGGGTGAGAGCAACGGTCGAGGAGGAGGCGGCCAATGTAGTGGAAAAAGCGCAGGAGGCCGTGCTGCGCCGGGGCCTGGTGGCGGGCGGGAGTCTGGTGGTGATCACCAGCGGAGCTCCGGATGGTCCCGGCACAACCGATACCGTGCAGGTCAGAACGCTGGGTTCCATACTGTGCCGGGGAACCGGAGTGGGCAGCGGGCATGCAGTGGGACGAGCGGTGCTCGGGACGTCCCGGGGAGACACCGAGCCACGAATGGAAGAAGGAGATATTCTCGTCATCAGTAGCTGGGTACCCGGGTTCGGCTCTGTGGTTCAACGTGCAGCGGCGATAGTGGCCGCCGAAGCGGGGCTGAGTTCGCCCGCGGTCCTGGTGGGTCTGGATCAGGGCATTCCCGTTGTGGTCGGAGCAGCTGACGCTTCAGCCTGCATTGCTGCTGGTGAACAGATAACGGTGGACGGAGAACGGGGGATCATATACAGCGGGCGTGCCGCCCTGGGAGAACGTAGATGATTCCGCCTCCCGACCGGGCACCGTAATAGTTCCCGCCGCGGGTGGGATGCTAATACGGCAAACTGCGAAGGGAGGAATGCCCGTGTCTCGATGTCCGGTGTGCAGTGGGACGCAGAGCCTGGCTGAGAAATGTCCAAACTGCGATGCAGACACGCTGCTCGAGGATCTCGGACCAGTGAGTGACCACTATGGCTCCGGCAGCCCCTACCAGGAACAGGGTGAAGAGCTGGATGCCGGGCGGCAGTGCTTGCACCTCTGCCGCTGTCCGGCATGCGGATGTGAGCGAACAGTACCCATTGACGAGAGCGGCTGAGCGCAGGGGAGGGGGTGAACGCCCCCTCCTCCCCATCAGTGAGGCAGCCGTGATTTCCCCTCCGATCCCTGCCCCACGGGAGGATATGCCGTGCGGAAAACGAATAGGTAAGGACGAATGCGCAGAAAACGTATGGTCAAAGCCACCGCCGACGGAGGGGACGAACTGTGAAGAGAAGACGACAGATGCGAATACTGTCAATTCTGCAGCGGAAAGACATAAGCACCCAGGAGGAGATAGTGGATGCGTTGCGTGAGGAGGGCATTGAGGCAACGCAGGCCACAGTATCGCGAGACATCAAAGAGTTGGGACTGGTAAAAATCCCCACTGATAGTGGAACATATCACTACGCCGAATCATCCACCGTTCAGCGGCACGACATCAGCCAGCAGCTGCTGCACACCCTGTACAATTCGGTGCTGCGGGTGCAGCACAGCGATTGCATGCTGGTAATTGACACACTGCCGGCCACGGCACAAGCGGTGGCCGAGGCCATCGATGCACTCAACTGGGAGCCGATTATCGGCACTCTGGCCGGCGAGCGCACCGTCTTTGCGGTGGTCAGTCCGGGGGATACGGCGCCCGAGATTGCCCGGGAGCTGAATACCCTGTGCGATCAATCCTCCTCCAGGGAGGGGAGCTGATTGCGGGCCTGATCGATGCTTCCCCGATATTTCAGTAGCTGGATCGCGACTATGCCGGTGATGAACCCGGCAGGAATGGCCAGAAGTATGAGATAGGGGGCGTAGGTGAAGACGCCTGCATACATAGTTATGAGAGCGAAGACGAAAAGTTGGGCCATGTTGTGCGACAGCGCACCGACAATACTCGCCCCTACGGGTCCCACTGGCAGCTGCAGTGTGAGGTGCATGGCCAGGGCAGCCGTGAGTGCCCCGGAGAAACTCATGACCGAGGCCGGAGTTCCGAGAGTGCCACCTATCAGGGCACCGAGAAAGGCGCGGCCAGCCGCAACATAGATGCCGTGGGACAGGCCCCATGCGTAAAGAGCATACAGTGTCAGAGCATTGGCCAGACCCAGACGCGCACCGGGGACCGGTATGGGCACCAAAAAGGCATTTTCAATCCAGTGCAGAACCGCCCCCATGGCGATGAGCAGGGCCAGTCTGGCAATCAGTGAGGAGCGGAGCATCGGCCGGTTCACCTCCATTTCGCGTTAATGCTATCAGTGCCGAACCCCGGGGTCAATTTCACCTCAGAAGGGAAGGGAGAAAACGATGCACAATCCACGAGAAGGCAGCACCGCAACGATGGTATTGACGGGCGATTGCCTCATCACCCGTCGGCTGAAGCCATATGAAGAGGAAAACTTCACCCGCATGCTGAAGATCATCCGGGACTCGGACATCAGTTTTGCCAACCTTGAAGGCCTGCTCACCGACTACGAGGGGTATCCGGCAGCCATGAGCGGGGGAACATATGTCGTCGGTGATCCCATCATAGCCGATGACCTGCAGTGGGCCGGTTTCAATCTATTTGCCCGCGCCAACAATCATTCCATGGACTGGTCATTTGGCGGGCTGCTGTCCACAAGCGCGCACCTCGATGCCCGCGGCATGGTGCACGCAGGCGTGGGCGAGAACCTGGCCGTGGCGCGATCGCCGGCCTACCTGGATACTGCTGCCGGAAGGACCGCCATCATCTCCGCTTCCTCCACCTTTCCCCCCGGAGCGCAGGCCGGGCAGCAGCGCCCCGATCTGCCGGGACGACCGGGGCTCAACCCGCTCCGGTACGAAACCAGGTTTGAAGTCCCCGGGGCGGAGATTGAACGCCTGCGCAAACTGAGCGAGAATCTGGGTTTGCAAGAGATGAAACGGATGCGCAGCGCCATCTTCTCGCGTGACTCGGAGGACGACCGGGACACGTTTGATCTTCCCGGGGCGGACTTTCAATTCGTAGAGGGAGAAGAGCACCGGGTGCGGACAGAGCCGCAGTGTGATGACCTGCAGGCCAACCTGCGCGCCATTGAGGGAGCGGCGCGCCAGGCGGATTGGGTCATATTCAGCCTGCACACGCACGAATCAGCTATGGGTGACCTGCGACAACCAGCGGAGTTTGTACGCGAATTTGCCCATCGCGCGGTAGATGCCGGTGCAGATGCAGTGGTGGGGCATGGGCCGCACTATTTGCGCGGTATTGAGATATACCAGGGGCGCCCCATCTTCTACAGTCTCGGTAACTTCATCTTCCAGAACGAAAGCATACGCTGGCTGCCGCACGAGATCTATGATCGTTACGGTTTATCACTGGAGGCAACCCCGGATCAACTGTACGATCGACGAACCGACTGCGACGCACAGGGATTCCCCTCCCAGGAGATGTTCTGGCGAACGGTCATGCCCGAGGTGCAGTTCTGTGAGCGTCGCCTGCATCGCATGGTGCTGCATCCGGTCACCCTGGGTTGGAAACTGCCCCGCAGCCGGCGCGGACGTCCCGTACTGGCGGAGGGGGAGGAAGCCCAGGATATCATCGAAGAGATCACCCAGCTGTCGCGTGGATTTGCCACAAAAATCGAGTGGCGGGGGGACACAGAGACCGGCGAGGTGATTTTGGACTAGCTACCATGCGTGCACTGCCACCCAGCTTCTATGCCATCGACGCCGTTTCTCTGGCCCGAGCCCTGATCGGGAGGCACCTGCTGCGGTGCTGTCCCGGCGGGGGAGCAGTCGGCGGCACGATTGTGGAAACGGAGGCTTACTGCGGGGTGCTGGACCGGGCCTGTCATGCCTTCGCCTACCGGAGGAGCGCCCGCACAGAACCGATGTACGGGCCGCCGGGTACTGCCTACGTGTATCTGATATACGGCCTGCACCACTGTCTGAATGTGGTGTGCCTCCGGCAGGATGACCCGCAGGCGGTGCTCATCCGCG